>NZ_CP129002.1:809583-1157064 GCF_030406085.1 Bartonella sp. TP
AAGGTAAAGATAGCAAAACCTATGTGGCAATTTTTTCAACTAATGTTGCTGGAGTTCATAGCCTTACCGCTCATTATTTGGAAACTTTAATAAATACTAATCCTTCTGATGTGGCAGTTATTAATCTACCTAATTTTACAGAAGCTGAACTAACGGCGAACAAAAAAGCTGTAAATGCGGACGATAAAGATAAGCTCCTACTTACGCTAAAATTGCCAAATATTAAAGAAAATGTAGCTAGCAAATTACGCCTTGTAGATAACGGAGAAGCGGTCGCCAGCCCAGTATTTACAGTGCAACAGGGTAATTTAGCGACATACACAACCAATTTCTCAAGCACTAAGGCAGGTAAACATAGCTTAAGCGTGAATTATGATGGAAAGCCTATAAATAAAGCCATAGTTGATATTGATGTCAGCGCCGAGAATAATGCTGTAGCCGTTGATACTATTAAGACGGAGCCAGATCCTCGTATTATTTATGTTGGTACTTTTTCACATGGTCAGAAAATTACTTTTACTCTTAAAGACAAATATGGCAATCTTCTACCTAATAAGAAAGTAAGCTTATTGATAAGGAATCCTGAATATTGGGAAATTAAACCTCTAGAAGTAATTTCTAACGTTAATGGTGAATGTAGCTTCAATGTTAGATGGAAAGTTGAGGTTAATCCTTATGATAGCGATAGTTTTGATTTTGGTCTAATAGTAGGTAACCAAAATATTCCTAGCATCGGACATTTGTATCTACGGCGAGATACACCTGCTTCTGGTTACTCGGAGATGAACTTGACCCCAGAGTTTGCAACATTAGATTCAAATGGCGAGGCAGTAGTTGAGTTTTATCTTCGGTTATTGAATGCTGATCACATGCCTATTATAGATGATATTAGTGCTGATTTGAGTATATTAGATAATGCTAAAGTAACAGATTCGCACATTACGGTAACTTGTACTGGTAAGCAAAGCAGTTATGACGGCGAATGCAGCATCTATACAGGTACATTTAAAGTGCATAAAGCGGGTACGCATGATATTGGCATAGCTTATAGTAAAGATTCAGATGGCGCGTCCCATTTGGCCAAATTAACGGAGCTCATTGTTAGGGATCCTGCATTAGAATCCAGTACATTAACCCCGCAATCGTCTATAATAAGTGATGCTGGCAGCACAGACATTGATATAGCTGTAGCTAATAGAAACGATATTAAGCTGTCAGATATTAAGCCAGTGCTAAAGTCGCCGTCTAACGCTGAGTTAAATACAAATTATTCTTTTAGTGCTGTTACGAAGGGTAGTGTAGCTGGGCATTATAAATTTACCTTTAAGCCCCTTAGGGCTGTATCTGAGGATGCGAACTTTGTGATTGGTATTGAAATCTATGGAGTTGCATCTAAGAACACAGCCACCATAAAAGTTCAGCATCAAAAATTGACTAATGCCACGTTAGCTGTAATGCCGCCTAAGGTGGTCGACAATAAGTTAACATCCAATATTACGCTAAACTTGCCGAACGTTAGCGATGATATAGCGAGCCGGTTAAGCTTGTATGACGGCACCCAAAAAATTGCTGATTTTAAGAAAGGTAAAGATAGCAAAACCTATGTGGCAATTTTTTCAACTAATGTTGCTGGAGTTCATAGCCTTACCGCTCATTATTTGGAAACTTTAATAAATACTAATCCTTCTGATGTGGCAGTTATTAATCTACCTAATTTTACAGAAGCTGAACTAACGGCGAACAAAAAAGCTGTAAATGCGGACGATAAAGATAAGCTCCTACTTACGCTAAAATTGCCAAATATTAAAGAAAATGTAGCTAGCAAATTACGCCTTGTAGATAGTGCAAATACCGATAAGGAGCTTAGCGCTTTTGAAGCGCAGTCCGGTAATGTAACTACCTATACAGCTACTTTCTCGACCTATAAGTCAGGGCTACATAATTTAAGCGTGCAGTATGATGGAAAGCTTATCCATAACGCAGCAATAGATATTGAAGCTAGCGCCGAGAATAATGCTATTTCTGAGCAGAAGTCTGCTGTAACCCCAGCAGCCGGAATTTATATGGGTAATTTTTCACCAGCTGTAGATATTGTTTTTACGCTTAGAGACCAATATGGTAATCTTTTGCCTAATAAAAACGTAAGCTTTTTGATAGATGAGCCAACTCAGTGGGAAATTAACCCTTCTGCTCAAGTAACCACTACGATTGAAGGGGAGGCTAAATTTCATGTTAAATGGAAAAATATCTCAAAGTTTCGTTCTGATGGCTATAAATTTGGTATAAAAACAGCGAAAACAAATAGTGTAAATGACCTTATTTTTGGAGATATAGTTATAAGCTCAGACGTGCCATCTGCTCAAATGTCGCATATGACTTTTGATCCACCAAATCCAGCATTAACGAGCGAAGGTAGTGTTGATGAGGCAAAAGTTAATTTTACTCTTACTCTAAATAACTTTGATAATGGACCTATCCGCGATGATATTCATGGTGATTTGAAGATAGTGGATAATAATAAAGTAATCCCTGCAACCATTGTTTCCCATTGCACTGGCGGACCTGAGAATCGTAATTGTTCTAAATATACTGGAACTTTTACAATACATCAAGCTGGCAAACATGATATAGGGATACATTACCTGAAAGATTCGGGCCTGGATGATGTGTTGAAAGTATTAGGGCATCTAAATGTCAGCGGTCCTGAGATAAACAAAAGCCCGGCTAATTCCAGCTTCGGAGACAATAAGTGATACTGGCGATACAACTATTGAAGTTTTGTTTGGTAGAGCAGGGTTTGATCTTTTAGATATTAAGCCATTTGTAAAAAGCCCGCCGGGGCTTAAAGCGAATATTGATTATAAATTTAGTAATGCTACATTTCCTGGTAATGCATGGCATTATCCAGTTCTCTTCACTCACATTACCCCTGTCTCTTCGGATACGAAATTTGTGATTGGTCTTAAAATTGGTGAGATTGAATCTAATAGCACAGCTACCATAACTGTGAAGCCAGAAAATGTGAAAAATGCTGCGCTAACGGTAGGCGATGCTACTATTTATAGCGGCGAGGCATATTATACTGTAACGCTAAAATTACCATATGTTATCGGGGACATAGCGAATCGTTTGAGCTTATATGATGGTACAAAGGAAGTTGCAACTTTTACAAAATTTAGGGATGATAACAAAACCTATACAGCAACTTTTGCAACGAGCGTTGCTGGGCAGTATAAATTAAGCGTCTACTATTTGAAGAAACCTCTCGATACCAATCCTTCTAACGTGTTAGTTACTACTCACCTCAGCTGAGGATAATGCTATAGATGTTGAGCTGCTTGAGATAACTTCAGGCACCAATATTAAATATAGGTCGTCTGGCTTTGTCTATAAGAGCTTTACGGAGTGAAAATTTAGTCACAGACACGTAAAGATTAATACTGTTTGTAAATGTAGAGATTTAGAGTAGGCGGCACATTAAGCTGGAAAAGGCTGTTGCCTTTAACTTATGCTTTAAGCTAAGCTTTATAAATGGAATGCACAGTAGAATCGCTATTAATGTGATAGATAATTGGTTTTCCGGTGTCTAATTCATATTTAACTATCTCTTGGCTGTTTAATCCTTCTATAGCCATTATTAGCGCTCGTAGCGAGTTGCCATGTGCTGTGATTAAAGTTGTTTGTTTATTTAGTAGATGCGGTTGGATGCGGTGTAGGTAATAGGGCAGCACTCTAGCGCTGGTATCTTTCAAACTTTCACCTTCAGGCGGGGCAATGTCATAAGAACGGCGCCAGATTTGCACCTGCTCCGCTCCCCATTTCATTTTAGCCTCATCTTTATTTAAACCAGAAAGCGTGCCATAATTCCGCTCATTTAGCGCGCTATCGCTGATTATTTCTATAGTTTTATTGTTCATTTCGGTCAGAATATGTTTGCAGCTATCCTGAGCGCGTATTAGCCCTGAGGTAAAAGCTATATCGAATTTTATGCCATGTTCAGCTAATATTTTTCCAGCATTTTTTGCTTCCTCTATTCCTTGCTCGGTTAATGGAGGGTTTTTCCAGCCAGTAAACAGATTCTTCAAGTTCCATTCACTTTGTCCATGACGGACTAATACTAAAATTCGCGTCAACTCTGTCCTCTTTTATATTGGTAGATTACATTGTTAGAACATCTTGCATATTGTATAAACCTGCTGCTCTACCGTGTAGCCAGTGGGCTGCCTTTATTGCACCTATAGCAAAAATATGCCGATCTTGCGCAGAGTGAGATAGCATTATGCGTTCGCCTTCGCCAGCAAGTATTACGCTATGTTCGCCAACCACAGTGCCGCCGCGCAAAGATGCATATTGTATCGCAGTATTAGGCGCGCCCTGTAAGACATGGGTGCCTAATAAAAGTGCAGTACCCGAAGGAGCATCTTTTTTTTGTTTGTGGTGCATTTCCTCTATGCAGATATCAAAATTAGCACCTTTTAGCATTTTTGCGGCTTGTTGTACTAATGTAGCTAAAACAGTTACACCTAAGCTCATATTACCAGATTGTACTATAGCTATATCTTTGGCATGGCTTTTTATAGATGTTTGTTCTTGTGCGCTAAAGCCAGTGGTGCCCAAGACATAAGGTAGTTTATGTTTTGCGGCTATAGGTAGGCAGTGCATAGTGCCAGTAGGAGCACTGAAATCTATTGCAACATCGCTATTACTAAAAAAATGCTCTATATTTTGTGTATTTTTAGAGATTTCACCAGCAATTGATAAATTTGCATCTTGGGCTATAATTTTTTTTAATTCTAGACCCATACGGCCTGTTGCTCCAATTAATGTTATGCGCATATTTTATCTCCTTGGTTAAAAATCTAGGCTAGTGTAATATGTAGAGGGAGCGAGTCCGGCTACACGATCAAAAAGTATAGGTCGCATGGACGGACGAGATTTTATACGCATATACCATTGCTTAGCATAGCCATATGCTGCCCAATCTATTTCATCCATATAATCTAAGATGCTCACGCAAGCTGCTGCTGCAAAATCTGCATAACTCAGTGTGCTGCTGGCAAGGCAGTTATTATTTTGAGTAAGCCAATTTAGATATTCCATATGCGGTTTGATATTATTACGCGCTGCGCGTAATATAGTAGAATCAGGCGCTCCACCGCCTAGAGATGTTGGCATTTCTCTTTTATATATACGTTGCCGGACTATAGGATAGGTAGTTTCGTAATTAAATTTCTCTAAAAACCAGCTGATCAAACGTCGAATTTCTGCTCGCTCGATAGGAGATTTAGGAAAAAAATTATTGTCCTTATTAAGCAGACCTATAGTTTCATCGAGATATTCTATTATGCTGTAGGCTCCAGATATTGCTTGGCTATGTTCATTGAGCAATACAGGAACCGAGCCAGCAGGGTTTAGTTGTAGAAACTCTTGGCGCCTTGCCCATTCATGTTCTTCAACAAGCGTAAGGCTCATATTGAACTCATATAAAATCAAGCGTATAGCGCGTGAAGAAGAAGACATAATATGATGAAAAAGTGTTAGCATCGGCCCCTGTTGTTCTCTTTTAGCACTATAATAAATAGTTAGTATAAACGTTAATCTTTACTGAGTAAAGATTATAATTGGTCTATTTTACTGTTTCCATTATTGCCGTTTTTATCTCGTCTAATCCTATTTTTTTTACGGCGGAAGTTGTAATAAGTTGGGGATATGCTGCCGGTCTCTTGGCAATTGCATTGTAGGTGCTATCTACAATTTTTTCTAAAGAGGTGACTGGGATTTTATCTGCTTTTGTTAATATTATTTGGTAGGAGACTGCTATTTTATCTAAAAGATTTAATATAGTTTTGTCAGTTTCTTTTATGCCGTGACGCGAATCTATCAAGATATATAAGCGTTTCAAACTGGGTCTGAACTTTAAATAATCATATATCAATGTGGTCCAATTATTTACCAATTGTTTGGGTGCTTGGGCGTAACCATAGCCCGGCATATCTACAATGGCAAATGGTGGCAAAGCACCGCTCTCGCTATAGCCGTCTGGTATAAAAAAATTTAACTCCTGTGTTCGCCCAGGCGTGTTGGATGTACGTGCCAGTGACTTGCGATTTGTTATAGAGTTTATCAAACTGGATTTGCCAACATTTGAACGGCCACAAAAGGCTATTTCTGCGGGGCCAATAGGTGGTAGGAAATTTATTGAAGGGGCTGAACGTAGAAAGACCCACTTTAAGGGAAAGCCATTTTGCAAAAATCTTTATCCTAATAATAATTCATTTTCTTTGAAACAAGCTTTTTATATTGTCCAAAAATTCGATTTTTGTCCCTTCTTTTTTCATTATTAGCAATTGCTGTATTATAGTTAGTGTATTGTTCCATGCCCAATAAATAACTAAGCCTACAGGAAAAGAAGAAAGCATGAAGGTAAATATCAATGGCATCCAGGTGAAGATTGCAGCTTGTGCTGGCTCTGTTGGTGTTGGATTAAGCCGCATTTGTAAAAACATTGTTATACCCATGATTATAGGCCAAGCGCCAATCATTAAGAAGGAAGGTACGTGATACGGTATTAATCCGAATAGATTAAATATAGAAGTTGGATCTGGCGCAGCTAAATCTTTTATCCAGCCAAAGAACGGAGCTTGGCGCATTTCGATAGTAATGTATAAAACTTTATACAAAGCAAAAAAGATTGGCATTTGTACAAGCATCGGCAAACAGCCAGCGACTGGATTTATTTTTTCTTTCTTATATAAATCCATTATTGCTTGTTGTTGCTTTGTCTTATCTTCTGGATATTTTTGTCTTATTGTTTCCAGTTTTGGCTGCAGCAATTTCATTTTTGCCATAGATTTGTAAGATTTATTGGCTAGCGGAAAGAGAGCTGCTTTTAGTATAATGGTTACCAATAATATAGCTATGCCAAAATTGCCTGTGATTTTGTATAAAAAATCTATTAAGCTAAACATGGGGCGCGTGATGAAACTGAACAGCCCCCAGTCTATTAATAGCTCAAATTTTTTGATATGTAAGTTCTTTTGATAATTATCTATGATACTAACATTTTTTGCGCCAGCAAACAGGTGGTTTTGTATATTCACTGTTTGTTTAGGTGCAATGGAAATAGAGTTTTGTGTTAAATCTGCTTGAAAATGCTCAGATAGATTATCAAAATATATAAATCTGCTAGTAAAATTTACGTTTTGTGGTGGAATAGCGGCAACCGCCCAGTATTTATCTGTTATCCCCATATAGCCGCCCTGTGCGGGGGCGAAGGTAAGTTTTTTCTGACCTTGTGAATCGCGATCTAATTTTTCTACATCCGCATATTTTTTTTCTTGTAAGCCTTCATCACCCGCTACTCCTATTAATCCTTCGTGCAATAAATAGGCAGATTGTGCATGGCTAGGAATAGCCGCTCTTGCTACACGCCCATAGGCAGAAATGTTAGTTGGATTTTGGCTGTTATTAGTAATATTATCGGTGATGGTAAACATATATTGGTTGTCTATGCTTATCCAGCGATTAAACATTAAACCTGCGGGTGAATTATATGTTAAATGAATGGGGGTTTGAACTGTTAATAAAGGCGTTTTAGGATCCAAAGTCCATTGGGTATTGGACTGCGGTACTGTGTTTTTATTATCTGTTGAAGCAAAGCCAAATTCGGCTATATAGCTATTTTTTGAGCCAGCTGGCTGCAAAAGCTGTATTTGTGGCGAGTTTTTGTTTACTGTTACATGATATTTTTTCAATACTAAATCATCAAAACGGCTACCTGTAAGATTAATAGAGCCTCGCAACATTTCGGTTGCAAAGTTAACTCTTTTGTCTTTTGTAATAGCTTGGGGCGGGGGTAAAATTTTGCTTATTGTTCCGTTAGATGGTATAGCTGATTCTGTCGGGGCTTGATTATTTATTATCAATGCTTGCTTCGTTAAATTTTGATGAGGCCGTACATAAAAATATTGCCAGCCCCATACTATTGCAAAAGATAGAAGCATAGCTATTAAAAAATTCGGATTATATTTCATCTTATTTATCCTATAGGGTTAAGCAAATTTGCAATAGGCGCTGTTACATTTATTAATTTGTTCTTTTAGAGCTTTTAGTAATTCTTCAAAGGGTAAATAAAGGCAAGCCTTACGAGCTATTATTACATAATCGTAACCAGCCAGCAAGTTATTTTGCAGACCAATTCTAACCGCTTCTGACAAACGGCGCTTAATTCTATTTCTTACAATAGCGTTGCCATTTTTGCGTGTTACAGTAAAACCAACCCTAGCAATTTGTAGTGGAACAATTAGCCCTTTCGAGTGGCTATCCCGTTTATAGCTTTCTATTAAAAAAGCATCTGCTTTTATACGGAGACCACAATGGGCGCGCAAAAAATCTTGCCTTTTTTTAAGGCGAGACACTCCTTTTGCCAATAAAGCGTTGCAGTACATACTTTTTATAGTTTTGCCATTAAAAATAATGGGTATACGTAAAATTATGCTGAAAGTCTTTTGCGACCGCGAGCTCTGCGAGCAGCAATAACTTTGCGACCTCCCGGAGTGGCCATGCGAGCTCTGAAACCATGTCTGCGTTTGCGAACTAATTTTGAGGGTTGGTAGGTACGTTTCATCTATTTATCACCGCGCCGAGCGGCCCTTCTTGCTAAAGCTTTGTAGTCAGTTTGATGATTAATAGCAATTTTTGATGAAAAGTCAAGATTTTTCATAAATTGCGTATAGTAATTTTTTGTGGTAACTATTTTATAACCCTAATTAAGTTTAATTGGCTTATAGAAAAATGGTCAGTTAAGGGGTGACTTATGAGCCAAAAATTAAAGACAGATGAGCTAGATTCTCTTAGTATTATTAGAAGATACCTAGTAGATTGTAAATGTTTGATGTCAGGTTCTGTTAAAGCTAATTATGAGGATTGTATAATTTCTATAAGTGAAGCTTTGTATAATGTACAAGAGTTATTAAAACAACATAATTTTACCGCATTTGCTGGCGAAGTGAAAGTGGAAAGTTTAGCGAATATGATAAGCACGGAGGCCTTGAAACAGGGGATGATTATACATTTTGACCAGGGCAAAAAGAGGCGGCTAAAATCGTGACGGAATCTATTAAAGGTAATTTGTTAGCTAAGTTAAAATTGGCAAAGTTAGATATATTGTTGGCGGATGTGTATATAAGCGATAAGAAAGTTTATTTTACTTTGTCCTTTCCAGGAGATATAGCTGAGCGTTTAGATAATTTGCAGACTAAACTAGAGCAGATCGCCTTGACGGTACCTGGGTTGCAAGAAGCTTATATTAACTTTACTATGGAAAAAAAACGCGCACCAATCGAAGCCGAGCCGCAAAAGCAAGCGCCTAGGCCTCTTACGCAAGAAGAAAAACCTGAAAGCTCTGTACCCAATATTATAGCTATAGCCTCTGGTAAGGGCGGTGTAGGAAAATCAACCAGTGCTATTAATATAGCACGCAGTTTGTTAAATAAAGGTTTGCGAGTAGGATTATTAGATTTAGACGTATACGGCCCTTCTATCCCTTCATTAGCATCTATAAAAGGGAAAAAACCAGAAACTATAGAAGATACGCAGGGCGTAAAGAAAATTTTACCTATAGTGAGTGATGGCTTGCAAATAATGTCAATAGGTTTTTTTCTTGAAGAAGAAGCCCCGGTAATTTGGCGCGGCCATATGGCTACTTCGTTTGTTCGCCAAATGTTGTACGGTGTCGCTTGGGATGATTTAGATGTTTTAATAATCGACCTGCCTCCTGGTACAGGCGATATACAATTGACATTGGTGCAAAAAGCACGTTTAACTGGCGCTATTATAATTTCTACGCCAGAAGAGCTGGCCTTGTTGGATGTGCGGCGCGCTATTGCTATGTTTCGTAAAACAAATGTACCTATTTTGGGCTTGATAGAAAATATGAGTTATTTTGTGGCTCCTGATACTGGTAAGGTTTATCATATTTTTGGAAAAAATGGAGCTGCAGCTGAAGCTAAAAAGCAAAATATTAAATTGCTGGCACAAGTCCCCTTTGATATTGCTTTGAATGGTAAACCTGAAGGGGCAAATTCGACTTTTGAGGTTTTATATAATGAGATTGCAGGGCAATTAGTCCCACTAATAAAGGTAGGTCATAATGTTAAGTGATCAGCTAAAATTGGCACATGATAAATTGATAGTTGCTTTAGATGTTCCTACTGTTAGGCTTGCAGAAAATGTACTTAAAAGATTGGATGATTCAATAAAGTTTTATAAAATTGGGCATCAATTGGCTTATAACGGAGGTCTTGATTTAGCTCAAGATTTAGTAAAAGCAGGCAAAAAAATCTTTTTGGATTTAAAGTTATTAGATATCGAAAATACTATAGCGCATGCAGTAGAGAATATATTGAAACTAGATGTGGATATGCTTACTATTCACGCCTATCCTGGAGCTATGAAGGCTGCGGCTGAAGTTGTTAAGGGTAGCAAGTTATGTTTATTAGCTGTAACAGTGCTGACATCTATGGATGATAGCGATTTAGGCCTTGCTGGTTATAGTATAAGCGTTGCTGATTTAGTGCTTAAACGTTGTCATTTAGCTAAAAATTTAGGTATGAACGGAGTCGTGGCATCTGCTTGGGAAACGGATTTGATAAGGCCGCTTCTGGGCCCAGGCTTTGTTTTGGTAACTCCGGGCATTAGACCTAAAAGCTTTAAAAATGGAGATCAAAAGCGAATTGCAGCACCAGGCGAAGCTATTAAGGCAGGATCTGATTATTTAGTGGTCGGGCGACCAATAATTCAAGCAAACGATCCGGCTAAAGTCGCTCTTGATATTTTAGAAGAAATAGGGCAAGCTATGTAAGTTTACACAATGGTAAACTATAAAAATAATATTTAAGAGGTGAACATGTATAAAGATCGTATTCGATATGCTGGGTTGGAATCTAAAGTGGTTAGCGCTCAAGAGGCAGCCGCTTTTGTGCAAGATGGTATGGTAGTAGGAATGAGCGGCTTTACTAAAGCTGGTGATGTAAAATTACTACCAAAAGCCCTAGCGCAGAAGGCCGAAAAAGCGCCATTCAAAATTACGCTAATAACGGGAGCATCTTTAGGGCATGATACCGACAAGATTTTGTGCGAAGCTGGCATATTAGCCCGGCGCCTGCCTTTTCAAGTTGATGTTACGTTGAGAAAAGCTATAAATGCCGGGCAGGTTATGTTTATTGACCAGCATTTATCAGAAACGGCTGAGCAATTGCGTAATGGTCATTTGCGTGCTGTAGATTGCGCTATAGTTGAAGCTGCAGCTATAACAGAAGATGGCGGTATTATCCCAACTACGTCCGTAGGTAATTCAGCAAATTTTATTGCGCAGGCTAAAAAGGTAATCATAGAGTTAAATACTACGGTTGACGTTGCATTTGAAGGGCTGCACGATATATATGCACCAAAATTAATAGGGGACCGTGAGCCTATAGCTATTACGGGCAGTAGAGATAGAATAGGCTTGCCTTATATCCCGCTAGACCCTAACAAGATTGCTGCTATAGTTATTTCCAATATACCGGATAGCCCTGCTGTCATCGCTGCTGCTGATAAAGATACGCAAGCTATCGCAGACCATTTGGTAAAATTTTTTGAAAAAGAGATAGAAAAAGGTAGGCTAACTCCTGCGCTTTTACCTTTGCAGGCAGGTATTGGAGCTATAGCTAACGCTGTGTTAGGCGGATTTGTAAATAGTTCTTTTCGTGGTTTAGAGATGTATAGTGAAGTGCTGCAGGATTCTACCTTTGATTTAATAGATTCTGGAAAATTAGAATTTGCTTCTGCGTCGTCTATTACGTTGACCGAGCCTTGCTCTAGAAAAGTTTTTGATAATATAAAGAAATATAAAGATAAATTAGTATTAAGACCACAAGAGATTTCAAATGCCTCTGAGATTATAAGGCGATTGGGTATAATAGCAATAAATACTGCCTTGGAATTTGATATTTATGGCAATGTTAATTCTACACATGTTTGTGGTACTCATATGATGAATGGCATAGGTGGGTCGGGTGATTTTGCTAGGAATGCTTATTTATCTATATTTGTAACGAAATCTATAGCAAAGGATGGTAACATATCCTCTGTTGTACCTATGGTGTCGCATGTAGATCATGCAGAAAATGATGTAGATATCGTAGCTACTGAAATAGGCCTAGCCGATTTACGGGGGTTGGCTCCTAGAGAAAGAGCGCGAGCAATAATAGATAATTGCGTGCATCCTATCTACCGTGAAAAGCTTAATAGCTACTTTGAGCGTGCTATCGAAAAGCGTGCAGGGCACACGCCACATATATTAGAAGAGGCATTTTCTTGGCATACTAGCTTTATTCAAAGCGGGTCTATGAAGTAACCCAATGGCTTCTATGGTGCGTAGTTACACTATAGGCTCCCACATTTATGAGGCTAAGCCTCTGGAGCCAGCGCTTTATATTGTATCTACGCCTATAGGAAATTTGTCTGATATAACCTTACGTGCGTTAGAGACCTTGGCCGCGGTTGATATAATTGCTTGTGAGGATGCGCGGGTTAGTCTAAAACTGTTAAATCATTATGGTATAAAAGCTAAAATGGTTAGCTATCATGAGCATAGCCCTGCGCAGATTGGCATTAAACTTATAGCTGAAATTGCAAATGGTCGATCTGTGGCTATTATCTCAGATGCTGGAACTCCAATAATTTCTGACCCAGGGTTTGAGTTAGTCCAGTATGCCACGCAAACAAAAATTAAAACAGTCCCTATTCCGGGTGCATGTGCTGCTATAGCCGCTTTGAGCGCTTCTGGCTTGCCGACAAATCAGTTTTATTTTGTAGGTTTTTTGCCAGCTCGCCATGTAGCACGGCGTAAAATGTTATCAGAGCTCGTTGATATTTCAGCTACCTTGGTGTTTTATGAATCTCCGCATCGTTTAATTAAAACCCTGGCTGATATGGTAGAGGTTTTTGGTTCCGATAGAGAGGCGGCTATATGCCGTGAATTGACGAAAAAATTTGAAACGTATAAAGCTGATAATTTAGCGCGTTTATATGAATATTATTTTGCCAATGTTACAAAATTGGGTGAAATTGTGATTTTGGTTGAGCCAGGTGCTAGTATTGCAAAATCTTATGATAAAACCGAACTCAAGCATTTATTAAAGACGCATATGCAGAATATGCCAGCTGCTAAAGCAGCAGCTTTTGTGGCAAAGATAACTGGATTACCAAAACAGCAACTTTACAGAATGATTTTGGAGTTTTAAGATTGTTTTTATGGCGACCATATCAAAGTTTAACGACTTATGAAAAAGGGTGGCGCGCAGAAAACTACGCGGCTTGGTATTTGAGGTTTAAGGGCTTTCGAATTCTGGATCGCCGCTATAAAACTCCAAGGGGTGAAGTTGATATTATAGCAAAACGAGGTAAGCTGCTTATAATTGTGGAGGTTAAAGCAAGAAATGAGCTTGAAGAAGCGTTGAATGCTGTTACAAGAAAAGCTGCAAAACGGATAGTGGCAGCAGCAAGCCATTGGCTATCTAGAAGAAAAAATATAGAAAAATGCAACTTAAGGTTTGATGTTATAGTTATTTGTCCAAACAAGCTTCCGATTCATATAGTAAACTACTATCTTTTGTAATAAATTAATAAAAGCTTCTATTAAACTCCTCCTTTATTTCCCCATATTAACACGTGTAATTGTGGTAAAATTTTTACATCAAACCATTGATCTGCCATAGCTCGGTCTATAAGCCAACGCATGCGTACAAGAATAGCTGGGATATCTATGAAACTTTCATCATTTTTAGCGTGTAAATCTGTTAAATAAGGTGGCGTAGAATTTACAGGCTGTAGATAGAAGGGCATAAGTGGATATTTTGCAAAGACTTCTCGTGCAAATGAGTAATCTGCTTCATCTAAAATAGGTATTTTTATAATGGTACTATTTGCTTTTGTTTTACAGCATTTATCAAATATGTTCCAATCATTTGACATATGGCTAGAGGGCGGTTTGGGGCTAAGCACCAGAACATTCAATAAATCAAACCATGTTTTTATTATAGACCCTTGAGTCTCCATAGCAAATCTATAGCCTTTGGACCGCCCTAATTTAATGAAATCTTCAAGATTTTGTATAGCAGGATTGCCGCCCGATAATGAGATAGTTATTGGATTGTTGCTCGATAGGAATTCTACTTGTTGCCAAATTTCTGTGACCGACATCAATTTCCATTCGTCTCGAAAGCTAGAATCTACTGCATGCAAGGTATCGCACCAATTACAACGAAAATCACATCCAGCCATGCGTACAAAAATGGTAGGTTGCCCTATTAACAGTCCTTCTCCCTGTATGGTGGGGCCAAAAATTTCGCTAATACGTATGGAGTTTGTATTGTTTGGAGTCAAAATTTAATCTACCTGATAGGTTGCCCAAGTTTTAGGCGTTTCACTTACCATAACTTTATATAAAGGGATAAGTTGTGGTTTGGACCATTCATAAAAATGCTGGGCCAAAAATTCAGCGGTAATTTTATTATGCTTAAAAACATCATTTAAATGTCTATGATCCATTGTGGTGTCTATGTATTTTTTAAAAAAATCTAAATTACGATAATCTTCAACAAAGCCATCGGTATTTAGTTTTTCTGCTCGGAGTTTTAGTATTACAATATAATTATGTCCGTGCAATCTGGCACAAGGATGTTCAACAGGTAAATCTGTTAATTGATGCGAAGCAGAAAAATGGAATTGTTTGGAGATGGTAAACATATAAAAATTTATCTTATCTTTTTGGTTTTTTTAACTCGTTTCCAACATTACGGTCAAATCTTTTAAAGATCGCAATGGAAAATAAAGAGATAAAGCCGACGACAAAGAATGCTAGGTGAAAATCTTTTATTTGCACACTATTGCCATGAAAAGCTATGCAGAATTCTAAAATCATGCCAGCAATTGCTACACCAAGCGCTAATGATGCTTGCTGTGCAACTGTGTGTATTGGGGTAGCTTGACTCATTTGACTTTTTTCAATTTGACTAAAGCCTACAGCATTAATGCAGGAAAAGAATAGCGATTGTAGAAGACCGCCTATAGCTAATATAAGTAACATTAGCCAGCATGGTGTTGAGGGCACAAAAAGACCATAAGAAACGGTTATTATAGCTGACATTGCCGAGCCATATACAGCAATGTTATAAAAACTAATTCTATCGGTTATATAATTAAGAAGTAATTTAGAGGATAGCGAACCTAAAGCAGTGCTAAAGGTAATTGCACCGGATTGCATTGGTGTTAGATGAAACCCAAGCTGTAGCATTAGCGGCAATAAAAAAGGCACGGCGCCGATACCTATGCGAAAAATTGAACCGCCAAAAATTGCTTTTCGAAATACGTTATTTTTGAAAATTTTTATATCAAGCAGCGGGTGTTTTATCCGCTTTGCATAAGTTACGTAACCATAGCCTAGGATCAATCCAGATATGGTCATTACTATACCATATTCTTTACGTACGGTAGGCAGGCTAATAATAGACATGCCAAATATTAATAAAGATACAGCTAAGCCAGAAAGTAAAAAACCTATCCAATCTAAAGGACGTTTGTTAATCTCTTCGCTTTTGGGCATATAGATAGAAGCGCAAATTAGCCCAATAATACCTATAGGGATATTAATAAGAAAAATCCAATGCCAACTAAAATAAGTTGTTATAAAACCACCAATTGGTGGTCCCATTAACGGACCAGCTAAAGCAGGTATGGAGAACCAAGATAAAACAGAAACAAGCTGATTTTTTGGTGTTATGCGTAGTAAAAAAAGGCGACCTACTGGCACCATCATAGCGCCACCCATTCCTTGTATAAAGCGTGAAATTACAAAAAAACAGAGTGAATTTGCGGCAGTACAAAGTATGGATCCTAGCATAAATACTACAATAGCGAGCCGGAATACATGCCTGGCTGTAAATCTGTCTGCCATCCACCCGCTTATAGGAATGAAGACCGATAGGGAGACTAAATAGGCTGTCATAGCTAATTTTAGTGCAATGGGGTCGGTATTTATAGCGCTTGCAATAGTTGGCAAAGAGGTTGCAATAGCGGTGGCGTCTATATTTTCCATAAAAAATGCTATCGCTAAAACGACAGGAATTACCCAATTAGGTTTTTCTTCTGCATTTTTTATGTTTGTTGTGGTAGGCAAGGTAAGTTTCTCTGTTTTCTTAAAAGCATTTCTATGATACATATAAATTTATAGCGGTCAATGCATGTTTAATAAAATTCTCTTTGTTTGGAACAGAAAGTGCTTGACAAGCTTTTAATTAATGTATGATATGGGCGCTAAAATTGAGCGGCGAGGTGGGATTTAAATCCTATGAATAATGAAACAAAAATTAAAGATTTAACAGTAGGTTCTGTTTCTAAGCAACTATGGTTGTTTTCGATACCTATATTGTTTTCTAACGTTTTTGAATCCTTGAACGGTTCAATTAATACTATTTGGGTAGGGCGTTTTTTAGGTGAAAATTCGTTAGCGGCGACTGCAAATGCTAATTTGATTATTTTTTTAGTGTTCTCGCTTGTGTTTGGCTTTGGTTTAGCGTCTACAACTTTTATTGCGCAATATTGTGGCCGCGGTGAAATGGAGAATGCGCGTAAGGTTTTTGGTGCCTCTATAGGAATGATTATTATTGCGTCAATTGCAGCCTCTGCTTTGGGCTGGTGGTATTGCTCAACTATTTTAAAGTTATTGAGTACTCCTATAGAAGCTTTTGCCGATGCCTATGTTTTTTCACGGGGAATCTTCATTGCCTTGCCAGCAATTGTAGTGCTTTTGGTGGTTATTTTAAGCTTGCGCGGAATTGGCGATTCGTTAACAGCAATGTGGTTTATGGCGCTTACCGTGGTGCTAGACGTGGTATTAAATCCTTTGTTGATATTGGGAATCGGTATTTTTCCTAAGCTTGGTATCGCTGGCTCTGCCTGGGCAACTGTGGTTGCAAATTACAGCGCTTTGGCTTTGCAGATAGTGTACTTATACGCTTCTCGCTCGCCTTTGTGCCTTAGGGGCGCGCAGCTTTTATATCTTTTACCATCATGGTACCAGATTAGAAGAATTTTTAGGCAAGGTTTTCCTATTTGCTTGCAAATGTTATTTTTAGCTAGCTCTTCTTTAGTTATGGTGTCTTTTGTAAATAAAGAGGGGCTAGATACGATAGCTGCCTATAATATTTGCCAGCAATTATGGATGTACCTTCAAATGCCGGGTTTTGCCGTTAGTAGTGCCGTAGGGGCTATGGCCGCACAAAATATTGGCGCTGGGCTTTGGGATCGTGTAGCTCTTATTAATAGATATGGCGTAATCGTTTGCGTTGTTATGTCTTTGGCTTTGATGGCAATATTGATTATATTTGATAGACCTATAATGCAGCTATTTATAGCCCCTGGTAGTGGAGCCATCGAAATAGCGCGCCATATACAATGGCTAACGGATTGGAGCCTTATTTTATTTGGTATTGCGACAGTGATAATGGCAACTTTACGCGCAAATGGGGTGGTGTTTTTGCCTCTATTATTCATATTTATATCTGTATATCCTATACGCATCGGTTTCTATTACTGTTTTTATAAAGTATTAGGCGTAGATGCGATTTGGCTGTGTTTTCCCGTGGGCGCTTTGTTCTGCTTAATTATTACGCAGCTTTATTACTCTACGGGTAAATGGCGCAACGCTAGATTGATTTGAGTTGTTTGAAAGCAAACAGGGCAACGATAAAGGAAAGAAACCCCGCGATTATTGCAGCAGAGAAACCGCGAGAAGCGCCGCCAGTATCTATTAAATAGCTGGTTAGCGTATAACCTAAAGAAGTCCCTAAATTTAATCCTGTTATAGCCCAGCTTATACCTTCGGTTAGTTGTTTTTCTGGTGCAATTTTTTCTACTAGTGAGGTTGCGATGATAAGGGTAGGGGCGCAAGCTGCACCAGAGCAAAATAAAGCAATGCATAAACTTGTTAAATTAACTATATATAAGAATGGTAATGTAGCTATGGCTGAGCAGCCTAGAGTTAAAAGCAATTGTTGGGGCAGAGGCAATTTAATATGCTTTGATCCATATGTGAAGCCAGTTAAAAAAGATGCCACGGCATAGGTAACTATTGGCAAAGAGGCGAGGCTTTCTTTATGTATTTCTTTTGCATATGCGATAGTGCTTAGTTCGGCAGCGCCGTATATGATACCAAATATAAATAAAATAAAGCTAAGAACCAGTAGGTTGCGTTGCCGCAGCATAGATTTTCGCTCGCTACTCTGGCTTGTTATTATTGCGGGTTCTGTGCGGCGTTGCATAACAAAACTAAAACTGCCCACAGCCAGAAAAGTTATAGCTGTTAGTAGGCCAGCAGACGATGATACATTTGTGGTTAGCACAATTGCCAGTATAGGACCTACGATAAATACTATTTCATCTACTAGGGATTCGAAAGCAAATGCACTTCGTAAATATTTAGAATTAGTGTAGATACGCGACCATCTAGTACGAACTAATGCCCCAAAATTAGGTGCGAGGCCAGCTATTATGGATAAGCCGATTAATATCCCTATTGGGGCGCTGAGCTGACTGGAAATTAGTAGCGCTAGCAAGGCCATCATAGCAGTTATACTGCAGATGATTACGACTTTGCGCTGGCCGTATAAATCCGCAAGGCGGGCTGTTTGCGGGGATATAAGCGCGCTTGCAAGTATATAAGTTACAGTAACGTAGCTGGCTTTTGTGTAAGAAAAACCTAAGGTGGTTAGCATTAGCGTAAGGCTAATAACCACCATGGCGTTGGGCATGCGGGCTATGAATCCGGCTAGGGAAAAGCCTAATGTACCAGGAGCTTGGAAGATTTTTTTATATGGGCTCGTCATGCAGGATAAATTATAGTTTAGCGTTATTAAGCTATAATTCTAGCATACTTATCTTAACAGAACTTTAATAAACCTAATCGCGTCCGTCTTTAATCTTGCGCTCCATGTGCCCACCTTTTAACGTTGGGGTTATTTCTGCACTAACCTTTGGCGCGCGCTCATGCTCCGTTGGTAATTTTTTGTTGCCATGTTGATCTTTCATGTTATATACTCCTTTTTAAGCTATAGAGTTTATCCTAGAGCGTGGCTTGTTCTTGTTAACATTTAACTATGCAAGATGTTCCTGTATTTTAAACTAGGCTAAAGACTAAAGACGTTTGGTATATTGAGGGTTTGATGTTGCGTAGCAAAATAAAAAAGAAATATAAGGTGGCTGTATGTTTATATGGGCACATGCGCACCTTTAGTCTTTGTGCGCCGTTTTTTAAGCTAAATTTACTGCGTTATTATAATTATGATTTGTTTATTCATACTTGGTCTAAGCTAGATCATAATACGAAAACTTGGCATAAATATCAGCATTGCTCTGGAGATGTTACAGCAGTAGAAATACATAAAGCCTATGGAGATATCAATAAACTTGTAATAGAGGAACAAGGATCAGAAGAGCTAGGTTATACTTGTCGGGTTTCAGATGTAGAAGAAAAAATTTCTGGTTTGATATCTGTAACAGAAAAAGATATTGAAAAAGTCTTTGTTGATGCTCACCAAGAGTATGGTTTTAGCCTTTTTGGAATGAAGTCGGTAATGCATAGTATGGCAAATGCTATATCTTTTGCTAGAGATCATGTGAAGCAACAGCAAGTAAATTATGATTATGTCGTTGTAACGCGACCAGATATTTGGCTTAAGGTTCCATTTTTGATAGATTCTATCTTAACATCTTTTACTGATGGGGAAATAAAGCAAAATATAATCACAAGCAAGACACATTATGATTTTAAAGAAAATATTTGTGGTATAGATTTATTATTTTTAGCAAAACCGGAGTTAATTTTTGAATGTATGGAAAATAGGCAATATGTAATTAATCAGCTTTTGACAAAAAGCGCTTTTTTCTATAATCCAGAATCTGTTTTTTTTCAGATTTTGCGCCATAGCGGTTACGATTGGCGGCCATTACCATTGGTATTTAAAAAGGATTATAATATATTAAGGCCTGTTTGATTTATGTATAAGAAATTTTTGTTTTAACGATATTGTTGGGTTTTTAATGTTAAATATTGTGCTGCCGATGGCTGGCAAAGGAAGTAGATTCGTTAATGCTGGCTATATGATACCAAAGCCTCTTATAGAGATACATGGTGTGCCTATGATTAAGCTTGTTATAGATAACCTTACGCCTAAGCGAGAACATCGGTTTATTTTTATAGTGCAAAGATCTCATTTTGAGGCCTACGAGTTGGATTATAAACTGCATTCTTATGCTAAAAATGTTGAAATTATAGCTATAGACTCTGTAACGCAAGGGCAAGCTTGTAGTGTATTGTTAGCCAAAGATTTATTTAATACCGATGAACCGTTAATGACGGCCAATAGTGATCAATATATTGATACCGATATAAATGATTATTTAGAGGATATGGATCAACGTCAGTTAGATGGTTTGATTATGAGTATGTATTCTTGTGATCCAAAATGGTCTTATGCCCGGTTAGATGAAAAGGGATTGGTTGTAGAAACAGCGGAAAAGCGGGTTATTTCCGATAACGCGACTGTTGGAATTTTTAATTTTAAAAAAGGTAGGGATTTCGTACGTAGTGCTGAGCGCATGATTGAAGAAAATTTGCGCGTAGCTGGTGAATTTTATACGTGTCCTGTTTATAATTATCTTATAGACGAGGGCCAGAAAATTGGTATTTATAATATAGGTACCGAGTATAATGGTATGTATGGCCTGGGTATACCGCAGGATTTAGAATTTTTTGCCCAGCATGAAATTTCTCGCACTATAGGAAAAAAATAATGCTTATTATTTCACATCGTGGTTGCTGGAGCAATGCAGCAGAGCAAAATACAAGACTTGCTTTTACTCGCTCTTTTGATTTGGGGTTTGGCGTAGAAACAGATTTACGCGAGGCCAATGGTAAGCTAGTTATAGCGCATGATTTTGTAAAGGGTAATGAAATGAGCTTTGAAGAGCTTTTGAAGTTACTCGCTGGGCGTAATTTGCCGCTTGCATTAAATATTAAAGCAGACGGCATGCATGATTTGATAAAAGATTTATTATTAAAATATAATCATGACAATTATTTTACCTTTGATATGTCTATACCAGATTTAGTAGTTCAGTTGTGCGCTAATCTAAAGGTTTTTAGTGGTTTATCTGACATTTTGAACCCCGCCCCTTTGCTTGCTAGTTGCTCAGGCGTGTGGCTGGATTGTTTTAAAACTATTTGGTATAACACCCAGCTAATTGAAGAGATAATAGATAATGGTAAAAAGCTTTGTGTAGTTTCTGCAGAATTACATAAGAGACCATTGGAACATCAATGGGACTTAATTAAGCGCTGTAAATATTTAAACAGCGATAATTTACTGCTTTGTACGGATTGGCCAGAAAAAGCAAAGGTGTTTTTTTATGAATAAAATTAAAGCTGTTTTATTTGATATGGATGGTGTATTGATAGATGCTAAAGATTGGCATTATGAGGCTTTGAATAAAGCTTTGTCCCTGTTTGGTTTTATAATTAGTCGTGATGAACATTTATCTTCTTATGATGGCTTACCAACCTCAACAAAATTAAATAAATTAACCGCTGAAAAGGGTTTGCCTATAAAATTGCATAATTTTATAAATGAAATGAAGCAACAATACACTGTAGATCTTATACATAAATATTGCCGGCCGAGCTTTAATCATGAATATGCGTTATCTAAGTTAAGAGCTGAAAATTATCGTCTTGCCTGTTGCTCCAACTCTATACGTAATACTATAGAAATGATGCTGCGATATGCAAGGCTTGACAAATATTTAGAATTTATAATGTCTAACCAAGATGTAGTAAAGCCTAAACCGGATCCTGAAATTTATATAAAAACTATATCGAGAATGCAGCTAAGTCCTAAAGAATGCTTGATATTAGAAGATAACGCAAATGGCATAAAGGCAGCTTTAGCTTCTGATGCACATTTGTTAGTAATTCATGATGTTAAGGAAGTAACCTTTGAAAATATTAAGCAGAGAATTAAGTTAATTGAAGAGGCGGCTACGTGAATATAGTTTTTTTAATGGGTAACGCCTACAGCACAAAAGATGATTACCCACTATATCTTACGGAGCTTAGCTCCGCCATATTGCTAGAAAAACAAATAGACATGGCGCGAAAATTGCAGCCAAGGCAATTAATTTTTTGCGTTAATTCTATTGATATCGTGCGTTTTCATACAGACGCGGCGATTAAACAATTAGTCCCCGACGCTAAAATTGTACGCATTATGGGCCATACTAAAGGGGCTGTATGTACTGCTCTTCTAGCCATAGAGCATATTGAGAATGACCAAGAGTTGCTATTGCTGGGAATAGATGATTTTGTGGAAGAAAATACTATAAAGGTATTGGACTATTTTCGCAAAAATAACTCCGACGCTGGGTTGCTTTCCTTTCGTTCTATTCACCCCCGATATTCTTTTGTTAAATTAAACAAAAATGACGAAGTTATAGAAATAGCTGAAAAACGACCTATCAGTCAAAACGCTCTAGTTTCTTTTTATTATTATAGCAAAGGATTTGATTTTGTTGAATGTGCTAAAGATATGGTGCGCAAAGATAATGCTTTAGATGGTAATTTTTATATTTCGGAGACTATGAATGAGATGCTGCTGCGCCAAAAGAAAATTTCCTTGTATAAAATAAAAAACGAGCAGTTTTACTCTCTAAAAACGCAAACACAATTAGCAGAATATATTGCGGAGCACAAAGCATCTAAAGGGAGCAGATAATTATGAAAGTAGCACGCCTGTCAGATATGAAAGACGGTTGGTTTATTGGCAATTTTGTGCCTTCATTGTATCAAACTACAGATTGCGAAATCGCTGTAAAGACTTATAAAAAAGGGCAGTCTGAGCAAGCGCATTATCATAAAATAGCAACAGAACATACAGTTATAATAAATGGCAAAGCTAAGATAAACGGAGCGATTTATCAAGCAGGTGATATAGTGGTTGTTGATCCTGGGGAACCAACAACTTTTGAATGCTTAGAAGATACTATCACTGTAGTGGTAAAAATCCCTGGTGCGCTGAATGATAAATATGTGCTTAGCCATATAGAGTTATAAGGCGCATAATTTAAAAATTGTTTTTACCGATGAAATTGAACGCAGCTAAGAGTTTATATTTGTGGCTTAATCACCCGTGTATTTACAAAACATCTACCTTGTACGATTTGTGTAGCAAAATTTTGAAATAAAATCTATGGCTATTAGAGATAGTTTCTAGGCTTGCGAATTGCTATTAACCTTAATGTTTTTTAATACAGATAGATCACTGCAGATATGGTAGCGGAGGAGGGACTTGAACCCCCGACACATGGATTATGATTCCACCGCTCTAACCAACTGAGCTACTCCGCCAAAACTATGTAGGATATAAAACTTTTTTATAGTTACTGTCAAGCGCTATATATAATTTACTTCTTGAAAATTATGTATTAAACTACAGTGTCTTGATAGAAGAAGGTGTAGTCATGGAAACTTCAGTAGCGGTGCTGGGATGTGGTTATTGGGGCTCGAATCATATAAAAACTTTAAAGGCGCTCGGAAGGTTGGCTGCTGTAAGCGATATAGATATGGATAAGGCTCGCGCTGTAGGTATCGCTAACGATGCTCCGGCGCTTTCGCCTGCTGAGTTATTCGCTGATACTGCTATTACGGCGTTAATTTTAGCCCTTCCCCCGCAATTTCATGCTAAAAATGCTATAGAGGCTATTAAGCATGGTAAGGATGTGTTGATCGAAAAGCCTATAGCTCTGGATGTAGAGAATGCTGGCAAAATTTTAGAAGTAGCTAAAACAAAAAAGCGTATAGTCATGGTTGGACATGTATTGCGTTTTCATAGTGCTTTTGAGCATATTATGCAGCTGGTTGCTGATGGGGAGTTGGGAGAGCTGCGTTATATAAAGACTAGTAGGCTAGGTTTTGGAAAATTCCATAGTACGAGTGATGCATTATGGGATTTGGCGCCTCATGATTTGTCTATGATAATGGCCCTAACACGAGGACTAGCCCCTATTAATTTGCAGTTTGGTCAACAAAATATATTAGGAGAGGGAACGGACTTTGCAAATTTACTCATGGAGTTTCCTGGCAATATAAAAGCGAATTTATCTGTTTCGCGTTTGACACCATATTGTGAGCGCCGTTTAACTGTAATCGGTAACAAAGCTATGGCGGTATTTGACGATTTAGAGCCATGGGATAAGAAATTGGCGATATATGAGTATAATGTAGAAAAGCAGGGATTGGTGTGGGCTGGAGCGCATTCGCAACCGCATTATGCTGCCCTAAATGATACTCTGCCGCTTACTAAAGAACTTTTGCACTTTATGAACTGTGTAGAAACGCGTGAAACGCCGCGTACAGATGGCAATGAAGCAATAAGGACATTGCGCATATTAGAACAAGCAACGGCGCAACAGACCCATTACAGGAGTTATAATGCAGTTTATAGATCTTAAGGCAAACTTAAACATACTCAAAGATAAGATAGATAATGCAGTGCTAGATGTTATAGCTAGCGGTAAATATATACTCGGCCCGCAAGTTCAAGAGTTAGAGCAGCAATTAGCAAGTTATATAGGAGTAAAACATGCTATATGCTGTGCAAACGGTACCGATGCCCTGCTGATGCCACTGATGGCCCATAAAATAAGCAAGGGAGATTGTGTATTTTGCCCCAGTTTTACTTTTGCTGCAACTGCTGAGGTTGTGGTGCTTGCTGGGGCACAGCCTGTATTCGTGGATGTAGAGCAAGATACCTATAATATAGATATCGCGAGTTTAAAAGAAGCTATATCTATGGTGAAGCGTGAAGGAATTTTGAGGCCTAGGGCAATTATAGCGGTGGATTTGTTTGGGGTAGCTGCTAATTATCCCCAGTTAGAAGCTATAGCTAAAGAAGAAGGCTTGTTATTGATAGAAGATGCAGCGCAAGCTATTGGTGGCAAAGCATCTGGTACTATGTGCGGAGCCTTTGGCGATATAGCTTCCACAAGTTTTTATCCTGCTAAGCCTTTGGGCTGCTACGGTGATGGTGGGGCTATGTTTACTAATAATGATGAAATGGCAGAAATTTTACGCTCTATCCTTTTTCACGGCAAAGGTAGCTCGCAGTACGATAACGTACGCATAGGGTTGAACTCTAGATTGGATACTATACAAGCTGCTATTTTATTACAAAAACTTACAATTTTTGAAGAGGAAATCTTGCAAAGACAGCGAGTTGCCGATTATTATAAGGCAAATTTGCCCAGTTGTGTAATTACACAAGCTATTTCAAATGATAAGCGTAGCGCGTACGCGCAATATACCGTTAAAGTAGAGCGGCGCGATGAGTTGAAAAACTATTTGGCAGAACATGATATACCCGCAATGATTTATTACAATAAACCATTGCATTTGCAGTTAGCCTATAAAAAATATCCCTGTGTTCCTGGGGGGCTACCGGTAACGCTGGGGCTGTGTGATAATGTGCTAAGTCTGCCGATGCATCCTTATTTACAACAGGAAGATCAAGATAAAATTATCAGCTCTATAGAAAAATTTAATGGCTAAAGTAAAGCGCGCCCATGGCGGCGCGCTTCTATCAAATTTTAATGTTAAGCTTAGCGTGCCCAACGACCTTCATATTTGAATTCTGGTGCAGCTTTTAAGCTGTCTTTGCTGGCATTGGTGCTAACACGCCAAGTACCGTTATTTAGGCTCATATGAACCGTAGATGGATCTACCACTACATACCGCTCGCCTACACCTAAGAAGCCACCAACAGCAATCACTATACCTTCAACATGGTTTTTACGGATTACTAGGTCTTTGATTTCTCCGATAGTTTCGTCGCTATTGTTCTTTACATTAGCGTTTATTATGCTAGAGGCAACAAAGTCTGTTTGGTCCGGCGTCACATAATGTGCTACGTCACGTATAACTTCTTTTGTGGTAACAGTGGTAGTTGCCGCTGTATGCATGGGTTGGCCAGTTGTATGGCGCGTTACCACAGTGGCGGGTGCGGTGATAGTAGCGGCAGTATCAGCCAAAGCAGGGCTTAAGAACAAAACCGATGCTGCTGTAGAAAGTAATAATTTTTTCATTTCACGTCTCCTTAATAGATACGAGCTTAACGCGTGCGTTTGTGATAGGTTCCCTTAATCAAGCTTAAGTATCATATTTTAAGAGGCTATGTGTGGCTACTCCAAGCTCTTTTAGTTTGGCAGAACCATTTAAATAAGGTAAATTTATGATAAAGGCGGCAGCTATTACTTCAGCACCGAGCTTATGCAATAATTTTGTTGCTGCTATGGCCGAACCGCCAGTGGCGATAATGTCATCTACTATTAAGATTTTTTCGCCTGCTTGTAGGGCATCGCTATGCATTTCCATTTCATCTATACCATATTCTAAGCTATATGCTATGCTTACAGTTTTGTAGGGTAATTTACCTTTTTTTCTTATGGGTATGAATCCGGCGTTTAATTTAGCCGCTATGGCGCCGCCTAGGATAAAGCCGCGAGATTCTATTCCGGCAACTTTATAAATTTGTTGATTTTGAAAAGGCTCGGCCATTGCTTCAATGGTATAAGAAAGTGCCGCTGCATCGCCCAAAAGGGTAGTTATGTCCTTAAAAGCTACATTTTTAACTGGATAGTCTTGAATAGTTCTTATAGAATTTCGCAAAAATTCTTCATTTATTTTCATAAGTTTTTCCTTTGTTATTTGTGGGAGAAGAAAGCTGTTTATAAAAATCTTGTTTTAAAGCATAAAGTAGAAGCAATACTACAAATAAAAAACTTATTACACAAAATCCTAGCTGTTTACGCTCAATAATATGAGGATTTGCACACCAATATAAGAACGCCGCTATATCTTGGGCGTATTGTTCCGTAATTTGCGGGGTGCCATCGGCATAATTTATAGCGCCGTCTATTAGCGGCGGTGGCATATTGATTCTGTCAGATTTATAATAATAGGGGTTTATAAATTCTGAGCCCTTTGAAGTATAGCCAGTTAAAAGAGATGCTACATAGTCGGCGCCGCTGGCATAGCTAAAATTAGCCTTGCTGCGTACGTTTACTATGTTAGATAGGTCTGGTGGCATTGCCCCATTATTTGCGGCTCTGGCTGTAACTTCATTTGGAAAAGGGTCCGGAAAATGCCCGTTTAGTTTATATTCTTTGGCTAATAATAAAATTTGTTGTTTAGAATAACCGATTTCGCTTAAGTTATCGATCGCTACATAATGTAAAGAATGGCAGCTAGAGCATATTTGTTTATATATTTGCAGTCCGCGTTGTAACTGTGCTTTATCATAGACGCCGAATATACTATTAAAGCTCCACGCGTAGCTTTTTGGTGCTTTTAAAGGATAAGTTGTGGCATGGGCTATATTGTTGGTGCCAAAGCTTACAAAGGCGAATAAGACTAATTTGGTTAAAAGGTTTACCATAGTTTAAAGGATTTTTTCGCTATATTTATTGCGTGACTGGGGGCTTTTTTATTTATTTTTTTCATTGAAGCTTCCAATAGCGGTGTAAATGGTATTATTACCAGAAAAAATATAAAATAATAGCCAGTTCCTATTTGGCTTAAAGATATAGCTAAAGGGGTAGGGGGTTGGTAGCCTAAATAACCTAGCAGTATTATATCAGCTATAAATAACCAAAATCCTATACGATAAAGGGGCCTGTTTTTTGCAGCAGATAAAGGAGAGAAGTCCAACATAGGCAAAAATAGCAAGATAATTAATGAGGAGATAACTGTAAAAACCCCTATGGTGCTAGCGCTAATAAATCCTATTTTAAAAGTTGCAGCGCGTAGCATAGTATAGAATGGTACAAAATACCACTCTGGTATTATGCTGGTTGCTACATTTGCTGTATCACCCTCTATCAGACTGTTTGAAGTGTGTAGTAGATCTGGCATATAGAATATGAATAAGGCAAATAATAAGGCGAAACAACAGATAGCTATACAGTCTTTTATAATTCCATATGGAGCAAAAGGGACAAACTCTTCGGGTTTTACCAACTTTAGTCCGTCTGGGTTGCTTTGCCCAACTCGATGTACAGACCAGATATGTAAAAAAACGAAGCTACATAAAATAAAAGGTAAGATAATATGCAGGGCATAAAGTCTAGTTAAGCTATGCTGACCAAGCGTGGTGCCGCCCAGTAAAGCGCCAGATAAGTAAGGTCCAATTAATGGTATTTTTTCGATAAAATTGCTAATGACGGTAATAGCTGTGGTAGATACTAAGCTCCAACTTGTAACATAGCCAGTAAATGCTATAAAAAGCATAATAAAAAATAATATCACCCCTATTAACCAAACTAGCTCTCTTGGCTTTTTATAAGAGCCGTAATAGAGGCTTCGGGCCATGTGAATATATATGCTTAAGAAAAAGAAAGATGCTCCAATGCTATGTATAGATGTAAAAAGCCAGCCAAAATTTACGCTGCGTTTTATATATTCTTTACTTTCAAAAGCCATTGAAACCTGTGGAACATAATGCATAGCCATTACTATACCGCTAAAAATTTGACTTACTAGCATGAAAAGGGCTATAGCGCCAAATGTGTAAAAATAATTTAAATTATAAGGTATTAGAAAATTAAATATATGCTCGTATAAAAAACGCGGTAAAGGCAAGCGCTCATCGATCCAATTACCTAACCGCGTTGTAGCTACATAAGATTTGCGATGATTTGCCCCAATCATTTTTTAGCCTATGCGTAACAAGGTAGGAGAAATAAATTTATACGGAGGTATGGCTAAATTTTCTTCAGCTGGTCCCGATAATACTCGGCCAGCAGTGTCATATATAGATCCGTGGCAAGGACAAAATATTCTGTTATTCTCAGCAATTTGATCTAAAAGTGGGCAGCCCAAATGTGTACAGCGATTAATATAAACAAGCCAATTTTCATGTGCTGTACCGCCGCTTCTAGCAATATCTGTTGCTTCGGTCGTCGGGTCTAAATTTGCATTGCGGGCTAATTTGTCTTTTAGTTGATTTAACGGAATAGATTTTGCATAAGCAATTTCGTTGGCGGTACGGTTTCTGATAATTATACTTAGCCCGTGCCATTTCGTTTGCATAGCTTTTCCTGGCGCGATAGTTGCAAGATTTATATCCAGTAGGACATCGTTATAAGAAACCATGGTGGGTTGTAATTGGCGCCAAAAACTATATGAAACGGCTGCGTTGGCTATTATGCCAGCCAGTCCAGTTGCCAGTAATAAAAACTCACGTTTTCGTTGTTTTATCACGTCGTGTCCTTTAGCTTCAAACGCTAGAAATATTGCTCTATTTTATATCACAGCTGATCGAGCTTTACAAATTTAGCTAATAGCTCTTCTTTCGTTGCTGTACAATCATTATTTAACCAGGTTTCTTTTAGCTGCTCTAGCGCATTTCCGATAGCGGGTCCTTGTAGTTGCTTTAATTCCATTAAATCATTGGCTTGTATAGGAAAAATCGGTATTGGATCGTTCAGGCTTTGGGCTAGAAGGCTTACGTAATAATTCAGAATAGTTGGTTTTTGAAAATTTTTAGCTATAAGTAGCTTTAAATTATCTACAATAGCTATTCGTGGGTTTTCATATAATAATTTCTTTATTGGCGTTTTATCTTCTATATTAGTTAGTTGAGCCCAAGCTTTTAAGCGATATTTTTCTTTATTTGAAAGTTTTAATCTTTTTGCTATCATTTCTATAGTATCAAGATTTTTGGGTATTATGGCCTCTAGCCTAAGTAAATAATTATTCTTCGTAGGCCAATTAAAATGCTGCTCTGCTTTTATTAAGTTATGTATAGAATCTATGCCCCATTTTTTGCTTTCTATTAAGATTATTTCTAGCACGCCGCTTTGACGCATCCATAATAATGCGCGGCTAGGGTCTGGAGCGCTTAGGATGTTTTTGAGCTCTGCCCATATGCGCTCAGCTGAGATTTTTTTTAAGCCTGTTTTGTAAATGGTACAGTTTAGTATGGCTGCTCTGTTTGGGCTGCCGGTGCCGTAATAGGCATAGAATCTAAAAAAACGTAATATTCTTAAATAATCTTCTTGGATACGCTGAGCTGCATCGCCTATAAATCTTACAGTGTGTGTTTCCAGGTCTTGTATCGCATTTACATAATCATAAAGATTGCCGTCTTTATCTAAGTATAATGCATTTATGGTGAAGTCTCGGCGCTGGGCATCCTCTTGCCAATTTGCGTCAAAACTAACTGAGGCGTGGCGGCCATCCGTTTTTATATCTTTTCTTAATCGTGTAATTTCAAATTTTTCATTGGCAGCTATAAGCGTTAGTGTTCCATGGGCAATACCAGTTGGTAAAATTTTAATATTATATGAAGCAAGGTAAGCGGTGATATCGTCTGTGCTACAAGTAGTAGCTAAGTCTATATCAGTTGGCGCTATGTTTAGCATAGCATTTCTTACTGCTCCGCCAACTATTCGTGTTTCATGGCCATCTTTACTTAAAGCCGTTAATATTTCTTGCAATTGGTCTTTTTTTAACCATGTGAGATCAAATTTTGCATTATGCTTTTCCATGATGCATAAACTTAAATGTAAGGTAAAACCAAGCCAGATAAATTTTGACTAGCGCCTGGACTAAGTTCAAGTAATAAAATGCGTGCTGGGTTTACCGGAGCAGGTAGTATTAAACCACGGCTATTTAATTTGGCAAAGCCAAATTTTTTGTAATAGTCTATATCGCCGATAAGCATAATAAGTTCGCTTTTTAATGGAGCTTCTTTTATTTTATTTATTGTCATAGTTATTAGCTGGCTACCAAGACCCAGATCGCGATAATTGCTATCTATGCCAACGGGGCCTAGTAAAAACGCCTTAGTTTGGCCCAGTTTTATAGGTGTTATTGTTGAAGAACCTATGAGTTTGTCATTATCGTATATAGTAAAAGAAAGATCTGGTTCTGCATGGCCGCGTTCTCTCAATAGATGCGCAGCCTTTGTAAAGCGTGTAGGCCCAAATATTTTGGCATGTAATTTATTTATTTGCTCGCAATCTTGCTTTTTTTTTGTATTAAATTTAAAATTCGACATAGTATTTTATCCATTTTGAATATAATTATAGATTACAATATTTTTTATGTTACATCTATAGTTTTTCTTTATGTTTTCGTTAATACATTTTTCTGACATACATTTAATGCCGTTGCCTAAGATAAAGTTGGCTTCTCTGTTTAACAAACGAGCCCTGGGCTACATAAATTGGCAAAAAAATCGTAGACATTGCTATGAACGTCGGTGCTTGGATAGAGTTGTAGAACATATATTGGCACAGCAGGCTGATCATATAGCTTTTTCAGGGGATTTTGTAAATCTCTCTTTGCCTAAAGAATTTAAAAATGCAAGGCTTTGGTTAGAGAAATTAGAGATGCCTAATAAGGTTTCTATCTGCTTTGGTAACCATGATGCTTATATAGCTGGAGCTTATAAACAGGCATGTGAAACATTTTTTCCGTGGTTAATTAGCGATGATCTAGAAGATTTTGTCATAGCATCTCTTTTTCCATGTATTAAAATATGTGGAGCTTTAGCAGTAATTAGTGTTTCCAGTGCTATAGCCACACCACCTTTTATGGCAGCTGGTTATGTGGATAATTTGCAATTGGAATATCTTGGCGAAATATTATCTATCTGCGCTAAGAAAAATTTATTTCGTATTGTTAATATACATCACCCGCCAATAAGCGGTGCTACTACCTGGTGGAAAAAATTATGGAATATGGATGCTTTACAAAAAATTTTATTGTTGCATGGTGCCGAGTTGATTATACACGGCCATACTCATAAAGCTTCATTAAATTATTTAGCGAATATACCTGTGGTTGGTGTAGGCAGCGCAAGTCAGCCAAATAGCAATGTAGTTGGAACGGCGAATTATAATAAATTTTCTATTGTAAAAAATCTAGATTGTAAATGGGACTGCTATCTAACTCGTTATAGCTTTATGGATATTAGTAATACTATCGTAGAGAGCCAATGCAAAAAAATTTTATGAGCCACTAGTAGAGTGGCATTGGGCTTCTTCCTCTGGTTCTATATGAATCAAAACCCGTGCGGTAGGAAAGTCCTTTTTTAGCGCCATTTCTATGGTGTCGCAAATATTATGGGCTGTGTTAACACGCATAGCTGCTGCAACAACCAAATGAAATTCTATAAATATTATGCTACCTGCAGTACGAGTTTTTAGTTCATGGGCTTCAATAGCTCCAGCAGCATTATTGCTTATAATTTCTTTTATTCTTTGATAGGTAGTATCGTCTACGCAATGGTCCATTAATCCTTGTACAGAATTTTTTATTATTTTATAGCCCTGCCACAATATATTAGCTGCTATAGCAATGGCTATTATAGGGTCAAGAAAATAATAGCTGCTAATATAGCTAACCATTACTCCTACTATTACCGCTATTGTGGTGCCTACATCGCTTAGCATATGTAACGCGTCGGCTTTTAGTGCTATAGCATTATATTTTTTTGCTTGCTGCCAAAGTAACCCCCCCCATAAACCTTGTAAAATCGCTGCAAGCGAACTTATTATAAAGCCGTTATTAAATTTTATGCTTTCATGCTGTAAGCTTAATCCCAATATTGCTTTTTTTATTATTATTAAAGCTGCGATAAATATTAGTGAGCCTTCAAAAGCGGCTGAAAAATATTCGGCTTTATTGTGCCCGAATGGATGATTCGTGTCGGCGGGACGCATACTGATTAATATAGCTAGCCAAGCTATGGCAGATATTATGATGTTAACTATAGATTCTATGGCATCTGAATAAAAGGCTATAGATTGGGTTTTGTAATATGCATAATATTTTAATATAAAAATTAAAGAAGAAACTAAAATAGAAGCCAAAGATACTAAGCCTAAATGCGGGCTAAGGTTTGCTTCTTTTCCGAAACTGGGCTGTTCATGTATTAGCATTTAGGGTTGCGCTCTTTCCTTAATTTTTTAGGTTTTGCAGTAATCGTTCTAATTCTGTATCCTTTTTGCAGCTGTCTATAAACCCACCACCCAGCATCCTAGCTTCTGCTTGGTCGCTGTCAAAGAACACGCAAGCTTGTCCTGGAGCTACGCTTTCTTCGCCATTGGTAAAAACTATAGTAAATTTGCTATTTAGATAATATAGTTTTGCTTCCTTGGCTGGGCGGGTGGATCTGACCTTTACATATATAGATAGGCCGGAATTGCCAATTTGCTCAGCGCCAATTTCGCCTAGCCAATTTACTTGCGATAAGGTAACCTCATATGTAAGTAAAGCTTCTTTGGGGCCTACTATTACGCGTGAGTTCACGGCATCAAGCATAATAACATATAGCGGTTCTTTATATGCTATGTTTAGCCCACGCCGTTGCCCGATTGTGTAGTAAAAAATACCGTTATGCTGCCCAAGAGTTTCTCCATTTATATGAATAATATCACCAATCTTGCGTAACCCGGGGGCAGTTTGTTGGCTTATCAGGTCAGAATATTTGCCTTGTGCTACAAAGCATATGTCTTGGCTATCTGGTTTATTAGCTATATTAAGATCCATGGAAGATGCTATTTCTCTAACTTTGCTTTTAGGTATATCGCCCAATGGAAAACGTAAATAGTCTATTTGTTCTTGGGTAGTAGCAAATAAGAAGTAGCTCTGATCTCTATCTAAATCAGCTGGGCGATACAAAGCTCGTTTAGAGCCTAATTTAAGATTTTTTAAATAATGCCCGGTAGCCAGAGCGTCTGCTTTAAGTTCTCTTGCAACTTTGAGTAAATCTACGAACTTCACAGTTTGGTTGCACGCTATACATGGTACGGGGGTTTTCCCATTAATATAATCATTTATAAATGGCGTAATTACTTGGTTATAAAATTTTTGCTCATAATCTAATACATAATGTGCTATATCTAACTTTTCACATACTTGTCGGGCGTCTTCAATATCTTGCCCAGCACAACAGGTACCCGGGCGGCCGCTAGATGTACCGCTATCATATAGCTGTAGAGTTACGCCCACAACGTCATAATTTTGTTGTTTTAGTAAAGCTGCTACTACGGAAGAATCAACCCCTCCAGACATAGCAACTACTACTCTAGTATTTTCTGGAGCTTTTAAAAAGCCTAAACTATTTTCTTGCATAATTTTATCTTTTATAGCTTTGTTTAACGCAAAAAACTAGTAAAAAATGCTAACCAAAGGAATTTTTTAGTAGTTTGTTAAAGCTAATCCGCTAAAGCTAATTTAATTAAGTTGTTGTATCATATTTTAATAAGATTAAGCTAATGTCTAGTAACGTGAAAAATGAAGTGCGATATGTAAAAGGTCCAGATGGCTATCCTTTGACTATAGTCAATTTACCACCAGCTGGGACGCGTAGATGGGTAGTGCGACGTAAGGCAGAGGTAGTAGCCGCTGTGAATGGTGGGCTTATTAGTCTAGAAGAGGCTTGCACCCGTTATAAATTAACTATTGAAGAATTTATCTCTTGGCAAAGTTTAATTGATATGCATGGCTTACGGGGGTTGCGTACAACGCAGGTAAAAAAATACCGCTAGGCGGTTTTGTAGGCTGATGGTATAGCTTTTTCAAATAATTTTTGCTGCATTTTTTCGATTTCCATTCGTAAACTTTCAATCTCAGTAGTTAACGCATCTTTTTGTGTTGTTAATTCTTGTATTGAAACTAGCAATTTTTCTTGCCTTAGGGCCGCATCTCTAGCGCTTGGCGGATAATTGTAATGTTTGGGATCAGAAATGCCCAAGAGCTTTTCTTGTTCTTTTATATGTAACTGTAATTGCGTAGCTTTATGCTGAAACCGCTGCAGAGTCTTTTCTAATAACGTCGTTTGCTTGATTTTGCTGGTTAATTGGAAAAGCTTTAGCTTAGTTATGCTGTCCTGCTTCATTATTTTTACCTATTATATGCTACGTTACATTCAGTAATTGTAAAATTATAGGGTTAAATCTATGTAAATAGTTTGCTTATAGTGTGTTAACCATTAAGCTTAAGAAATATAGCTAATATATTATTACCCTTAAAGTTGAATCGTTGGTAAAGCTAGCTTTCGAGATAGTTTTTTAATAAGTATAATTTTTACTATTGTTAATTTAGTTACTTTTTGTTAACCATTGCGTAGTAAATATCTTTTCAAGGCAAGCAGATTTTCGTTATTGCCAAGTTAGAATGAGTTATCCGTTTTGGGTGTTTCCGCACCGTGTATAAATATAAAAATTCGGCAAGTTTCTTTGTCGTAGATAAAGATGCATCTTAAATGATGGAAAGGTTTTGAAAATGCGCGTTTTGTTAATCGAAGATGACAGCAGTTTGGCTCATAGTATTGAACTTATGTTGAAAACAAAAAGTTTTAATGTGTTTGCCACCGAATATGGTGAAGAAGCTATAGAGATAGCCTCGCTATATGAATATGATATAATTTTGCTTGATCTTAATTTGCCTGATATTTCTGGTTATGATGTATTGCGCTCATTGCGCAATAAGAAAATTAGGACTCCTGTGCTGATACTTTCTGGTTTAAATGAAATCTCCGACAAAGTGCGCGGTTTTGGCACCGGGGCTGATGACTTTATGACTAAACCATTTCACCGTGAAGAATTGGTTGCTAGAATGCAGGCTATTATTCGTCGTTCAAAAGGTCATGCTCAATCTAAAATAACAACTGGCGAGCTAGTTGTTAACTTGGATAATAAAACGGTTGAAGTTGCAGGAACGCAAGTACATCTTACAGGTAAAGAATATCAAATGTTGGAGCTATTAGCCCTGCGCAAAGGTACAACTTTGACTAAAGAAATGTTTCTAAACCATTTATATGGCGGTATGGACGAACCTGAATTAAAAATTATAGATGTTTTTATTTGTAAACTTCGCAAAAAGATAGAAAAAGTTTCCAATGGAGTGGCCTACATTGATACCGTTTGGGGAAGGGGATATGTAATGCGAGATTTAGATTCTACGAAAGAATTAACCCCAGCTTTAAAATATACAGCTTAGTAGCAAATTACACTCCAATTATTTGGCCAGATCTTCCGAGATTTGGCCCTTTTTTTACCTATAGGTAGCAATTATAATTAGTTGAGTTTCACTATGTTTTAAAGTTAGCTCTATGTGTGCTTGCTCCGCTAATAGCAAGCTGTAATAGGTTTGGATGTTATGAGCATTTATTTCGCTAGAGTTAAGCTTGCCAAAAGCCATGGCTGTTAGATATGATGGTATTTGTATGTGTTCAGCTTTTGCTTCTAGAATAAAAACTTCTGATTGTGGCGAGCGTGTATTATTAAATAGCGTTGCTACTATTTCACCTCCGCGTGGTAGCATTTTGTTGGTTATGCAGATTAAGTTTAGTAATAATTTTATAGCAAATTTAGATAAATTTTCTGGTAGCTCGCTCCAGTTAAGATTAGCTTTTTCGTGTTGCATATAATGCAAAGCTACTTGTTGTGCTTCGGTTAAATCTATCTGGCTTTCAGCTCCGCCATAAGCGCCAAAGGCTAGTCTGTAAAATTGTAATTTATGGGTAGCCTTAATTGCTGATTGTTGTAGCAATTCTACAATATCTGACTGAAATCCATCGTCTTCGCTAAGTTCTATAGCGTTATTAAGCGCACTAATAGGAGAAATAAGATCATGGCATAGTTTGCTAGTTAAATAAGCGCTAAGTTCTGTAGCGGTTAGCGTTTCTGTTAGTGGCGGCAAAGGAAGAGTTGTGTTGGTCATAGGATATTTTACTTTTAAGGTTGAATCAATAATACTTTAGAGTAAAAAAGTAAAATTAAGTTAAATTTAAAAATTACTTGTTATAATTATAAGGTAGTATCAATTTGCTAAGAGTTTATTCATGTTTTCTAGAATTAAATATTTTAATAATTTTATGCGTTTAATAATTTTATTTTTTTGTTGTTTTGCTGGGGTAGCTAACCTTAATGCAATTGCAAGCGAACCAGCAGCTAGTAATAAAAATTATGGGCTACCAGAGCTTATAGAATCTGGAAATAAGTTTTTTGGCACGACAACAGGTAATTTAGCAAGTGTGTTTGAAAAAATATTTTCAGCTTATGGCGCACCTAATTCTTACATTTTAGGACAAGAAGCTTCTGGAGCTTTTATAGGTGGATTAACCTATGGTGAAGGCGTTGTTTATAGTAAAAATAGCTCCACGCGTAAGGCGTTTTGGCAGGGCCCCACGGTAGGTTGGGACTTTGGTGGTCAAGGTTCCCGCTTGATGATTTTAATTTATAACCTAAATAATATAGATAGTTTATGGCGTCGCTATGCTGGTCTTTCTGGTTCTGCTTATTTTGTGGCTGGGGCAGGATTTAATATTATGCGTAGCGGAGACATTATTTTAATACCCGTGCGTACAGGTGTAGGAGCGCGTCTTGGTGTAAGCTTTGGTTATTTGAAGCTAACGCCGACTCCCACATGGAATCCGTTTTAAAGGTATTTATTATTAAAACTTCTAGCAAGGCATGAGGGCTTTATGGTTATACAAGCAGCTTTATTTTTCATATTAGGCATTGCAGTTATTACCTTTGTGCTAATATTGCTAGCGCCTTTTGTTTGGCGGCGTATGATGTTTTTTGCGCGAAAAATATGGCGGGCCAGACTGCCTGCTTCTATACGAGAAGTAGAAGCCGATAAAAATTTTCTTCGTGCTCAACATGCGGTACAAATGGCCCGGCAAGAAGAGCGATATAAATTGCTCCAGCGTATTAACGACGAGCAACAGCGGCAACTAGATCGCAATCAACAACAATTACAGCGCCTTAATGAAATAGAAGGGCAAACTGACTCTATGCATAAGCAGGTCTTAGGCTATAAAGATATGCTGCAGACAGAGCAAGAAAAAGTAGATAATGTGTTGATAGCGCATGGTCAAAGTTCTAAAGAGGTACGGGACCTGTTTTTTAGAGAAAAGCTTACCCGATTAGATGTTGCTAGCTATGAGGCAAATTTACACGAATTGCATAAAAAAATTGATGATTTGCATAAAAATTATGCCTCTTTGTATGAAACTAAGTCAACTGAACCATTTGAGGCGACAAAAGAGCAAGAGGAAAATTTTGAAAATGCTACGGTCTTACGTGATGAATTAAAAAATTTAGTGGCTACTATAATTTCAAATATAGTACAAAAAGATGAAGAAATAGACAGGTTGATTAAAATAACTGGCAAGAACAAAAAGCAGGGCAGCTTGGCGGATTACATACATAAAAAACTCACAATTAAACAAAGGCAAGAATAATCTTATATTTATTTTCTTAGGAAAATTTGTTAAATAGTTATGTGAGCTATAATAAGTTAGCTTACACATTCTATCTAGTAATATATAAGGAAGCCTTATGTTTGAGAAATTATTTAATCTTAAACACCATAATACCAGTATAAAAAATGAATTTATAGCTGGTTTAACTACTTTTCTTACTATGTCATATATTTTGGCTGTTAATCCGACCATTTTATCCACTACAGGTATGGATAAAGGTGCTGTTTTTGTTGCAACTTGCCTAACGTGCGTTTTAGCTACTGCTATTATGGGGTTTATGGCTAATTGGCCAGTGGCTTTAGCTCCGGGTATGGGGCTTAATGCATTTTTCGCTTACAATGTAGTAGCCAATATGGGCTATAGTTGGCAGCAAGCATTAGGCATTGTTTTTATTTCGGGAGTAGTTTTTGTTCTATTGAGTATTACAGGGGCAAGAAAATGGATTATTGAGGGTATCCCTTCTTCACTTTGTGCTGCCATCGCCGCTGGTATAGGGTTTTTCTTGGCTTTGATTGCTCTCGTAAGTGCTGGGATTATTGTAAAAAATCCTGCTACAATAGTTGGACTAGGTGACGTTACTAAAGCGCCGCAATTGTTGGCTTTGTTGGGGTTAGTTATAATTGTTACTTTGCATTATTTTAAAATACGTGGTGCTATATTACTTGGCGTGTTATTTATAACTTTTTTGTCATATTTTGTAGATCCGCAGCCATTTCATGCATTGTTGCATAGCGGCCCCATATCCATGCCTCCATCACTCAAACCTACTTTGTTAAAATTGGATTTATTGAGTGTTTTACATTCCGGCCTATGGAGTATTTTGCTTGTGGTGGTATTGATGGAAATGTTAAATGCAACAGGGACGTTAGTTGGATTAGGTAAGCAGATAGGTATTTTAAAAACGGATATAGTAGAAGATTCAGGGTTAGGGAAAGCAGTTTTAGCGGATAGTTTTGCGATATTGGTCGGATCGTTACTTGGTACAAGCAGTACAACTGTTTTTGTAGAAAGTGCAGCAGGGGTTGAAGCTGGCGGACGTACAGGGCTTACGGCTGTAGCCGTGGCTATTTGCTTTATATTTGCTCTTTTCTTTTGGCCTTTAATTTCGGTTATTCCCCCCTATGCTACAGCTCCAGCTTTATTATTTGTTGCCTGTTTGATGATAAAGCAATTTAATTTTATTAATTGGGATGATGTTACAGATTCAGTGCCAGCAGCCTTGACTGCTTTGATAATGCCACTTAGCTACTCTATAGCTATAGGCATTGCTTGTGGGTTTATCGCCTATGCAGTGATGAAAACTTTTACAGGAAAATGGCGACAAGTCCATATTGCTACATGGGTTATTGCTATTTTATTTTCTTTGCGATTTGTATACATGCATCATTAGTATTGTCAATGTTGGAGCAAAACTCAGTTTATGGAAAGCGAACACTAGGCGGCATAGAAGATAGAATAGCCTCTACATTGCCGCCAGTTTTTAGGCCAAAAATAGTTCCTCTATCATAAAGTAAATTAAATTCTACGTAACGTCCGCGTTGTATCAGTTGCTGTTCTCTTTCCTCTGGCGTCCAGATTTTAGTAAAATTACGCCTCACAATAAGCGGGTAGATATCTGCAAAAGTTGTGCCAACTGCTTGAGTAAAAGCAAAATCTGCCTCCCAGCCATGTTCAGTTGTATCTGATTGTAGATAATCATAAAAAATACCGCCAACGCCTCGTGCTTCTTTTCGATGCTTTAAATAGAAATATTCGTCACACCATTTTTTCATATGTTCATAATCTGCTACGGCTTTATGCTCGTTGCAGGTTTTTTTAAAAGCTTCATGAAAAGCTATGGTATCTACATCTGTTTCGAGGCGGCGCTGGGCTAACATGGGCGTTAAATCAGCGCCTCCTCCGAACCATTGCTTAGAGGTAATGATCATACGGGTATTCATATGCGCTGTTGGGATGTGGGGGCTATAAGGATGCGCGATTATAGAAATTCCGCTGGCCCAATAATGAGGATCGATGTCCGCTCCTGGGATTTGGTCGCGAAATTCAGGTGAAAATTCGCCATACACGGTAGATATATGTACGCCAACTTTTTCAAAAACATTGCCGCGCATTATAGACATTATACCACCGCCTTGTCCTTCGGCTTTTTGCCAGGGTTTTTGCTCAAAAACAGGAGATGGGTTAGAATTGTTTTGTATTTCGCTAAATTCCTGCTCTAGCCCTTCATAAGACTGACAAATGTTATTGCGTAGCGTTTCAAACCATAAGGCAGCGTGCTTTTTTTTATTTTCGATATTATTTGGCAAGTTGTACGATTTTTTATAATCTGGCATTTTTCTAGCTTTGCTATAGCATTAACGTTATGGTTTGCAGGCTTGGCTAGCAGCCATGGCTACGCTTAAAGCTAGATTAAGAGATCTAGCAGATTTTTGCATCGGTATATGCAGCTTTTCATCACAGAGCTTATGGATATAATCTGGCGCGCCAGCAGATTCGCGACCAAAAAGAAGTATATCTGCAGGACTATAATCTATTTCATAGTAAGAGCGGGTGGCTTTTGTAGTAAATAATAATATGCGCTTTTGTTTAGTTTTTGCATAATCGTAGAAATGTTCCCAACTTAGATGCTTATGTAACTGAGCTAACTCTAGGTAATCCATGCCAGCTCGGCGAAGATTTTTATTTGAGATGTCAAATCCAGCAGGCTCTATTATATGTATATCTATCTGTAAACAGGCGCCAAGCCTTAATATCGCACCAGTGTTGCCTGGTATATCTGGTTGAAACAGTGCAATAGAAACTTTCATGGTTTTTATAATACTCTTTACTTGGCCTCATTGTAAAGTCTTATTGCACCTATTCGCATTTTAATAGCTGCTAGAATAAAATAGCATAAATACCCCCTGGTTTCTTTCCTTAATTTGTGGTATAAATTAGGAATGCTTTAATCTTATGTGCTTAGTAACTCTGTTTTCCCACCACAGGGAATAGTTGTTATACAATTTGGCGCTTAAATATTTTTTACAATTTAGTTGTTTTGGTATAGTCGAGCTTTAGGCTTGTTATACTTTCTAAGAGGTATTCACATGTTTTCATGGTTTGAACAGCGGATAGATCCGTTTCCGCAAAATCCGGTTGAAAAACCTAAAGATAGTTTAGTTAACTTCTGCCTGCACTATACCAAAGGCATGTGGAAGTGGCTGGTGCTTATGTCAATTTGCACGGCGTTTATAGCGGTTGCAGAGGTGTCGCTATTTGGCTTTCTTGGTCATATAGTGGATTGGGTATCTACTAGCTCGCCAGAAAATTTCTTTTCTACGCATATATATCAGTTGCTATTAATCGGGCTGCTAATTTTGATTATTTTGCCAGCAATTGTTGCTATACAAAATATGATAATTCATCAAACTTTGATGGGGAATTATCCTATGCGTATAAGATGGTCTATCCATCGTTATTTGCTTAGTCAATCGTTGTCGTATTTCCAGAATGAATCTTCTGGTCGTATTTGCGCTAAGATCATGCAAACATCTTTGGCAGTGCGTGAAACTGTAATGAAACTTTTTGATGTATTAAACTATGTTATAGTATATTTCAGCGGTACGCTAATTTTGGCAGCAGCAGCAGATTTACGTTTAATGCTACCTTTTGCTGGTTGGTTGCTAGCCTATATAAGTCTGTTGTGTTACTTCATACCTCGTTTGCGAGTTGCTTCGGAAAAACAGGCTGATGCTAGTGCTATGATGGCTGGCCGTATAGTAGATGCTTATACTAATATATCTATTGTCAAATTGTTTTCGCATAACGCACGCGAAGAAGCTTATGCAAAAGCTGGTATGTCCCAATATAGTAACGGTGTGAATAACCAGATGAGATTGATTTCTCAATTTTCTATTGGCATTTATTTCCTAAATTGCTTATTGCTCTTTTTTGTGGGAGCGGTTGGTTTATTATTATGGCAAAAGCATATTGTACTAGTTGGTGCCGTAGCTTCAGCAACAGGGCTTGCCTTGCGTTTAAATGGTATGTCTCAATGGTTGATGTGGGAAATGTCTGCATTATTTGAAAATCTTGGTATAGTCGAAGATGGTATGAGAACTATTGCTAGGGATCGTCTTATTGAAGATAAGCCTGGAGCTGCAACACTAAAAGTTACTAAGGGTGACATAGAGTTTAAATCGGTAAATTTTAACTATACCGAAAATCGCACTTTGTTTAAAAACTTCAATCTAAAGATTGAAGCAGGGCAAAGAGTTGGTATAGTTGGCCGATCTGGCTCTGGTAAATCCACCTTGGTAAATTTATTGCTACGTTTCTATAATGCAGAAAATGGTGGTATTTTTATTGATGGCCAAAATATAGCAGATGTGACGCAAGAAAGCTTGCGAGCTAATATAGCAATGGTTTCACAAGACACGTCTTTGCTACATAGAAGTCTACGCGAAAATATAATGTATGGCAAGCCAACGGCGAATGAATTAGAAATGTTGCAAGCGGCAAAAGATGCTGACGCTCTTGATTTCATACAGAGCCTGGAAGATCATAAAGGTAATAATGGTTTTGATGCTTTGGTTGGCGAAAGAGGAGCAAAGCTTTCTGGCGGACAAAGACAAAGAATAGCTATTTCGCGTCTGATCCTAAAAGATGCGCCGATTCTAGTTTTAGACGAAGCAACTTCTGCTCTTGACTCGCATGCGGAAGCTGAGATACAGCAAAATCTTGACCGTTTAATGCAAGGCAAAACCGTTTTGGCAATAGCCCACCGATTATCTACCATAGCTCAAATGGATCGATTAATCGTTATGGATGCAGGTGAAATTGTAGAAGATGGCACGCATGAGCAGTTGTTAGCGAAAGACGGACTATATGCGCAATTGTGGCATAGACAAGTTGGTGGCCATCTAATTTTAGATAAGGTTGCATAGCTTGGCGGAGAGAGAGGGATTTGAACCCCCGATAGAGTTGCCCCTATGCCGCATTTCGAGTGCGGTGCTTTCAACCACTCAGCCATCTCTCCGTAACCAACGCTACTAACTAAATATTATATGCTTAAAAAGTCAAGTGTTTTATAAAAAATGCTTGACTTTTACCTATGATAGGCTTTATAAATCTAAGAATTAAGTGGCGAGGCCTATGAGCTTTGCTTAATTATTGAGGCTGATAAAAAGTCAGGCGTTCCAGCATTTTTGTTGGAGGTGGACCTGAAGGAACGGTGGAGAAGATGTTCGCAGTCATTAAAACAGGCGGTAAGCAATATAAAGTTGCTGCAAATGATTTAATAAAAGTTGAAAAATTAGATGGCCAACTAGATGATGTAATAGAGTTTTCTGAGGTGTTATTGGTATCATCTGATGGGAATGTTACTTTTGGCGCTCCTTTTGTTAAGGGTGCCTCGGTTAAAGCTAAGATCGTCGAGCAAGCAAGGGCTCGTAAGGTTATTGCTTTTAAAAAGCGCCGTCGTCAAAATTCTAAAAGAACTCGCGGACATCGCCAATCGCTTACATTTGTTCGTATTGCAGATATTACTTTACCTAAAGCATAATTTAGAAGGAAATTAAGATATGGCAACGAAAAAAGCTGGTGGTTCGTCACGTAACGGGCGCGATTCCGAGTCGAAGCGACTTGGGGTAAAGAAATTTGGTGGTGAAAAGGTAATTCCAGGCAATATAATTATACGGCAACGGGGTACTAAATGGCACGCGGGCCAAAATGTAGGTATGGGGAAAGATCATACATTATTTGCTTTAAAAGAGGGTGCCGTGCTATTTACAGTAAAAGCCAATAAACGGGCTTTTGTTTCGGTATTATAGCTATTCTACTTTAGCTGCATGCAGCTGGAGAGCGCGATGTTAAGGTTTAGGTATTATGTTTAAAGTGCAATATGTCGCCGTCTTGCACTACATATTCTTTTCCTTCATCGCGCGCTTTGCCTGCTTCTTTTGCGGCTTGCTCGCCGCCCAAAGTTAAAAAATCTTCCAAATGTATAGTATTTGCTCTTATGAATCCCCGTTCGAAGTCGGAGTGAATTACGGCCGCAGCCTGTGGTGCCTTTGTGCCTCTTTTAATGGTCCAGGCTCTAGTTTCCTTTGGCCCACAAGTAAAATAGGTAATTAGATCTAGTAACTCGTAGCCATTTCTAATCAATTTGTCTAGGCCTGGTTCTTGTAATCCGATACTATTCAGGTATTCATTTGCCTCTTCTTCGCTAAGCTGGGCCAATTCCGCTTCAATAGCGGCAGAGATTATTACTGATTTTGTCTTTTGTTCTTTAGCAAAAACTTCAACAGCTTTAGTATATTCATTGCCCACAGAGGCATCTATCTCATTTGTATTGCATACATATAAAATAGGCTTAGTTGTTAGCAGATTCAGTTGTTGCAAATTATCTTTTTGCTCTTGATCGAGCGTAGCATTTAACATGCGGGTGGGGTGGCCGTCTTGTAATATTTTTAAGGCTTTTTCCATTATATTTAGCACGGCAACTAAAGCTGGATCTTTTACGTTAGCCTTTTTTTTTGCATTGTTTAACCGGCGCTCCAAGCTTTCCATATCGGAAAGCATAAGTTCAGTTTCAACTATTTCTGCATCACGCACTGGGTCAATGCGCTCTTCTACATGTGTGATATCTTTGTCTTCGAAACAGCGCAGTACATGGATAATCGCGTCCATTTCTCGGATATTCGCCAAAAATTGGTTGCCTAACCCTTCACCCTTTGAGGCACCGCGTACCAACCCTGCTATATCTACAAAATCTATGCATGTCGGGATAATTTCTTTTGAACCAGCTAAAGTAGCAATTTTTTGCAAACGCACATCATTCACCGCTACCTTGCCGATATTCGGTTCTATGGTACAAAAGGGATAATTGGCTGCTTGTGCTGCTGCTGTTTTGGTTAAGGCGTTAAACAGTGTTGATTTGCCAACATTAGGGAGCCCTACGATGCCACATTTAAAGCCCATGATTATTTTTTCCTTAATTAAAATATGTAATGTAAGATAATAGGTTTTTTTTGTAATTGCAAATCTATTTGCTAAATTCGTATAGCGTCATATATATAATCTATACTTAATTAATTTAAAAAGTTTATTATATTTGTTTGTTGGAGAGAGTATGTTGAGGAAAATGAAATTGTTAAAGTTTATAAGTAACTTGCTTGTGTTAGGCGCAGCCATTATTTTATCTGGTTGTGTTAGTGCTAATACGGTTACCTTAGATGATGATGGTATGCCAGTAAAAAAACAGTTCAGAGTTTTTGTACCGGATGACGTAAGGGCTATGTATGGACCTATTGTGGAGGGGCCATACACGTTGCCAGCTATAAATATAGCGGCGATAAATAAAAAATATTGGCGTCAAATTGTAGATTATCCTACAAATTATCAGCCTGGTACCATTATAATTGACACTCAAAAGCGTTTTTTATATTTAGTGCAGTCAGGTGGCAAAGCTTTGCGTTATGGTGTTGGTGTAGGAAAGGCTGGTCTGGCCTTTACTGGCGCGGCTATAATTGGGGTTAAGAAAACTTGGCCACATTGGACCCCAACAAGAGAAATGATGCAGCGAAATCCAGATCGCTATGGCAATATGGAAAAAGGACTGGCCCCTGGTGTGGATAATCCACTCGGAGCACGGGCCCTATATTTGTTTAAAAATGGTTCTGATACGCATTTTCGTATCCATGGTTCTCACGAAGCTTGGTCGATAGGCCAGGCTATGTCTAGCGGGTGTATAAGAATGTTGAATCAGGATGTGATTGATTTATATAGCCGAGTAAATGTTGGTACTAAAGTGGTTGTGATTTCGCATAGTGATAGCGGTTTTGTTGGCCATCAAGAAAATACTTCAATAATGGATGCGCCAATTTTGATGGATGCCCAACCAACATTGATAGGAAAATAATTTACCTATTTTGGTTAAGATTCTGCCGCGGTTTTTTGCTGCGGCAGAATCTATAGTTTATCGCTTAAATTTAGTTTATTTAAAATTTCGTTAGGCGCGTCAGAAGTTAATAATTCTGGCATAATCTGCACCAGCTTTGGCAAAAAATCAGATAGGTAATTTTGCTCTGTTTTTGAGAAATTACTTAAAACATAGTTAGCGACTTCTTCCTTATGCTCTGGCCGCCCGATGCCGATTTTTAGCCTTTTATAATTTTGTCCAAAATGGCTGTCTATGGATTTTAATCCATTATGCCCCCCATTCCCTCCGCCTTTTTTGTAACGCAGCTGAAATGGCATGAGGTCAAGATCGTCATGGATAACTAGCAAAGAATCTAATGAAAGCTTATAAAATCTAATAATTTCAGCTATAGCTATGCCAGAAAGATTCATATAAGTAGCTGGTTTTACCAAAATAGCTTTTGTAGAATTTATATTGACTTCACTAATATAAGAATTAAATTTTTTACTAAAGCCTATAGCATTGTGCAAGCTGGCTAATGTTTCAATAGTCAAAAAGCCGATATTATGTCGTGTATAGCGATATCTATCACCAGGATTTCCTAGACCTACAATTATTATAGGTTGTTTCGCCATAACCTGATTCTTTGCTATGATAAAATTAGGACAGTTTCAATTGAGCTGCCCTAATTTATTAGTATTGATTATACGTTGCTTTCTGCTTCGCCTTCACTAGTTGTGCCTGACGGTGCAGAAATTGTTGCTACGGTCAAATCTTCTTCTTGTGATAGTACTTCTACGCCATCTGGTAGCTTAATTTGGGATAGGTGAATAGAGCTACCTATTTCATAGCCACTTAAATCTACAGTTATAGCCTCTGGTATAGCTTTTGCCAATACTGAGCATTCTATTTCGTGATGTACAATATTTAATACTCCACCGCGTTTAATACCCGGGCAATTATCTTCATTAATAAAATGCACTGGTAGGTTTATATTGACCATAGAATTAGCGCTGATCCGTAAAAAATCGACATGAACAGGAAAATCGCGCACAGGGTCAAGTTGATATGCTTTTGGCAAAACTTGAATTTCTTTACCGTCTAAGCTAATATTAGCTATAGTGGTCAAGAACCCACCCGCATGTATTTTGTAAAATATTTCTTTATAAGATATGGCAATGGCTAAAGGTTCTTCTTTATTTCCATATATTACAGCTGGTATTTGTTTGTTTTTGCGTAGCGCACGAGAGGACCCCTTACCAACTCTATTGCGCAATGCTGCTGTAAGTGTATAACTCTTACCCATGTAAAATCCTTTCAAGATTGTGAAGAGGAAGCAATAATCATTATATTTCCGCGGTGCCTCCAAGGGTGTCCACGCGGAACACCCAATATAAAGCAATCTATAATTTTATGCAAGGTGAAACTTTTATCTTTATGTGTGAGCTAACCAAAAAGCGAAGATACAGAGCGTTCGGTTGCTGTTCGCGCTATTGCTTCACCTAGGAGATCTGCTATGGAAATAACGCGAATATTTTTTGCAGCTTTTGTCGCTTCGGTTGCCATTATAGAATCCGTAATAACTAGCTCTCGTAATTTTGAATTGCTTATGCGTTCTACTGCGTTACCAGAAAGAACTCCGTGTGTTATATAGGCGGTAACACTATTGGCGCCTATATCTAGTAGAGCCTCAGCAGCATTGCATAAAGTTCCGCCTGAGTCCACTATATCGTCTAATAATATGCAATCTTTGCCTTTTACATCTCCGATAATATTCATAACCTCTGAATCCCCAGGGCGCTCACGTCGCTTATCAACAATTGCTAATAAGCAATTAAGTCGTTTAGCTAGCGAGCGGGCACGCACCACACCTCCGACGTCTGGGGAGACTACTAATAAATTATTCAAAGGATAATTATTTTTTATATCTTGTACGATATTGGGTATAGCAAATAAATTATCTGTTGGTATATCAAAAAAGCCTTGAATTTGTCCTGCATGTAGATCAACTGTTAACACGCGATGAGCTCCGGATTGTGTAATTAAATTAGCTACTAATTTAGCAGAAATTGGTGTGCGAGCAGCTGGCTTTCGGTCTTGCCTGGCATAGCCAAAATACGGTATAACCGCCGTGATGCGCCGTGCTGAAGAGCGGCGAAAAGCATCTATCATAATCAATAATTCCATAATATGATCATTAGTAGGAAAAGAGGTGGATTGTAGAATAAAGATATCTGCGCCGCGTACACTCTCTTGTATTTCTACAAATATTTCCTGATCGCCAAATCTTTTAACACTTGCTTTTCCTATGGGAATATCTAAATATTTCGCTACTTGTTCTGCCAATGTATGATTAGAATTGCCGCAGAATAATTTCATTTTTTGCCTCTTAATAACAGATAGTATGCTAAAAGCTATTGTTAAGCATTTTGTAGAAATATTGCAAGCTATTTTAAGCTTATAACTGACAATTGCCTGCCCGTATTTTCTGTACCTAAATGTGTTGCCCTGCGATAAGAAGAAAAATGCTCTGCATTTTCGTAAGTGCAGAGCTGTAAACTAAATGCTTTTATTTGTGCATGTTTTAAGCAATCTAAATTATAGCGCTCTAAGTCAAATAAATATTTATTGCTTTTGGGAATAAAATATTTGGTGTTATTTTCGTTTTGGGCTAAGAAATTTTGTTTGAATTCAGCGTCTACTTCATAATTTTTTTGTGAAATAGTTGGGCCGATTATTGCGGTTATATTTTCTTTTTTTGCGCCTAATAGCAGCATTTGCTCTATAGTAGTTTCTATTATACCAGCGATGGCGCCCCGCCAACCTGCATGAATAGCTCCTATGACATTTTTGTGGCTATCTGCTAGCAAAATAGGGGTGCAGTCAGCTGTTATAATAGCTAGGCCAAAGCCACTATTATTACTGACCATAGCGTCGGCTTGAATTTTGTTTTTGTAATTGCTTTCATTTATCACCGCAACTTTAGCTGAATGTATTTGTTGTGCAAAAATCAATCTTTCGAATTTTAAATTGATTTGTTGAGCGATAGCTAAGCGCGTTTCGCTCATACTATTATTTGGTTGGTATGTAAAAAAATAATGTTCTATTTTTGCGGTAGCTTCGGCAAAGTCAGATGATATATAATAAGGATGGCTTGCGGCTATATAACTCATAATTTTTGCTCCTGCGTAAAAATTGGTGGTAAGTGAAGCCTAGGGGACAATGCGAGTACTTTAAATAGCTTACCCATGTATTTAGGGCTGATAAGTCTGTCTATAGCATTTGTAATTTCTAAGACCTTGGCGTCTGATTGTTGCTGAGTTAATTTAACAGCTCTTTGTGTAGCCCCTAGGGCATTTAGTAGCTTTCCTTGACTAGTGCCATAGCTATTGCATCCATGCAAATTTGCAGTTTTGGCCAAGCTATAAAAATCTACGTGCGAGGTTAAATCGGCTTCTCCTGGTGCTTGAAATAAGTTGACATATTGGTGCTTTTGCATAGCTTGCAAAGTATCCCCGTGAGCTGGGATAATTTCGCCATAATCTATAAATAAGGCTACGCCTCCGTAGGCTGTTATATGTTGTGCTATGGTTTTTATAAAGTTTTCGCGTGAAGGAGAGAGCTCTATGACGCTGCCATAGGGCAAATTATAATGGTAATTTTTTAGATTTTTGTCTATATGGTTTAGTATGATATGGGATTTATCATTGATGAAGATAAAATTGTTATTTTTATTTATGGTGATCTTTCGTTCATAAAATTTAGCTGAGCTATAGATATATTGTTGAATTGGTAGCGCATCTAAAAATTCATTTGCAATAAAAAATAGTGGCTCGGCGTTTAAGTTGTTTATATTTGTTTGCCAATGGATATTAATTCCTACATTTAAAAATTCAAATAATTTTGCTTTTTGCTGTTGAATTAGTTGTGGACTGTTTTCTATTAATATGATTGTAGCGCAATCTAGCATTTGCGGGTTGAGTTTTGTTATAGTTCGTAATAAATCATACATTAATGTGCCGCGCCCTGGGCCAGCTTCGCATAAAATAAACTTTTTTGGGCTATTTTGTTGCTGCCATGCTGTTAACAACCATATAGCTAGTAATTCACCAAAGACTTGGCTTATTTCTGGAGCTGTAGTGAAATCGCCAGTTTGGCCAAAGATTTTTTGAGTTTTATAATAACCATATTTTTCATGGCTAAGACAGATATTCATATATTCAGCTACAGTTAACGGGCCGGTTTGATGAATTATTTCTTGAATAATTTTTTTTAAGGCTGTAGCTGTATTCATTTATTTGGGCGAAAGACTTATTAAGATTATACCTATGATTACCATAGGTATTGATAGAAACATTCCATAGGAAAATATATCATTTGCTAAATAAGTGTTAAACCAGACTGGTGCTGTATCTGGCTCTCTAAATATTTCCGCAAAAATGCGTGCTAATCCGTAGCCAGCCGTGAATATGCCGACTGTTTTACCAGGTTTTTTTAGGCTGAAAAAGCAAAAAATATTGACTGCTAATATGGTAAATAATATTGGGCCTTCTAACGCGGCTTCATATAACTGGCTCGGATGGCGTGGCATAGGCCCAGCAGATGGAAAGATTATTCCCCAGGGGGCATTAGTTACTTTGCCCCATAATTCACCATTTATGAAATTGCATATACGTACCAGCCCTAAGCCCAATGGTGTTCCTGCTGAAATAAGGTCAAATAATGCTAAATAATTTATTTTGTTGCGATAAGCAAATATTGCGCCGCTTATTAACACGCCCAATAAGCCACCATGAAAGGCCATGCCGCCGCGCCATATGGCGATAATTTCAGATGGATGCTGCCAATAATAATGAGGGTTCCATAATAAAACTTCACCAAGTCTTCCGCCTATTATTATCCCAAGCGTAGCCCATATGATAAAGTCGCTTAATTGAGCACTGGTTATAGCTGGCGTGTTTTGTGCCCATAAATTACAACGCTTAATAAGGCTATTGCAATAGAAAAAGGCCAGGATAATACCAAACAGATAGCCCAGTCCATACCAATGTACATGTAGGGGGCCGATAGAAAAGGCTATAGGGTTGATATTCGGAAAATTCCACGTAAATGTTTTTTTTATAGGTAAAAAATCAAACATCTAAAGTGCTTTCTATATACAGCGTAGTTATATAAATATATTATAGGGTAAAATTATAAAGGAATAGTGAAGTAAAATGAACACAAATCGTATATTAGATAATTTGTCATCCTTAATTACAGATGCTGCTAGCACAGCTAAAGGTCTAGGAAAAGAAGCACAGACGGTTTTTTCTACGCAAATTGAAAAGGCCGTTTCTAAGTTAGATTTAGTTAAAGCCGATGAGTTTGAAATCTTGAGAACCATGGTAACAAATTTAGCTCTTGAAAATACAGCAATAAAAAAACGTTTGGCTGAGCTTGAAGATTTGTGTGAAAAACTTGGTAGTAAATAAAATAAGCTTTGACTTCCATTGCTAACAAGGTAAATGTATTGTTGCACGTAATCCACCTAGCGGGCTTTGTGCAAGAATAAGGTTGCCTCCGTGGCTTCTAGCAATGTCTAAAGCTATGGATAGGCCAAGGCCTGTACCGCTAGTATTTTGATTCCTAGCTTCGTCAACTCTAAAAAATGGTTTAAATACTTGTATGCGTAGATGGCTTGGTATGCCGGGCCCATTGTCATCTATATGTATAAGTAGTTTTTTGCCGGATGGCTTGGCTGAAAATTTTATTGAGGTGGCATATTTAAAGGCGTTTGACATTAAATTATTAATTAATCTTGTAAAGCTTCGTGGGCGTACAAGTATCATATCAGGGCAATTTATCGTCGCTTGAAATTTGCAGCCATGTAGCAAAGCTTCCTTATTTAATTTTTCTATTAAATTTTTTAAGCTAAACGGCGATAATTCCTCTTTACCTTCTCCTTTGCTAAAAGCTAGATACCCATCTATCATTTTGGTCATATCTATAACATCTTGCTCTAGGGCTTGGGTATTTACGGTAGGTGACAGTAGCGCTAACTCTAACTTAAACCGAGTTAGTATGGTACGTAGATCATGACTTACACCAGAAAGCATCATGGTTTTTTGGTCAATTTGTCTTTCTATGCGTTGGCGCATACGTAAGAAAGCCAATCCAGCCCTGCGCACCTCGCTAGCTCCTTTTGGATAATAACCGCTTAGATGTTGACCGCGACCAAATTTTTCTGCGACAATAGCCAATTGTTGAATAGGCTTTATTTGTAAGCGTAAAAAATAAATGGCTATAATTATTAATACTAAAGCCGTTCCAATCATCCAGCTTAAAAATATAATTGTGTTGGATGCATATGTCTGAGATCGAGTAGCGAATACTCGCAAAATATTATGCTTCAGCTTTATGCGTATCTCTATTAGATTAGAATCGCCTATTGTATCTAGCCAGAAGGGTTTTTTTATCTTTTCGGTGATTTGTTTGCTTAAAAAATAATCTAAAATAGCAAAAAATGGTTTCGGACCTGCTGGAGGTAGCGGTGCTGGTGGCAGTAACGCAATATTTAACTCTAATCGCTGCGAAGCTATGCGTATAATGTCTTGATAATTATTACGCTGTGGGTAGGTCTCTATGCTATCTATTATAGAAGCAATATCGTTAACCACAGCTGTAGATAAGCGTTCGGTTACCATTTGCCAATGCCGTTCCATAAAAACATAGGATATTACCGATTGTAGCAGTACCATAGGAGCTATAATCAATATTACGGTACGTATATATAAGCTCTGCGGCATATATTTGAAAAAAAATCTTTTAATTTTTTTAATTAGCATAGACATCTAATAATAATTTATAGCCAAGGCCACGTATAGTTTGTATCCAAATAGGGTTTTTATGATCTAATTCTATCTTCTTACGTAAGCGCGTAACTTGTACATCGATAGTTCTTTCATTTATAGAGCTATTTTGCTCAATTAGCTGTTGGCGCGAAACTATATGGCTATGATTCTTTGCTAGAGAATATAAAATATGTTGCTCTGTTAAAGTAAGTCGTACTAATTGGCCATTTTTGTAGAGCTGCTTTTTATTGAGAAAAAAAGTAAATGGGCCAAAAACTATTTGTTCTATGACTTCCTGCTGTGTGTTTATCAGTTGTTTACTGCGTTTTAATATGGCTTGTATGCGCAAAACTAATTCTTGTGGTTCAAATGGTTTAGCTAAATAATCATCTGCTCCAGCTTGCAGGCCCAGTATTCTTTCTTTTGTAGTGCTCAAAGCTGTTAGCATTAAAACTGGCATATCATACTGCTCGCGTAAAGTTTGGGTAAATTCTATGCCAGTTTGGCCAGGCATCATTATGTCTACAATAAGTAGATCAAAAATTATGCGCTTAAGTTTATGTGTTGCCTCCACAGCGTCGCAAGCTTCGCTTACTAAAAAATTATTTTGCCGTAAATATTGACCTAAAAGTTGTCGAATGCGTGTATCGTCATCTATAACCAAAATATGGCTCAAGTTATGTACTGGTACGCTATACATATTCATGCCTCTTGCTTTTTGCCCTATGTTTAATATAACATGAAATTGTTGTTATTTATAAGTCCGGGGTAAAAATATGTCGCATTATGTAATAGAATTATCACCTGGTTTGATTTGTGAGACCATAATAATCACGCCATTTGAGCAAAATTGTCGTATATTATGGGATAAAGTTACAAGAAAAGCTGTTTTAATTGATCCTGGTGCAGAGTTAGACCGCATATTTTCCATTATAGATCTGCGTCGTATAGAAGTAGAACAGATATGGATTACTCATGGGCATATAGACCATGCTGGTCAAGCTACCGAAGCTGCAGAGAGGCTTGATGTAAAGATTATCGGGCCCCATATAGCTGATAAGGCGTTGCTTAGTGGTTTAGCGGAATATGCTAAAAAATATGCTTTTTTTGTTGATGTACGGGACTGTTTTCCTGATGTTTGGTTAAAGGCAGGTGATGAGGTGTCGGTAGGTAAAGTAGCTTTTACCGTTATGCATTTGCCTGGCCACTCACCGGGGCATGTGGCTTTTTATAGTGCTGAGCATAATCTCTTAATAAGCGGCGATGTTTTGTTCCAAAATTCGGTTGGTAGAACAGATTTGCCTTTTTCGAATCAGACTGAGCTTAAGCATTCTATCCAAACGCAAATTTTACCATTGCATGATGATGTTTTGGTATTAAGTGGCCATGGTCCAGATTTTTCTCTAGCAGAGGTGCGGCATAGTAACCCATTTTTATTGCGCTGGGCTAAGTAAGTAATAGTTTATGTAGTATTACAATAAGCGTTAGGCTTTTGGACGCCCAGTTTTTTTATTTTTTCGTAAGCGTATAGTACTTGTTGGGCTGTTATTTATTATCTTATTAGTGGTTTCTGTAAATATTCCTAGCTCTGCTTCTTTTAAGTTTTTAATTTCATCTCTAATTTTTGCAGCTTCTTCAAAGTTCAGTGAAGCGGCAGCTTGGTCCATGGCTTTTTGTAGATTGTTGAGATGTTTTGCTAAAGCCGGGCCCTGTAGAATATTTGTACTGGCTATTTTGTCATTTGTAGTTTGTGTTGAGTCGACGCCAAAATTTTCTGTGAGATTATTTTGTACCGTCTGGGGTATTATGTTGTGGTCCTTATTATAGGCTATTTGTTTTGCTCTGCGGCGTTCTGTTTCTTCTATCGCTCTTTGCATGGAGCCAGTTATTTGATCTGCATAAAATATTACATGCCCATCGATATTTCTGGCAGCACGTCCTATTGTTTGAATTAGCGAGGTTTCAGATCGTAAAAACCCTTCTTTATCAGCGTCTAGCACCGCTACTAACCCGCATTCGGGTATATCTAACCCTTCTCTTAAAAGGTTTATACCGATTAACACATCAAAAACCCCGCGGCGTAAATCTCTGATTATTTCGATCCGCTCTAGTGTATCTATGTCTGAATGCAAATACCTTACCTTAATAGATTTCTCGTAAAGATATTCTGTTAAATCTTCGGCCATTCTTTTTGTAAGTACAGTTATTAGGCTACGGTAATTTTTCTTATTGGTTTGCAGGATCTCGTCTATTACGTCGTCCACTTGTGTTTTCGCTGGCCGTATTTCTATAATAGGATCTACTAAACCTGTGGGACGTATAACTTGTTCTGCTATTATACCCTCTGCTTGGTTTAGCTCCCATTCTTTCGGTGTAGCTGAGACAGCAATTGTCTGTGGACGCATCGCATTCCATTCTTCAAACCGCAAAGGTCTATTATCTATGCAAGAAGGCAGACGAAAACCGAATTCGGCCAATGTAGTTTTGCGGCGAAAATCTCCCTTATACATAGCACCAATTTGCGGTATGCTAACGTGGCTTTCATCTATAAATAAAATAGCAGTTTCAGGGACATATTCGAATAGCGTTGGCGGCGGTTCTCCAGGTGCGCGTCCTGTTAGATATCTTGAATAATTTTCGATACCAGGGCAAGAACCTGTTGCTACCAGCATTTCCAGATCAAAATTTGTGCGTTGCTGCAGCCTTTGCGCCTCTACCAGTCTATTCGCAGCAGTTAATTCTGTTAATCTAAGCTGTAATTCTTGCTTTATGCCTTTTATCGCTTGCGTAAGCGTTGGGCGTGGCGTAACATAATGAGAATTTGCATATATTTTAACGCTTCTTAATGTTTGCGTATTTTTACCTGTTAGTGGGTCAAACTCATTGATGCTTTCTATTTCGTCGCCAAACATAGAAAATCGCCAAGCTCTGTCTTCTAGATGTGCTGGGAATAGCTCTATACTATCGCCCCTTACTCTAAAGCTTCCGCGTATAAAATTTAAATCTTGTCTTTTATATTGTTGTGCTACCAGATTTTTTATAAAATCAGCTTGATCTAAGATATCGCCTACTTCTACGCTAAAGCTCATAGAGCTATAGGTTTCAACAGATCCAATGCCGTATATACAAGAGACAGAGGAAACTATTATTACATCATCACGCTCTAGAATCGCTCGCGTGGCTGAGTGGCGCATGCGGTCTATTTCTTCATTAACCGAAGATTCTTTTTCAATATAGGTATCTGATCGTGGTACATAAGCTTCGGGTTGGTAATAATCATAATAGGATACAAAATACTCTACAGCGTTATTAGGAAAAAAGCTTTTGAATTCGGCATAGAGCTGGGCGGCCAAAATTTTGTTTGGCGCTAAAATTAGAGCTGGGCGTTGAGTTTGGCTAATTATATTCGCCATAGTAAATGTTTTGCCAGAGCCAGTAACTCCTAGCAGAACTTGCGTCGCTTCTCCGTCTTGCAAGCCAGTTACTAATTGTTTTATTGCCGTAGGTTGATCGCCCGCCGGTTTATAATTGCTTATTAATTCTAACTTAATACCACTTTGGGATTTTTCAGGCCGGACTGGCCTATGCGGTATCCATATTTTACCATTTTTATATAATGGGCTATCCTCAACTATTAGTTGTTCTAACGCCGCTACCGAAGGGGTAAGCGGCGTTTTATCTGCAGCCTTTTTGCGAGTTTGTGAGGCTATCGGTTGCATATATTACTCAAGCTGCTATTTATTTTGTTCTTCAAAATGTGGTCCTTCAGGGCCGCTTGGTTCTGGCGGGCCGTTAGAGTCCGACGGATCTGGGTTAGGTGCAGGTGGCGGGGCTGGGGGTAAGGCTCTAATTCCGCCTTCCCAAAAATGGTCTCGCTGATAATGGTGATGGTGCCTATAATGTGGCCACACTGGTATGTCGTCATCTATATCGGGGTCGCCAAACTCAAAATAAATATGTGTGTTTGAAGGTTCTGCTGTGTCTGGATATTCCAAATAATAAGCGCTCATCCAACCTTGCCAACGCCGGTATTCTACGTTGCACCAGCTATGGCGGCAATAATTTACCCATAATTTTGCGTCGTCTGGTATAACATCTATAACGCGATAATAGGCCCCTGGGCCTGCACGTAAATTGACATCTCGTGTGGCGTATGCTACATGGCCTGCAGCGAAGGCCGGTGCGGTTAGCAAGGGCAAAGCTAATCCGCTTAGGCCCAAAACAATTCCTTTGATTTTTTTCATCTTAAATCCTCGTCTTTTTCTAGCTTGGCGCTAGTAAAGATTCATTATTTACTAACATAACTTAAATCTCTAGGTCTGCCAAGCGGGTTTGTTGATGCTAGAGGAATCAATGATAGTTAGCCGCTTTAGGTTCCAACGTTTAGCTTAGCGCAAAAAAAAACCGCACTAAATAAATTAAGTGCGGTAAAAAAGGAGATATACCTTAAGAGGGGAACACTCAAGAACATGTAAGAAAAACATAATCACTTAAGTAACTGTTATAATACACTAATATTTAATTTTTACCACTTCTTATTTGTTAAAGCAGCTATGCAAAAATGCATAGACTATTAGGGCCAATTTTTGGTGTTAGCAAATAGAAATTCGCTAAAAGCATGCAATCTTGCGGAGTTTTTTAAAGCTTTATGATAACAAAAATAGGTGGGCAAAGGAGGTATATTAGAGGTATCAGGAAAAATCATGATAAGTTCATCATTATCATTTATCATATAATCTGGTAAAACGGCCAATCCTAGGTCATTTTTTACGGCCGTTTTGATAGCTAAAAGATTGTTGACTTGTAATCTTGGTTTTTGCGTCGCGGTAACCCGCTCAAGCCAATTTAGTCCTTGTAAATAGGGGGGGGCGCCTTCACCATAAGTAACTATCTGATGCTTTCCGATATCGCTTAGATTTTGTGGTATGCCGTTTTGTTTTATATAACCAACGGAGGCATAGACATGTAAGCGGACGGTAAAAAGGTGGCGTTGTATCAAATCGGCTTGTAAGGGTTGATATAGGCGTATGGCACAATCGGCTTGGCGTCGAGTTAGGTCCAATTCCGCATCATCTAATTTTATTTCAACCTGTATGTCTTGATACAATTTTTGAAATTCTGGTATTTTATTTATTAGCCAGTTTGCGCCTAGACCAAAAGGGGTAGTAACGCGCAAAAGCCCTTTTGGTTTACCTTTTATGTCTAATAATATACTTTGTACATCTTCTAGTTGATTGATTACATTTTTAGTCATTTTATACAGCACTTCGCCTTGCTCTGTTAGAATCAGGCCACGTGCGTGGCGAGCGAAGAGTTGGATATTGATGTCTTGTTCTAATGTGCTAATTTGTCTGGAGATTGCAGATTGTGTTATATTTAAAATTTTAGCGGCATTAGTAAATGAGCCAGCAGCGGCACAAGCATGAAAGACTCTTAATTTGTCCCAGTCTAATGGATAAGCCATGGCGGTTCCTGTATTATTTAACCGAAAGAAATTTGTCAGCCTCTATAGCAGCCATGCAACCGCTACCCGCAGCTGTAATAGCCTGACGAAATTTAACGTCAGCTACATCTCCTGCCGCAAATACGCCAGGAATGTTGGTTTGGGTAGAGCCAGGTTCTGTTTTTATATAGCTGTCTTCATATAAATTTAATTGGTTTTTGAATAAACTGCTTTGTGGCTCGTGACCTATAGCTATAAATACTGCGTCTGTAGAAATTATTTGTGTTTCTGCTAGCTTTATATTATATAAGCGAACGGCATTTACTAAGGAATTTTGGCCCAGGATTTCTTCTACTCGGTGTTGCCATAATATTGTTATATTTGATGTGGCAAACACGCGTTCTTGCAGTAAGCGCTCTGCAGTAAAATACTCTCTTCTATGTATTATAACAACCTTTGAGGCTATTTTTGCTAAATATAAGGCTTCTTCTAATGCGCTATTCCCCCCTCCTATCACAACTACTTGTTTGTTTTTGTAAAAAGAACCATCGCATATAGCGCAGCTAGATACTCCTCCAGCGCGATACTTTTCTTCACTCTCAAGGCCTAACCACTTTGCTTTGGAGCCTGTAGCTATTATTAAAGCATCGCAACTATATTGTTTTTGAGAATCGGATATTAATTTAAAAGGCCTGTGTAATAAATCTACTTCTATTATTTGGTCGTTAATAATTTGAGCTCCTGCTTTTATGGCTTGCTCAAGCATGACCTGTACTAAACTATAGCCATCCATAGGCGGTATAACCCCTGGATAATTTTCTATGTCTGATGTTAAGGTTAACTGTCCGCCTGGCTGTGGACCAGAAAATAATAACGTTTTATGCATTGCACGCCCGCAATATATAGCTGCGCTAGTTCCAGCAGGGCCAGAGCCTAAAATAATAATGTTCGTATGGGTTATCATATGTTAGTTCTTTTGTTATTTTTTTATATTCAACTATATTAATATATAGTATATTAAATCGCTAAATAATATAGGTAAGGAGAGCGCAAATTTCTCGTTTGGTTGTAAATATATGCGCAAAATATGCGGCTGTTATGGGGTTGGCTATGCTTTTGCCAGCTTTATGTGATTTATATGTAGGGAATAGTGACTGGATAATTTTTTCGCGCTCTTGTGCTATTACCCTTATGGTGTCTACCTTAGCCTTATTTGCTAGCCGCGGCGTTAAGTGGAACTTTTCAACGCAATTTGGTTTTTCCTTAGTTATTTATTTATGGTTTTTGGCAGTTTTTTTAGGCGCCTTACCTTTATATTTTTCGCATTTAAAAATAACATTTGCCGCAGCTATATTTGAGTCTGCTTCAGCTATTACTACAACAGGTGGTACCGTTTTACAGGGCTTAGATCATATGCCGCCTGGGGTTTTGTTATGGCGCTCTTTGCTTTGTTGGGTTGGGGGGCTGGGCTGTATCGCCCTTGCTCTTTTGCTCTTGCCTAATTTGCGCGTAGATGGCGTTAAGTTTTTTAATATGGAAGCTGCTTACAAGGCAGAAAAAGTATTGCCTCGGGTTAGGCAAATTATACAAGCCATAGTATTCGTTTATTTGGGGCTAACCATGTTATGTATAATTTCATATTATATGGCGGGTATGAGTTTGTTTGATGCTATCAATAATTCTATGACCACTATAGCTACAGCTGGCCTTTCAACTCATGATGCTTCCTTCGGTTATTATCAAAAAAAGAGTATTTTGATAGTTTCTTGTGTGTTCATGTTACTCTCTGCCATGCCGTTTTTGCTGTATGTAAAAATATTAATGCTGGGCTTTAGAAAAAACATAAGAGATTTGCAGGCTATACTTTTTTTAATCATAATAGCCATTGCTAGTTTAGTGCTGGCCTATTATTTATCGCATAAATTTCATATGTCTGCTGGCGATGCTTTATTAAACTCTGCTTTCCATGTGATTTCAACCATAAGTTCTACTGGTTATGCCAGCCAAAATTATGGAAATTGGGGCAATTTTGCTTTGGCTATTTCTTGTTTTCTTAGCTTATTAGGTGGTTGCTCTGGTTCTACAGCTGGCGGGATAAAGATAAATCGGTTAATAGTTTTTTGGCGCATTACCCGGTTACATATTTTGCGTTTGGTATCGCCTCATATAGTACGAAAAGAGCGCTATAATGGCTCGATAATTTCTGAAGAGATGTCAGAGTCAGTGCTTTTATTTTTGTGTTTGTATATGTTTTCTTTGTTTTTTGGTAGCGTTGCATTAATGCTGGATGGTCTAGATTTATTAAGTTCGTTTACTGGTGCCCTCAGCTCGTTGTCTAATATAGGCCTAGCCTGGGGGGATAAAATAGGACCTTTGGGTACTTATTCTCAATTGAGCGATACGGCGCTTTGGATATTAAGCTTTTTGATGCTGGCTGGCCGTGTTGAGATTATAGCGTTATTTATATTATTTTCGCCAGATTTTTGGCGCAGATGAAAATAACTCTTCATAAAGTTGATTAATGGCGGTGGCTTCGTTTTTTAAAGCAAAATTTTCTCTGACAAAAGCTGCCGCTCTTTTTCCCATTTTTATTGTTAGGTCTGGCTCTTCAAAAAATATTCTTAATGCCTTACTCATTGATGTGGCATTTATATCGCTGATTACTATGCCGCAGTCCGGTGGTATAATTTCTGGATAGGCTCCAGCGTCGCTAGCTATTGTTGCAACCCCAGAAGACATAGCCTCTAGAGCTGTTAGGCCAAAACCTTCATCGCGTGAAGGAGTAGCGTATAGGTCTAGTTCGTTATATAAGAGGCTAATATCATGTTGGCCCCCGCCGTTATTCGGTACTTCGCCTAGGAAAATTATACGATTTTCTAGATTCGCTGCCTTGATTTTTTGTTTAAGCTTACTAGCAAAATTTATATGCTCTACTTTAATACGCCCGGCTATAATAGCTGTCCAGTCTGGATAATTTGGTAGTAACTCTATAAGACTATCGACAAGTATGTCGGTACCTTTTGAAAAGCGTATGCGACCAAAACAGCCTAGCTTATATTTTGTCATATTTTGCAGTATTTTTTGAGAGGTAGAAAGATTTCGAGGCAGAAATCTTTCTGTATCTATACCATGATATATAATACGACTTTCCCTGTTTAATTTACTAGCAACTTTTTCGTTAACGGCTATAACTCGATCCATTTTATGTATTAGCCAATGGGTAAAGGCTTTTCGGTCTCGTTGCGTGGCAGACGTAAAGATTAATTTTATAGGAGCTCTTAATATATCTCGTAGAATTATACCTATTATCATTTCTATGTGCCGCCGGGCATGCCAAATATAAAAAGGACGGTTTTCTGGCTTATGCCATAAGCCTATTAATTGGATAATTGACACATGGGGTAAATTTTTTGGCAGGCCAAAGCCAATTGCTGCTATTTTAGCTCCTAAGCTTTTTTGCAAGGGGACTAGTTGAATTATTGTAGAGCTGACCCCAGATAATCTTTGCTTAAAATTAGTCGCAAAAATTTCTGTCTTGCGCAAAGGCGATTTAGGCATATTTTATTTTGACTATTTCGTAAAATTTAGCTCCAGAAGGCGCTTTTACTTCGATAGAATCACCAACTTGTTTGCCTATCATAGCCCTAGCGATAGGAGAAGAGATAGAAATTTTTCCAGATTTTACATCTGCCTCATGTGCGCCAACAATTTGATATATTTTAACTTCTTCTGTCTCTTCATCTACTAGATCGATAGTTGCTCCAAATTTTATTTGATTGCCAGATAATTTGCTTATGTCAATAACTTCTGCTCGTACTATGTAATCCTCTAGTTCATTTATGCGTCCTTCATTTAGGCTTTGTGCTTCTTTTGCAGCGTGATACTCAGCATTTTCAGAAAGATCGCCGTGCGCCCTAGCTTCAGCTATAGCTTCGATAATACGCGGTCGCTCAGTTTGTTGGCGCCAAGCTAGCTCCTCTCTTAATGTGTCAAATCCGTTTTTGGTCATAGGTACCGTTTCCATAAAAAATCCTTTCTAACTTGTGCCGTTAATTATGTTAAGCTAGCACAAAATGTTTGTATACGCGCGCAGGCTTTTTCTAGGGTCTCTGTGGATGCAGCATATGACACTCTGAAAGCCGGGCCAAGGCCAAAGGCTGTTCCGGGCACTACCGCCACAGCTTGATCGTTCAGCAATTGCTCTGCGAAATCTTGGTCGTTATTTATTACAGCTCCACTAGGGGTTTTTTTGCCTATTAGGCCTTTACAATGTGGATAGACATAAAAAGCTCCTTGGGGGGTGGGGCAATTAAGTCCTTTGATTTGCGTTAGCATAGAAACTACCAAATCGCGGCGTTTTTTAAAAATACCGCGACTTTTTTCTATAAAGGATTGGTCGCCATTCAAAGCTTCAATAGCAGCATATTGTGAAATCGAACAGGTGCCCGAGGTTTGTTGCCCCTGTATAATATTCATAGCCTTTATTAATTCCTGTGGGCCACCAGCATAACCTATGCGCCACCCGGTCATAGAATAGGCTTTTGAAACACCATTCATAGTTAATATACGGTCATATAATTTTGGCTCTACTTGTGCTAAGGTGAAAAACTCAAAATTATCATAAATAAGATGTTCATACATATCATCGCAAAGAATATGTAGGTGTGGGTACTTTAATAAGAGATTTGTTAAGTTTTTTAGTTCATTATAGCTATAGGCAACCCCGGTTGGGTTAGATGGTGTATTAAAAATGAACCATTTTGTCTTATTATTAATTAAACTTTCTAAAGCGTTTAAATCGATTTTATAGTTATTTTCAGCCTTTGTGTGTAAAAACACTGAAACTCCGCCATTTAAGCCTACCATTTCTGGGTAACTAACCCAATAGGGGGTCGGTATTATTACTTCGTCTCCATCATTTAATGTGGCCATAAGCGCATTAAATAATATTTGTTTGCCACCCGTTCCTACAATAATTTGCTCTGGCGTGTAATTTAGGCTATTTTCTCTTTCGAATTTTTTTGCAATAGCTTGGCGTAGTTCTAGCACGCCAGCTATTGGTGTATATTTAGTTTTGCCAGCTTGTATAGCTTTTATCGCGGCAAGCTTTATATTATCCGGCGTGTCAAAATCTGGTTCACCAGTGCCTAAGCCGATAACGTCTACCCCAGCTTGTTGTAGCTCTCTAGCTTTTTGCGCAACGGCGATCGTAGCAGAAGGTTTAATGGATGCAAGTTTTTCAGCTATAAACGCCATGTTTTATTCCCGTATATGTAGCTTATCATTTCAAGTGTACCCCAATAAGTTTACTAAATTTTTAGAAAAGTTCAAGGGAATATTTACCAAATCCAAAACATATAGCCCCATATTGCTATTATAGCGGTCGGGGCTGGTAGGAATGCTATCAGGCATTTGGTTAAGATAAATGTTGATAATTTATAGCGCTGTAAGATTTGTATAGCTAAATATATGCTCCATAGCCCACATAAGGCCAATATTATCGAACGTAAAAAATTAACGCAAGGGAGAGCTATGCCAGAAAAATTCAATAAATTTATGCTAGTGCTGCTTAATCCTAGGAAAAGTCCGGCAAAAGCTAACGGTAGCAGCGCCATAGAAAAATGATCTATTAATATTTTTTTCTTAGCTGTATAATAAACAAGTCGCAGTATAAGGTTTAAGAAGCCACCCAGAATTATGCAATATATAAGTATATAGCTGATGATACAAAACCCGTCTAACCATGTAAATTTATCCCCAAGGCTGGGATAATTTGTTAACGCCCACCAGGGCGCATTGGCATTTAAAGGCCATAAAATATTGTGGTTTATAAGCCATTCGGCTAAAGCTTGTTTATAAGGTATGAAATGAGGATTTTTTGTCCAGGTAAAAGCGCCTATGGCTAAAGCAATCATACCGTAGGTAAGCAAGATACGATCCCAGCTGGTAGTTTTTAGTGCGCCTAAGCTAACTATTTCTTCATTTACCGATCTGGATGTTAAATTTACACTGTTGCGAAAGCCATCGCAGCGACCACACATATGGCAAGCAGAAACGCCTTGAAGTTGATGTATATTTATCATGGGAGCACAGCGAAAATTTGCTGTGTGAGTGTCTGTATAATTAGCCCATTTTTCTATGTCTGTTTTAAAGCTGATGGGGGCTAAACGTGATAATAAATTAAATACACCATTTACTGGGCACAGGTAGCGGCACCAAACTCTAGTGCCTCTTTGTCCATAATAAATGCCTATGATTATAGCAGCCAACGTAGATCCGCCTAAGATCAATAAAGCTGGTTTTGCATAATCATAAACGCTTATTAATTGCCCATATATAGTAGTTAGTGCAAAAGCCAAAAATGGCCAACCTTTCCATTTTATCCATCTTGGTATTGTATGGCCGCGGCTTAATTTTTCGCTAGCAATTTCTGATAAAGCGCCTTCGGGACAGAAAATCCCACACCAAAAGCGGCCGAGGACCAACATAGATAAAATAACCCCGGGCCACCATAAACCCCAAAAAATAAATTTGGCAAAAATAGCAAGATTATTAAAAATATTAGCGCTATATGGAGGCAAATCCATGCAGCTAGGCACAATAAGTAATATAAAATAGGCTATTATTATAACCCATTGCAGCCATCTGATAAAGCGCTGATGCTTTTGCAAAAAGGCACCAAACCGATTCAGTAAGGTGCTCTTAAGTGTTAACATAAGAATTAACTATAGTCCTTTACGTTTTCCTATTGCTATAACTGCAGAAAAGGATAGCGCTTACCCAAAAGAGTACTAGGGCAGAGATCTGCATTAATGAAGGCGAGGCATGATATCCGGTAAGGCCAGTTAAGGTACTGTTGTCTTGTAATATCTGAGAACTGTTCCATATGGGATTGGCCATAAAGTTGTAAAACCAATCCGGAATATTATAGTCAGCTAATTGCCCGGAAGCTTTATCGAAGGCACTAACAAATAACCCGCCACCTATTAGCAGCAGTGCAATTTCACTTATAAGAAAGAAATATCGCCATGAAATAGCATTGGCAAATTTCTGCAATAACCAAAAGGATAATAAGGCTAAGCACAAGCCAATAATAGCTCCTAATATGAAATACGCCAAGCTGCCGCCAACTTGTTGAGCGCCAATACCGGACAAGAATACTACTGTTTCACTGCCTTCTCTAGCAACGGCGAGAGTTGTGATCAGCATCAGTCCCCAGCCTTGTGATTTTGCTAAGCTTTTTTGAGCTTGCTCTTCTAAGCGGCTTTTCATATGTTTACCATTTCTATGCATCCATACTACCATTTGTAAAATTAGTAGAGCAGCAACAGCCATCATTATAGTAAACATCCATTCTCCGCCAGCGCCGCCATACCAATTACTGGCCAGCCAAAATATACCAGCTAAAATTGCAGCTATTAATAACCCAAGGCCTGTGCCATACCATAAACGGTTAGTATAATGGGTTAGGTTTTCTTTTCGTAACCAATTATATAATATAGCGATAACCAATAGAGCTTCGACACTTTCGCGCCAAACGATAAATAATGGAGCTTCCATAATTTGCATGATATTAAGCCTGTATTTTATTTTGCATTAATTTTAAAACCATTCATATTACTATGAAATTCGTCGATAAATTTATAGGTTCCTGGGCGCAACGGCGGTATGATAGCGAAGGATTGAACCCCAGAACCTAAAGTTTTTTCTACAATTAGCGATAAATTTTCAAATTCTGCTGGCGAGGTTCCAGTGTTTTTTATAATAATCTTAATACGTTGGTGAGCTGGAACAGAGATAAAGGGAGGTGTAAAAACACCATCCTTTATCTCTAAATTATAAACAGCTGGCTTGTTGGCCATAGCATAATTTGGCGCAAGCAGATATAAGCTAGTTGTTAATAAAATATATATCCACTTGTTTGCCATTTTATTATACTCAAACTTTGCTTATTAATATCCACCTTTTTTACCAGTGCCAGCGTAAACGAAATCATAATGCGTTACGCATTTATTAAAAAATGGCGCCACACCTGTTTCTTTATCGATATGACGACCAAATTCACCTTTGTGATCTGGAGGTAAAATAGTAAGGGTTAAGTGATATTTGCCGGGTCCCATTAACTTAATATTGTCCCCATAATGTGGGCCATCATTAGCAACCATAGCCATTAGCGGGCCTTTTTTAGCTTCGGCAAGTCCATCCTTTTTCAATTCATAATCTATGCCTAAATATGGAATCCACCATCCTTCTGGAAAGCCATTTTTATTGTGCTCAACAGCATGTATGTCAGCTTCTAGATGTACATCAGATTTTTCTACTGGCGTCATCATGCCTTTAGGCATCATTTCTATAGGTTGCAGATAAACAGCACCGATTTCCATTCCACCGCACATTTGGGGCTTGCCGATGGGCGTTTCACCAGCATTTGCTCCATAGGGCAAGCAAATAAAACTTGCTAGGCTTATACTTGCATAAAGTACTAAATTGTGTTTTTTTAACATTAATAACTCCTTATAAATATTTATTTTTTTAAATATGACTATGATTATCATATTTTATTTTTCTCTGCAAGTAAAATTTTTGACAATGGTAAGCGTAGCAAAAGGTAATGTTAGTAGTATGTTCTTATTTGTTTAAAAGGTTTGGAGCGCATAATGGCAGTTGGAAATATTAGAGCTGTAACGCAGATAGATAAATTATTTAATGAAAAAAAATATTCAGAAGCTATTATTCTGGCAGAAGAAACCTTGTTAAAACTTAAAAATCGCCGTGCACGTCTTGCGTTATATTATTTACTCGGTTTGAGCTATAAGAAACTTAAGGATGATTTGAGGGCTGAAGAATATTTCAGAAAAGGCTTAAATGTGCGCAGAGACAGGAGATTCTATGAATCTTTATTGGAAATTCATGAAGATGCAAGAGATATTAAAAAACTTGAAACTCTGTTGCAAGATGCTATTAAACACCATCCTTCAGATTATGATTTGCTAAACGATTTTGCCCGTGCGTTTATAAATTGTGACAGCGATGATAAAGCTCTTTATTATTTTATTGAGTTAAAAAAATGGGGTTTGATTACTAGTTTAGCCAGAGAGATGGCTTTTTGGGACTCTATAGAGGAGACAGATGAGTTATTTGTATCTGATTTTCGAGCTGGAAAGTTTGATTATAGCCCGGTTTTGGCTTTTACCTCTATACAAATACCGGCTTTTACACAGGAAGAATTGGGACATCTTGTAAAAAAATCTGCAGAGATAGGGTATGGATTTGGCTTGGATCAGCCAGCTTTAGTCGAAGGTTTTGATCGTAAAGTGCCTATGCAAAAAAAGGGACCGTTAAAGATAGGTTATCTGTCTTCAGACTTTTTTACTCATGCGACTATGCTTTTATTGAGTAGAGTATTGGAATTGCACGATAGTACAGAGTTTGAGATTCATTTATTTATACTTAATTCTTATGAAGATCGAGATAGTATCTATGGAAAACGTATAGAAGAAATGAATGTAAAGCGCCATCGTATTTCGCATTTGTCTATACATGAAAAGGCAAAATTGATTAAAGATGAAAACATACATATTCTGGTAGATTTAAAAGGCTATACTAAAAATAGCGGCACGGCTGTATCGGCTTTACGGCCAGCTCCTATAGTAGTAAATTGGTTAGGGTTTCCGAATACTTTTGGCGTTGAAAGATTAGCCGATTATATAATTACAGATCCTATTGTAACACCAATAGAACATGCTCCATTTTTTAGTGAAACACTGGCATATATGCCGCATTGCTATCAGCCAAATGATAATAGTATTTTATTTGAAGCTGATATTACGCGTGATATGGTAGGGCTTCCAGAAGATAAAATTGTTTATTGCAGCTTTAATCAAATAGCGAAGTTACATCCGCGGCAATTTGATTATTGGTGTAGGGTGTTGAGAGATGTACCGGATTCAGTATTATGGTTGCTAAAGCCTGACCATTTATTAACATGTAAAAATATTTTACTTGAAGCGGAAAAGCGTGGAATTCATGCAAAGCGTATAATTTTTGCTCCTAAGGTAGAAATGCTTACTCATCGGTTGCGATTAAGTCTTGCTGATATTGCTTTTGATTCTTTTCCTTGCACATCTCATACTACTGCCAGTGATCTTATGGCCGCTTGCGTGCCATTGATTGCACAAATAGGCCACACTTTTCCTTCTCGCGTTTCTGCCAGTGTAGTTACCGCCAATAATTGCTCGCAATTGGTAGCTCATAATATTGAGGAAGCTTATTCTTTGGCTTATGCTTTGGGTACCAACAAAGACCTTTTGCGCGCTGTAAAAGCTGAAATGAAAAAGAATTTAAAAACTGCTCCTTTATATAACTCAGAGCTATTTACTAAAAACCTAGAGAGTTTATATAAAACCATGTGGGAACAATATCAGCGTGGTAAGAAAGAAATAATAACACTAAACTAAACTTGGGCGTATTTAAAATAATCTTGCAACGGCCGAACGGTTAATTCATTTTCTTTAAGTGCTATAATCGCTTGGCTTGCTGCATTTGCGCCTGCTATAGTTGTATAATAAGGAATCTTTTGTAATAAAGCGGCTCGGCGTAGGGATTTTGAATCAGAGATACTGCTAGCACTGTTGGTCGTATTAAACATTAAATCTATTTGGTAATTGCGTATGGCATCCTCTATGTGGGGATGGCCTTCGAATACCTTATTAATTTTTTTTGCTAGAATACCATTTTCTTCTAAATATTTCTGTGTACCTGTTGTTGCGATTATATTAAATCCGCAATTAGCAAGTATTCTTACTGCTGGCAAAATTGCTTTTTTATCTTTATTAGTTACAGATACAAATATAGTTCCTGTTTTGGGCAATTTGGCGCCAGCACCTATTTGGGCTTTGGCAAAGGCTAGGGGAAAGCTATAGTCAATTCCCATAACTTCACCTGTAGAACGCATTTCTGGGCCTAATAAGGTGTCGGTATTGGTGAAGCGTGCAAAAGGAAACACTGCCTCTTTTACCGCTATATGGCTTTGCTCAAAATTTTCATTTTTTTTGCCATAAGCTTTCATAGCTTGCTCTATATTTTCTCCAACCATGATTCTTGTAGCAATTTTTGCTAATGGAACTCCAATAGCTTTAGCAACAAAAGGCACAGTTCTAGATGCGCGTGGATTAACCTCTAAAATATATATCACATCGTTTTTTATAGCGAATTGTATATTCATAAACCCTATAATATCCAAAGCCTTAGCTAAAGCTTTAGCATGTTCTGTTACGCGCTCAACAACATCTTTGGCTAAATTATAAGGAGGCAACGCGCAAGCAGAATCACCAGAGTGGATACCAGCTTCTTCTATATGTTGCATTATGCCTACGATGCAGCAGTCCTTGCCATCAGCTAAGCAATCTACATCTAGTTCAGTAGCATCTGTCAAATAGCTATCGAACAATAGAGGATTTGTGCTTAATAATCCATCTATTTGTCTATGTAAGTTATTTTTGAACTTACTTTTTATCTCTTCTGGTATGAGTGCTATTAGTGTGTTATCTATATAGTGTTGCAATTCTTTTTCGCTGTGTAAAACTTGCATAGCTCTACCGCCTAAAACATACGAAGGCCGTACGATGACAGGAAAACCAAGTGTTTTTGGTAGGGCATAAGCTTCTTTTACGGACCAGCTTATGCCGTTTTTAGGTTGAGTTAGTTTTAGGCGAGATAATAATTTTTGAAATTGGTCGCGATCTTCGGCTAAGTCAATGGCTAGTGGTTGGGTTCCTATAATAGGAATCCCTGCGGCTTCTATGGCTTTAGCTAAATTTAAGGGAGTTTGTCCACCAAATTGTACTATCACACCTAGTAATTCGCCCTTTTGTTTTTCTAATTCTAAAATATTTAATACATGTTCGATAGTTAAAGGCTCAAAATATAAACGGTCTGAAGTGTCATAGTCGGTTGATACTGTTTCTGGGTTGCAGTTTATCATAATGGCTTCAATGTCCATTTCGCGTAGCGCAAAAGCTGCGTGACAACAACAATAATCAAACTCTATGCCTTGGCCTATGCGATTTGGGCCACCGCCTAAGATGATTACTTTTTTACGGCTGCTAATGTTGGCTTCTGAGTTGAATTGTCCTAAAAATTTAGCTTCATAGGTAGAGTACATATAAGCTGTAGAGCTATTAAATTCACCTGCACAGCTATCTATGCGCTTGAATACTGGCTGAATGCCTGTTTTATTACGCAGGTCTTTTACATAAGCTATACTATTATTACTGAGTGTTGCTAACCTTTGATCGCTAAATCCCATGGCTTTTAACTCTAACAAAAGTTCAGCGTTTTGTGGCAAGCCATACTTTATTATACGTTGTTCGGTATGGATGATTTGCTCTATTTGTTTTAAGAACCAAGGATCGATTTTGGTGATTTGATATATTTCCTCCAAGGAAATTTGCATACGTATAGCTTGCGCTATATATCTTAATCTATCTGGGGTGATCTTTGCTATTTCCGCTAAGATAATATTTTTTTCTTCTCCAGCTTCATGAGGCGGCAAGGCTATCTCATCAAACCCGGAAAGTTTAGTTTCGAGCCCACATAGAGCTTTTTGCAGTGATTCTGCAAAGCTACGGCCTATTGCCATTACCTCGCCAACAGATTTCATAGACGTGCCTAAGGTACTAGAGGACCCAGGAAATTTTTCAAAGGTAAAGCGTGGGATTTTTGTAACTATATAATCTATAGATGGCTCAAAAGAAGCAGGAGTCGCTCCCCCTGTTATATCATTTTTTAATTCGTCTAATGTATAGCCTACAGCTAATTTTGCTGCTATTTTTGCAATGGGAAATCCAGTAGCTTTTGAAGCTAAGGCTGAAGATCTTGAAACTCTAGGGTTCATTTCGATAACTATTAGCTTACCATTTTCGGGATTCACAGCAAATTGCACATTAGATCCACCAGTTTCTACGCCGATTTCACGCAATACTGCAATAGAAGCGTTGCGCATTCTTTGATATTCTTTATCGGTTAACGTCATTGCTGGCGCTACTGTTATCGAATCACCAGTATGTATACCCATGGGGTCAATATTTTCGATGGAGCATACTATTATGCAATTATCATTGCTATCTCGGACTACCTCCATTTCATATTCTTTCCAACCCAAGACGCTTTCTTCTATAAGTACCTCAGTGGTGGGGGAGGCCTCTAGACCACTTTCAACTATTTCAAAAAACTCACTGCGATTATAGGCAATACCGCCGCCAGTGCCGCCTAAGGTAAAAGAGGGGCGAATTATAGCGGGAAGTCCTATTACCTCCAAAGCCTCGCTGGCTTTAGCTATTGCATAAGCCATATAGGATTTTTTTCTCTTTGTTTCGTTATTACGCCATTCTTGTTCTAGCTCCTCTAAGGCAGTATGTTGCTCTGCGCCTTTTAGCAAAGTTTTTAATTCTGTTTTTTTTGCCTCATAAAAAGCTCTGTCTTGTTCTTTTATTTCAGTTGCGTTAGCTAGCATTGAGCGCGGCGTGTCTAGTCCAATTTTTTGCATTGCTTCACGAAATAAAGCTCGATCTTCGGCTTTATCTATCGCCTGTGCATTCGCGCCAATCATTTCTACATTATATCGTTCTAAAACCCCCATGCGTTTAAGCGATAGTGCTGTGTTTAATGCGGTTTGCCCACCCATGGTAGGCAACAGGGCGTTGGGGCGCTCTTTTTCTATAATTTTTGCTACTATTTCTGGTGTTACCGGTTCAATATAGGTAGCATCGGCCAATTCCGGATCTGTCATTATGGTAGCTGGATTTGAATTTACTAAGATAACTCTATAGCCTTCTTCGCGTAGTGCTTTGCAAGCCTGGGCTCCAGAATAGTCAAATTCACAGGCCTGTCCAATTACAATGGGACCAGCGCCTATTATTAATATAGATTTTATATCATTACGCTTTGGCATTGTTTTTCCTAGAGCTGGAGTAATTATTTATATAGGTTTTAAATTTTTCAAAGAGATAATGGCTATCTTGTGGCCCTGGCGATGCTTCTGGGTGGTGTTGTACCGAAAAAATAGGTTTGTTTACAAAGGCAAGGCCACAATTTGTACCATCAAATAAAGATATATGGGTTTGTATAACATTTTCTGGCAGGCTGCTGGGGTCCACAGCAAAACCATGATTCATTGAAACTATTTCCACTTTGCCAGTTTGACAATCTTGTACTGGATGATTCGCACCGTGATGGCCTTGATGCATTTTTATGGTTTTTGCTTTTACTGCAAGCGCTAGTAATTGATGCCCTAAACAAATACCAAAGATAGGTAAGTTACTTTCTATAAGTTTCTGTATAGTTGGCACTGCATAGCTAGCTGTAGCTGCTGGATCGCCCGGGCCGTTGGATAAAAATATGCCATCTGGATTTAAGTTTAAAATTTTCTGCGCGCTGGTTTGTGGTGATACTAATGTTATATTAGCGCCTAAATTTTTTAGTAACCGTAAAATATTACGCTTTATGCCATAATCGATTACAACGATATGCATATTTGCATTAGTGCTTGTATCATGGGCGGGGTATTCATGCGACTCCCAAGACCATTGGCTCTCTTGCCATTTATCATGCTCGGTGGCTCCAGCTTCTATAGCTAAATCCAAGCCCTCAAGGCCAGGCCACTGCTTTAGCTTTTCAGATAAAATTTTAGTGCAGAAGGGGCCATTTTCACTAAATTCGCCACTGTTATCATGGGCAATTATAGCATTAACAGTGCCATTTTGCTTTAGATAATGGGTTAAAGCCCGTGTATCTACGTTGCATATAGCGATAATGCCACGTTCTTTTAGCCATTGATTTAAATCTTGTACGGCACGATAGTTTGAAGGATCGCTGATGTCAGCTTTCATTATCGCCCCTATAGCGCCATGTTTTTTTTGTGGTATTAAATCTTCAATATCATGATTATTCGCCCCTACATTGCCTATATGAGGAAAGGTAAAAAGAACAATTTGTTCTAGGTAGGATGGGTCCGTTAATATCTCTTGATAGCCAGTTATAGCGGTATTAAAACATATTTCGCCAAGCTTTACACCAGTTGCTCCTAGCCCCTTACCTTGAATTATCTCGCCATTTGCTAAAATAAGCCGTGCTGTAGTGGGGGTTGTAGACCAGGGCAAGACATTTTCTGCTAGGTTCATATCGGTCAAAATAATCTCCACAAAGGTTAGAGCGCAGGTGCTTCCGCAGCCAAGAGAAGTTAGTGTTCTAACCCAGCTAATTGTTTAAAAATATATTGTATGGCTAAGTTAAGGAGTTTAACGCTTTTTTAACAAAAGGTCAAGTCTAGCGCAAAAGTTTAATTTGTGGCTAGAGAGTGAGCCCTAATTTGCGGAGTATGAATATAAGTGCACATGTGCCGATGATAGAAACGACGAATTCTCTAAGGTGTCTTTCAAGGAGCCCTAGGGTTCTGCCTTCAAAACCAAGTATATATAAACCAAAGGCACCAACCAAGCTACCAACAAAAACCAAGACAATATTTAAAAATATGCCAGTATGGGTATGCATAATTCTATGCGCCACCCAACCTATTAAACCAAGTACTATAATACATAGCATCTCATAAGCGGTCATTTTATGCCTATTGCAGATTTTTCATAAGACATAAGGAATAGCGATTTTTAGTAAAAAATCAAGGTTGTTTTGGAAGTTTTATTGCGCTTGGCTGCGTGCTTGGGAAAATACTCGCTTGGCAGGGAAAAGCCCCCTAGCTACATGGCAGCGCTAGGGGCTAACTATTTTAAAGACCTAGTTGACGGCCGATGAATATAAGTGCGCATGCCCCGATGAAGCCAGCTATTAAATAGCCAAACCATCCTGCAAAATGCACACCAATCATACCTAGGACAAAGGTAGCAATAGAAGCGCCAACAATACCCAAGATAATGTTTAAAAATATGCCAGTATTTGTGTGCATCATGCGCTGTGCCATCCAGCCTGCTAAGCCACCTATTATAATAGCGGCTAGCCAACCTATACTTTTGTCATCCATTTTTGTATCTCCTGCAGATTAAATGTTGTATTTTTTGAAGCCTAGATTCATAGGCAATTATATAAAGCACTAGTATTTTTTAACAAGATATAATATATATATTAGGTAAGTATTAATGAAGATCTTGTATGCGCTTTTCCCATAATTTCTTAAACGACATCAAAGCCCGCTTAACTATATCGCGCGTTATAGGCGAAAAAGTAACATTTGATAAGCGAAAAAGCAAGAGTAATCGTGGAGATTACTGGGCATGCTGTCCTTTTCATCATGAAAAAACGCCAAGTTTTCGTTATCAAGATGAAAGAGCTTCGTATCACTGTTTTGGTTGTGGCGAAAGCGGTGATATCTTTAGTTTTATTATGAAGACGGAAGGATTATCGTTTGCCCAGGCTGTTGCCAAATTGGCAGAGATGGCTGGGTTGCAATTACCTAGCATTTCATTAGAAGATAGAGAGGAAGAAAAAAAGCGAATAGATCTTTATGATGTTTTAGCTAAAGCTTGTATTTTTTTTGAGTCACAGCTTTATGAGGCGAAACAAGAGAATATTCGCGAATATTTGCAAAATCGAGGATTAGATACAAATATATGTAAGCAATTTGGTTTGGGCTACGCGCCAGAAGCTAAGGGTAGTTTGCAAAGCTATCTTAAAGCCAATGGAGTAAGCGTTGAGCAAATGCAGGCAGCGGGGTTAGTGATTGCCTCGGAAGAGGATGAGCAGAATTATGAAAGATTTCGGGGTAGAATTACTTTTCCCATTAAGGATTTACGGGCAAGAATTGTAGGATTTGGTGGTCGGTCTTTAAGTAATGATGTGCGGGCGAAATATATAAATTCTCCGGAAACTGAGCTATTTCATAAAAGTAAAATAGTGTACAATTTGCGAGCTGCGCGGGATTTTTGTCGTCGCCAAAAGATGCAGAATGAATTATTATCCTCTTTGCTGATAGTAGAGGGTTATATGGATGTTATAGCCTTGCATAAGGTTGGTTTTGAAAATGCGGTGGCTCCTTTAGGCACTTCGCTAACAACAGAGCATATATCGTTAATTTGGCAAAGCTCTAAGCATCCAATAGTGTGTTTTGACGGAGATGCGGCTGGTTTGCGGGCTGCTTATAGAGTTATCGATAAAGTAATGCCTTTGTTGAATAAAGATGTATCGTTGCGTTTTGTGCTGTTACCCAATGCAATGGATCCTGATGAATTGATTAAAACTAGTGGTATAGAGGCGATGCAGCAATGTTTGGCACAAGCCAAGCCTCTGATAGAATTATTATGGGAACGGGAGGTTAACGGAGTGGCGCTTGATACGCCAGAAAAATGTGCGGGGTTAGAGCATCGCTTGACGCAAACTGTAAATCTAATTCAGGATACTACGCTGCGCAGCCACTATTTCCAAACGATTAAAGCAAGATTGCGTGACCTATTTTATAATCTGCGCAAGGGGTCGAAGCAAAATAGGGCGCCAAATGTTGCGTTTTCAGCGTTACAGAATGCTACGCAGCAATTGAGCAAAAATTTATTTTTACGAGAAAAGATGATTTTATCATTGTTGTTAAATGCCCCTATTTTATGGCGTGAAAAATTTGAGCAATTAGCGAATTTACAATTTACCGACGCTAGGCTTAGTAAATTACATAGGCATATGTTAGAGCTTATTAGCGAAGATGGTCAGCTCTTCGAGCCAGAAATATTTAAGAAATTGCTGGAAAAACATTGTGAGGCAAAGTTTGTAGCAGAGGTAGCGCAATTGGCGAAAAAAGTAGGTATAGATTTAATGCAAATTGATAGTAGCGATATTTTAGACCAGGCCTTACATCTTTATATGAGAGCACATAATATAAATTTACAATTAGAGGATATAGCTAAGCGTATGATGATTGAAGATCTTGATTTATATAAAACTTTGGCAAATATAAAAAAATTATTGTTTGAAGCTGAAAAAACCTTTATTGAAGAGGTATAATTTTGGTTTACAATATGTATTAGTGCAATATATGTATATTTTAGTGGCAGTGGATGTTTTTGGAGTAACTCGTGTATGGTAAGTAAAGCTAAGTTGGATAGCAATTTGAAAAATGATGAACAACAGACCAAAATGGATGAAAAAGCGATGAGCTCTGAGCTAACGCAAAATAGGGTTAACAAGCTTATAAAATTGGCGAAGAAACGTGGATACGTTGTCATAGACGAGTTGAATAGCCTTTTCCCTTCAGGTGCGATAAATCCTGATCAAATAGAAGATACTATGTCTATATTTTCTGATATGGGCATTAATGTAGTAGATGATGAGGCAGAATTAGAGTCTGAATCTTCTTCAAATGAGTTAATATCAGCTGGCAGTCGTGATTTAACTTTAGATAAGAAAACAGAAAATTTAGATCGTACTGATGACCCGGTTCGTATGTATCTACGGGATATGGGGAATGTTGAATTATTATCTCGTGAGGGTGAGATCGCAATAGCCAAGCGTATTGAAGCTGGACGCGAAACTATGATATCTGGGCTATGCCAAAGTCCATTAACCTTTCAAGCTATCATTATCTGGCGTGATCAATTGAAGAGGCAAAATATCTTTTTGCGAGAAATTATTGACTTAGAAACCATGTATGCAGGTCCGGAAGCTAAATGTGGCTGCGAGGACGACCCAGTAGCGGATAATAAAAATGTTTCTTTTAAGCCAAATTTTGACCGAGACGAGTCGGAGGAAAGTTTAGAGGATGACGAAGACGACGTAAACATGTCTTTTGCTGCTATGGAAGAGCAGCTCTTGCCAAAAGTTATGAAAACTTTGGACTTTATTGCAGAAGCTTATGAAAAACTACATGTTTTGCAGCAAATTGTATCACCTTCTTCTTTTAAGTCACCGGAAAAATGCACGCTAAATCCAGTGCAGCAAAAAGAATTTAATGAACTTAAATTACAGCTTGTTCGCGCTGTTAAATCCCTTTCTCTTAATCAGGCGCGCATAGATGCGTTGGTAGAACAGTTATATGCTATAAATAAGGATCTTGTTCAAAAAGAAGGGCGTTTAAAACGGCTTGCTGCAGAGTATTCTATCGGCCATGAGGAGTTTTTGCAACATTATCAAGGCCATGAAGTTGACCCAAATTGGATAGATTATGTAAAAAATCTGCCAAATCCAAAATGGCGGGAGTTTGTTACTGCGCAAGAGCACCATATAGCTGAAATACGTGCTGATATAAAAGAGCTTGTTGATGAAACTGACATCTCTTTATCCGAATTTCGGCGTATAGTTATGCAGGTACAAAAAGGCGAGCAAGAAGCAAGTTTGGCAAAAAAAGAAATGGTGGAAGCCAATTTGCGCTTAGTTATCTCTATTGCTAAAAAATATACTAACCGTGGATTGCAATTTTTGGATTTGATTCAAGAAGGTAATATTGGGTTGATGAAGGCTGTAGATAAATTTGAATATAGGCGCGGCTATAAATTTTCTACCTATGCCTGTTGGTGGATACGCCAAGCTGTAACGCGTTGTATTGCAGACCAAGCCAGAACTATACGTATCCCCGTGCATATGATAGAAACAATAAATAAAATAGGGCGTACTGGACGCCAGATACTTAACGAAATTGGTAGAGAGCCCACACCAGAAGAATTGGCAAGTAAGCTTAATATGCCACTTGAAAAAGTACGCAAAGTGTTAAAAATTGCCAAAGAGCCAATTTCCTTAGAGACGCCACTGGGAGATGACGAAGATTCTAATCTTGGAGATTTCATTGAAGATAAAAATGCGCTACTGCCGATTGATTTAGCAATACAGTCGAATTTGCGCGACACAACTACGAGGGTGCTAGCTTCGTTAACCCCGCGGGAAGAGCGTGTGTTGCGTATGCGGTTTGGTATTGGTATGAATACCGACCATACCTTGGAAGAAGTGGGGCAGCAATTTTCTGTAACCAGAGAACGCATTAGGCAGATTGAAGCCAAAGCATTACGTAAATTAAAGCATCCGAGTCGCTCAAGGAAATTACGCAGCTTTTTAGATTCGTAACTTTATGTCACAAGATAAGTTTTTTTGGAAAAATAAAAAACTTGAAGATATGAGTGAAAGCGAATGGGAGCAGCTTTGCGATGGCTGTGGCCAGTGTTGCATGCATAAGCTAGAAGATGAAGATACTGGAAAGATATTTTTAACTACCATATCTTGTAAATTGTTGGACGCCGAAAGCTGCAAATGTAAAAACTATTTGCAAAGACATAAGTTTGTTAATGATTGTATAAAATTAAATTATACTTTATTGGAGCAAATTAGTTGGTTGCCTAAAACTTGTGCTTATCTTAAAATATTCCGGGGTGAAGATTTAGAATGGTGGCATCCTTTGCTCTCAGGAGATTGCCGAACTGTGCATGAAGCTAAAATATCGGCGAAAGATAGAATCACTGCTACAGAAGACAGCATAGATAGTGAAGAAGAATATTTGAATCATATAAGCGGAGAGTTATTATAAATTTAGTAGTTAATTAACGCTGCTCGACTAATACTGAACCTTGTTTTATAGCGAAAGACATGGTTACAGAGACTTTATAATTTATTTGCCCACTTTCCACTGGGGGTAAATTAGAAGAGGTGCTGGACAAAGCCATGGCTCTGCTGGTAGATAGGGGATAATTATCGCCCAAGTTTTCTGTTATATTTAAAATCTGGCCTAACTTTACCCCAGCTGCTTTGGCTAGTGTTTCTGCCTTATTTCTGGCTATTTGCACTGCTTTAGTTCTTGCTGCTTGTAAGAAGATATCTTTTTTGTTGTTACTAAAAGAAAGTTCTCCGCTTTGATTCGCGCCATGTTCTATAGCTGTGTCATAGATTTTTGCTAAATTAGCTAAATCGCGAACGAGAACAGTCAAATGGCTTTCTATATTATAGCTATATGTAGGATTTTCGTCATTTTTTGTTGATTGATTTGTTTCATATAGCGATAATTGCGATGTTTGCATATCTGCTTTGGCGATATGTTGTTTTTGTAGAGCCTCCACTATGCTATTCATAGCCGTATTATTGTTAGATAGTGCGGCCTGTGCGGTCTTTGCATGGCTGCTAACTCCCAGCTCTAAAATGGCCTGGTTTGGCATAGCGCTTGCTTCGCCATTGGCATGTACAACAATGGCTGGAATGTCGTTAGCAGCCCAAGATTTATTTGCGCTTAGTGTGTATGCAGCAGCACAGATAGTAAGAAAAACATGAGGTTTCATAAGCAAGCCTTTAAACAGTTATATTTCTTTAATGATATGGAATATAATAAAAATTAAATAAATTACAAGAATTTGTAATTTTTTACTTGTAAAGGTAATTAAATTAGGGTAAAAGATAAAACTGGTTTGGGCCTGTAGCTCAATTGGTTAGAGCCAGCGGCTCATAACCGCTTGGTTGGGGGTTCAAGTCCCTCCGGGCTCACCAGACTAAACTCATAAAGTGTAGGGTGCTTACTACACCCATAAGCTTAAGAAAGCATGTTATTTCTAACATGCTTTCTTTTTTATGTTTAAGTCCTAGCTACTTTGTGTACGAAGCGGCCAGTTTTATCTAAATGCTTGATACTGAAATATATGGCAACCAAACTAAAAATCCAGCAAAGTCCATAGAAAAGTGCGTTTACCTGATGAATGGCTATGAGTACCATGATAAAGCTAAGGAATAATAGCGTTAGTATGCTGGTAATTGGCCATAATGGTACTGGGTATTTTAAATTTGCTTTTTCTTGTGCTGTCATCTTAGCTCGCATCAATAACTGTGCTAGTACAATCATAAACCAGCTGGCTATAGAGGTTAACCCAACTATATTTGCTATTATAACGAAAAGACCTTCGTGATTGAAATAATTAAATAATACGCCAGAAACTAAAACGCTCAGCATAACGAAAATTGCATATATCGGTACACCTTTTTCGCTCAATTTATTTAAATGTTTTAATGCATGGCCTTCTTCTGCTAGACTGTATATCATGCGGCTGGCGCCATAAATAACGCTATTCAGTGACGAGACGGCAGCGGTGATTACAATAACATTTAGTATATTAGCAGCAGAGTGAATCCCTAAGGCTTCGCAAATGGTTACAAATGGGCTACCATCTATGCCTATCTGGTCCCAAGGATATATACTAATTAAAACACCTATGGTTAACACATAAAAAAAGATAATTCTAAAGGGTATGGTATTTATGGCTTTTGGAATGCTCGTTTCTGGATGTTTGGCTTCAGCAGCTGTTATACCAATTATTTCAATTCCGCCAAAAGAGTAAATAACTATGGGCAAACATTGCACAAATCCTGAAATACCATTTGGAAACCAATAGGCTGGGCTGCTTACGTGATTAACATGGGTTATGCTGTGGTGGGCGCTGTGGAATCCTGTGCTGATTAAAAAAACCCCGCCAGCTATCATGGCTAAAATCGCTAAAACTTTTATTATAGAGAACCAAAATTCTAGCTCTCCGTAAGTTTTAACTGTAACTAAATTTACGGCGCAGATAAAGCAACCCAGGGCAAGCGTCCAAATCCAGGCAGATACATCTGGATACCAAAATTTCATATAGGTAGCGAAGGCAGTGACATCTGCAAGGCAAACGAAAGCTATTTGAAAAACATAAGACCAGCCAGTTATAAAGCCAGCCAAAGGGCTTATAAACTTACCTGTATAGCTGCTAAAGGTTTTTAACTGCGGTGCATTTATTGCCATTTCTCCTAGGGCTCGCATTGTTAAAAATGCTGCCAGTCCTGCTATTATATAAGCAAATAATACACTAGGGCCTGCTAGTTTTATCGTTGTAGCAGAGCCTAAGAATAGCCCTGTGCCTATAGCAGATCCCAGAGCAATGAATAATATGTGTCTTTTATTCAACTCTTTTTTTAATTTATTTGTAGCTTCCATACTTTTTGCATCCCTTTCTTTTTAAGTATTTCCTATGGGATTTTTGCTCCATAGTTTATCGGTATAATAAGCAAATTATACGCCCATAACAAGAGTTAGGATACATATCAAGGTAATAGCTGGGTTATATCCTGAAAGTCATGATTTGTCTTATGTATAAATATGTGTTGCTATTTATGTTTTTTGCTTATTGGCCGCCGCTTATGTAGGTTATGGCGCTACTCATAACCTACGCAGTGCGGTTCGTAGCTTTTTGTTTTAGCTGCCGTAGAAATTTACTATTTTTTGATAATGCTACAGTTAATGCGCACATCTAAAATATATGAGTTATAAATGGCGGCAGCGTTTTTTATTTAAGTTTTTGCTACCTTTTGTACGAAGCGGCCAGTTTTATCTAAGTGCTTGATACTTAAATATATGGCAATTAAACCAACAAGCCAAAAAAGTCCGTAGCAAAATGCGTTTACTTCGTAAATTGCTATGAGGCCCATTATAAAGCTAAAGAATAATAACGTTAGTACGCTAGCAATTGGCCACAGTGGCACTGGATATTTTACATTTGCTTTTTCTTGTGCTGTCATCTTGAATCGCATGAATAATTGGGCTAGTACAATCATAAACCAACCTACTATAGAGGTTAGGGCCGCTAAATTTGCCATTAAAACGAAGAGGCCTTCATGATCAAAATAATTAAATACTACACCAGAAATTAAAACGCTTAGCATAACGAAAATTGCATATACAGGCACGCCTTTTTTGTTTAGTTTATTTAAATGTTTTAATGCATGGCCTTCTTCTGCTAGGCTATATATCATACGGCTGGAGCCATAAATATCGCTATTTATTGCAGAAACGGCCGCGGTAATGACAATAATATTTAGTATATTAGCAGCAGAATGAATGCCTAATGCCTCACAAATAGTTACGAATGGGCTGCCATCTATACCTATTTGGTCCCAAGGATATATACTAATTAAAACACCTATGGTTAGCACATAAAAAAAGATAATTCTAAAGGGTATGGTATTTATGGCTTTTGGAATGCTCGTTTCTGGATGTTTGGCTTCAGCAGCTGTTATACCAATTATTTCAATTCCGCCAAAAGAGTAAATAACTATGGGCAAACATTGCACAAATCCTGAAATACCATTTGGAAACCAATATGACAAGCTGTTTACGTGATTAACATGGGTTACGCTGTGGTGGGCGCTGTGAAATCCTGTGCTGATTAAAAAAATACCACCAGCTATCATGACTAAAATTGCTAAAACCTTTATTACAGAGAACCAAAATTCTAGCTCGCCGTAAATTTTAACTGTAGCTAAATTTACGGCGCAGATAAAGCAAGCGAGCGCAAGCGTCCAAATCCAGGCAGATACATCTGGATACCAAAATTGCATATATGTGGCAAAGGCAGTGATGTCCGCTAAGCAGACTAGGGCCATTTGAAAAACATATGACCAGCCAGTTATAAAGCCAGCCAAAGGGCTTATAAACTTACCTGCATAGCTGCCAAAGGTTTTTAAGTGCGGTACATTTATTACCATTTCTCCTAAGGCTCGCATTGTTAAAAATGCTGCCAATCCTGCTATTATATAAGCAAACAACACACTAGGGCCTGCTAGCCGTATCGTTGTGGCAGAGCCTAAGAATAGTCCTGTGCCTATAGCAGAACCTAGAGCAATGAATAATATGTGTCTTTTATTCAACTCTTTTTTTAATTTATTTGTAGCTTCCATATTTTTTGTATTTCTTTCTTCTTAAGGTGTGTTATTTATTTTTAAGTGTTCCCTATGGGTTTTATTGGCCCATATTCTGCCATAATAAGCAAATTATGTGCTTATGACAAGGTTTAAGTTAAATCTCAAGGAGAAAGATGGCTAATTCTCAAGGCAAAACTAGTTGGTCTTATTATAAATATGCGTTTCTATTTAACGCTTTTGGCTTATTGGCTGCCGCTTATGTAGGTTATGGCGCCACCCATAGCCTATTCGGTGCCGTTAGCAGTTTTTGGTCATGCTTTGTTTTGGCGGCTGTAGAAATTTCTCTTTCTTTTGATAATGCGGTAGTCAATGCGCGTATCTTAAAATATATGAGCTATAAATGGCGACAACGTTTTTTGTGGTGGGGCATTATAATAGCAGTGTTTGGTATAAGAATATTTTTGCCATTGGCAATTGTTGCTATATTGCTACATATTAACCCCATTGCCGCTTTGCATTTAGCTATAAATGAACCCAACAAATATATGATAGCATTGGAAAGGGCGCGTATAGGGCTTAATGCTTTGGGCGGTAGTTTTTTAACCTTAGTAAGCCTTAGTTTTTTTATTGACAGACAAAAAGAATGTCATTGGATTAATTGTGTAGAGAAGCCTTTGAGCGCTTTAGCTGCATTTCGGTTTGCGCCACTGCTACTTAATTTATGCCTTATTGCTATTATAACCTACTTCCTAGTGCCAGCGCATAGATATGAATTTCTTATAGCTGCGGGATTGGGTATAGTTATTTTTTACTTATTAGCCCTTCGTGGCTCTGCGTCGCCACAAAATTTGCGGCATAAATCTGGTTTTGCTAATTTTATTTATTTAGAAATTTTAGACGCAAGTTTTTCTTTTGATGGTGTAATAGGGGCTTTTGCTCTTTCTAGTAATTTTTTAATAATTGCGCTAGGGTTGAGTATTGGAGCGTTTTATGTGCGGTCGATGACGATTATGCTTGTAGAAAAGGAAAGCTTAGGGAGTTATGCTTATATCGAGCATGGTGCATTTTATGCCATATTATCGCTTGCTATGATAATGTATAGCAGTGCTCTAATTCATATACCAGATTATATAGCGGGATTGCTAAGTATTAGCTTTATTGGAGTATCCACCCTATATTCTTACTATGAAAATCGCTTAAGCGCCTAATAATAGCTCAGCGTTGCTATTTTTTAATTGTGTTAGCATTATATCTAGCGACCCATTATTATCAATTGCTCGGCAAGCACTTAATATCAAGGTGCTTTCAAAGCCACATTTTATTGCGTCAAGCACACTATAACCCACGCAAAAATCTGTTGCAAGGCCGCAAAAGATAAGGTTTTTTAGGCCTCGTTCTTGCAAATAGGCGGCTAGACCTGTGGGCGTTGCTTTATCATTTTCAAAAAATGCCGAATAGCTGTCTATATTAGGTCTATAGCCTTTGCGCAAAATTAATTGCGCTTTGTTAGTATTTAATGTTGAATTAATCTTTGCGCCTTTGCTGCCCTGGATACAATGAGGCGGCCAAATACCCGTTTTTGAGACATTAGTAAAACTATGGTGATTTGCTGGGTGCCAATCTTGTGTGAATATGATATTATCATAGCGATCAATTAATTTATTAATAGGTGCTAAGATTTCATTGGCTCCAGGAACCTCTAATGGGCCATCTTCCATAAAGTCATTTTGCATGTCTATAACGATCAGTGCTTGATATTTTTGTGACATTTTTATTTCCTCAGCGATTTAGATATGTAACATTTAATGCTTCTGTATGGTGCGTTTTTATATAATGTAAAGCGTTAATCCAGCTACTTATATAGATAGTTGTATTATAATTTTGCTTTACTTTCTGCTGTAACGTAAAAATAATCTTGCTTTGCGTGTCTGAACCGCGAAAATAGCACTCTATTAATAAAGCAAATAGAAGTAGATTTATGTAAATCTTATTCAGATAAAATGATTTATCTGCCAATAATTTATAATTATTATTCGTATTATTTGGTTTAATAGCATAAAAAACCAAATAATACATTAAGCCATAGCTATATATTGAATAATTAGTTTCTGTATCTGCGCTTAAACTTAGGGCCGAGCCATCTTGATTTGTAATAAGGCCATATTGGTCTAGTTGGTATTCTTGAGGCTTTATCGTTATAGTCTGCATAATTCTTTGGCTCGTTAAAGTTAATATTGGTTGCGCTTTTGTTTGTTTTATTTTAAATTAGTGTTTATTGCTACTATAAAATAGGATCTGTTATGGCGCGTCAATTTATTTATCATATGTCGGACTTAAGTAAATCTTATGGCAATAAAAAGATTTTGGATAATATACATTTATCATTTTATCCAGATGCTAAGATTGGTATTTTGGGGCCAAATGGCGCTGGTAAATCTACAATTTTGCGTATTATGGCTGGTATTGATAAAGAATATACAGGCGAAGCTTGGTTAGCAGATGGCGCTACCTGTGGTTATTTATCGCAAGAACCGGAATTGGATAATAGTTTAGATGTTTTGGGCAATGTTATGTTGGGAGTGGCCAGTAAAAAGGCTATTCTAGATCGATATAATGAACTTATGATGGACTATAGCGATGAAAATGCTGCTAAAGCTGCGGAGCTGCAAGATGTTATCGACGCGCAAAATCTTTGGGATTTAGAAAGCCAAGTCCAGATGGCTTTAGAGGCTTTAGGTTGTCCGCCAGCTAATAGTTCTGTAGCGAGTTTGTCTGGCGGTGAGAAACGACGTGTAGCTTTGTGTAAGCTTTTATTATCTAAGCCAGATTTATTACTACTAGATGAGCCTACTAACCATTTGGACGCAGAAACCACGGCTTGGTTAGAAAAACATTTACGTCAATATGAAGGTTCAGTGATTTTAATAACCCATGATAGATATTTCTTGGATAATGTAACGGGTTGGATTTTGGAGCTTGATCGTGGGCGCGGTATTCCATATGAAGGTAACTATTCGGCTTATTTGGCAGCGAAGGCAAAGAGATTAAAGCAAGAAGGGCGCGAAGATGTTGCGCGACAAAAAGCTCTAGCGCGTGAACAGGAGTGGATAGCATCTAGCCCTAAAGCGCGGCAAACTAAATCGAAAGCTCGGATAAAGGCTTATGAGGAGTTAGTAGAAACAGCCGCCGCGCGTAAACCAGGCGACGCTCAGATAATTATACCGCTAGCGGAGAGACTGGGGCAATTGGTTATAGAAGCAAAGAATCTCTCCAAATCTTTTGGTGACCATTTGCTTATAGAGAATTTAAATTTTAGTTTGCCAGCGGGGGGTATTGTCGGGGTTATTGGGCCAAATGGTGCTGGTAAATCTACTCTATTTAAAATGCTAGTTGGTAGTGAGCAGCCAGATAATGGTGTAATTTCTATCGGAGAAACGGTGCAACTTAGCTATGTGGATCAAAGTAGAGATAATTTAGTAGCTACAAATACAGTTTGGCAAGAAATATCTGGTGGTAACGATACTATAAAATTAGGTAAATATGAGATAAATAGTCGTGCGTATTGTTCAAATTTTAATTTTAAGGGTAGTGATCAGCAGCAAAAAGTCGGTGATTTATCTGGTGGACAACGCAATCGTGTACATCTAGCTAAATTGTTAAAAGAAGGCGGCAATGTTTTACTGTTGGATGAGCCAACCAATGATTTAGATACAGAAACCTTGGCAGCGCTGGAAGAAGCATTAGAAAATTTCGCTGGCTGTGCTGTTGTAATAAGTCACGACAGAATGTTTTTAGACAGATTGGCTACGCATATTTTAGCTTTTGAAGGAGATAGCCATGTAGAGTGGTTTGAAGGGAATTTTGCAGAATATGAAGCGGATAAAACGCGTCGCTTAGGTGTAGACGCGACAAACCCTAAAAAAGTGACTTATAAGAAATTAACTAGGTAGCAACCTGCTTGAATCCCATAATTGTAATTGTTTGTTTATTTGTTCTTTGGTAAAGAAGCGGGCTGTTTCTAAATCCATTCCTTCTTTTAACAGGATATTATAGTCTGTATATTCATGTCTTATATAGGCTATTGCACTGAGCCATATAGTAATAGAAGGGGGCAGGGCCTGTAAGTGTGGCTCCGCGGCTTTGGCGGCTATGCGTATAGCATCGTAGTATGGTATAGAGGGGAAAAGCTTACGTAATTCGTTATTCAGAGCTGATTTGCGTTTTTTATTCATTTGAGTATTTTACAGTTAATTACTTAAAAAGGAAAGCAGGATATGCAAAACTACAGTAGTGCGCGCTTTTTGATAATTATTGGTTTTATTATTGTTGCTGTAGCGGCTTTAATTTATTATCGTCTACCTAGTGAAGCTCCGATTACAGAAGTAGCACATGAAGAATCATCGGTGAAATATCCTATTCACAACTATCTAGTTCCCTTAAGCCCAGTAGATAAAAAAGCTTTGATACAAGGTGCTGTGCGTGATGCAGAGCAAGCTGCTAAAGCTATAGGCATGACTGAAAACGATGTCGGTATAGCCAAGCAAAATGCGCAAATGGTAACCGCTAAATATCTTCGTCCTTATCCTGATTAGTTGAATTTCTACAAAATTGTGCCATGTTTGGGCAGTTTAGGCGCCTTGACCCTGCTTTGCCTAGAAGGCTACATCTTTCAGCAATAATAGTTTGGCATATTGTTCCAATCAAAAGTAAAAATAATTGGAGAACACAATATGAACATTAAATCACTTATATCAACCGCTGTTGTAGCAGCAGTTTCTTTAACGAGTTTTCAAATGAACGCAGCTAACGCGTTTTCGGTTGCAAAAGATACAAATAAAGTTGTAACTACGCCTAGACCCTTTGATAGTTTAATTAATAAACTAGCAAAAGAAGATCACGTGCAAGTAAATCTAGTGCATGCCGTTATACATACAGAAAGTAACTATAACGTAGATGCACACGGTAGTGCTGGTGAAGTTGGCCTGATGCAATTAATGCCTACCACAGCTCGTAGCTTAGGCTTTCATGGTCCGCTGACGGATTTGTATAATCCGGAAACCAACTTGAAATATGGTGTGCGTTATCTAGCAAAGGCAGAAAAATTAGGCCATGGTGAAACATGTACGACTATATTAAAGTATAATGCTGGTTATGGTGCAAAGAAGATGAACCCGATTTCGCAACGTTATTGTGAAAAAGTTCGTACTTATTTAGCCTCTTTGAAATAATAGAGGCTTGGATTTTGGCTCAAAAAATGCTAGAATTTTGTGTCAGTTGGTCGGGCAGCCGCGCTTAAAGCTTAAGTGAGGAAAGTCCGGGCTCTTAGAAAAGCGGTGCCGGGTAACGCCCGGCAAGGGTGACCTTAGGGAAAGTGCCACAGAAATATACCGCCTATATTGTTATTGGTGCAATTGCGCCGATATCGTTTTAGGTAAGGGTGAAAAGGTGAGGTAAGAGCTCACCGCATCGGCAGTAATGTCTATGGCTAGGTAAACCCCACCGAGAGCAAGACCGAATAGGAATAGCGTGCGTTTTTGACGCGGCCTTTTTTCTGGGCTAGTTATTCGGGTTGGTTGCAAGAGGCTTATGGTAACATATGCCCTAGATGAATGGCTGCCACACAAAATTTATTTTGTCATACAAAACCCGGCTTATAGACCAACTGATAAATTATTTATTAAGCTCTTGCCAAACAGCGCTCTGTGGGCGTAAAATACCTTTTGAACCTATCAATTAACTAACTCTAGTGATTAGAAAGGGGCTTTGAAGCCTGATTATGAGTATATTAAATTTAAGCGATAGAGCAACGCATGGTATCAGCGAAATTTTAGCTGGTAGAAAAAGGGGGTATTTATCTTTTTTATTTTTAGTTGGGCCAGCATTAATTGCGGCTGTGGCATATGTAGACCCTGGTAATTTTGCCACCAATATCGAAGCGGGCTCGAAATATGGCTATTCGTTATTGTGGATAGTTTTGTTGGCAAATGTTATAGCTATGCTTTTTCAAGCTATGGCGGCTAAATTAGGTATTATTACAAATAAAAATTTGGCGCAACTTTGTCGAGAGCATTTTCGGCCTTCTGTTGTTATAGCGATGTGGATAATAAGTGAAATTGCTGCAATAGCAACAGATTTGGCTGAATTTATTGGTGGTGCTGTTGGATTTTCTTTGTTATTTAATTTTCCGCTTATGGTCGGTATGATAATAACGGCTTTGATAACCTGTGCAATTTTATGGCTAGAACGTTATGGATTTCGCGCTATGGAAATTATTGTAGGGTTATTTGTTAGTATTATTTGCCTTTGTTATTTACTAGAATTATTTATAACTCCGGTGGACTGGGCTAGCGTTGGCTTGCATTGCTTTAAACCAGAAATGCCAAATTTAGATGCCCTTTTTATTAGTGTAGGCATTATTGGTGCGACTGTCATGCCGCATGCCATTTATTTGCACTCTGGGCTTATGCAAGATCGTGTAACCGCTTCTTCCGACGAGCAAAAAGCGCGCTTGGTAAAATACTCCAATCGCGAAGTTGTAGTAGCGCTAAGCTTAGCAGGCATGGTGAATATGGCTATGGTTATTATGGCCGCAGGGGCATTTCATACCAAACATACTGTTGTTACTGGAATTGAAGAGGCTTATCATACTTTGGGACCTCTTTTAGGAGGGGCTGCTGCTTCTATATTCTTGATCTCTTTATTGGTATCAGGGGTTTCTAGTTCCGTAGTTGGTACCATGGCAGGGCAGCTTATTATGCAGGGATTTGTTGGTTTTCATATACCTGTATGGGTACGTCGTTTTGTTACCATGGTACCCTCTTTTATTGTGGTAGCCTTGGGCTTGGACGCTACACGGTCTTTAGTAGCGAGCCAAGTTGTTTTGAGCATAGCCTTGCCCATACCCATGCTTGCCTTATGTTATTTTGCTGGCTCTAGAAAAATAATGGGGGCTTTTGTTAATCGGCCATTTTTAAAGTTGATTGCACTTATCGCAACAGCGCTAATTTTAGTATTAAATTTTGTGTTGATTTGGCAAAGTCTCACATCAAGCTAATAAGTTAGGGGACAAGATTGTTTTTCTTGTCCTCATATTTCATACTTCTTTAAATTTCATATGGTATAAGCTACCCAGCAAACTTATGAAATTATGTTTATGAAGATGAATCACACAAACTTCACACCACATATACCTGTGCTTTTAGATGAGCTTATAACCTATTCGGAGCCTGAAGAAGGCTATGAAAATAAGCTGGTGGTAGATTGTACCTTTGGTGCTGGTGGCTATTCACAAGCATTTTTGGCGAAGGGCGCTAGGGTTGTTGCTATAGATCGGGATCCCAACGTTAAACCTCAAGCGGAATTTTTTGCCAAGAAATTTGGCGATAGATTTAGTTTTATAAATACTAGCTTTTCGCAATTAGGAGAATTATCTATAGAATCACCTGATTTGATTGTATTGGATCTTGGTGTTTCTTCTATGCAGATTGATCAGGCAGAGCGTGGCTTTTCTTTTCAAAAAGAGGGACCTTTGGATATGAGGATGTCAGCAGAAGGGTTAAGCGCTGCAGAAATTGTAAATTCTTTTGCGCTAGCAGATTTAGTTAAAATATTTAGAAGCTTTGGCGAGGAAAAGCGTGCAGTATCTATAGCGCGTATGATAGTGAAAAAACGTGCTGAGAAACCTTTTACTACTACCTTAGAGTTAAGTAATGCCATAGAAGCTTTGCTGCCACGACGATATTTTGAAAAAATTCATCCAGCTACGCGGGTGTTTCAGGCCTTACGTATGTATGTAAATAATGAATTGGGTGAATTAGTGCAAGCATTAATCGCCGCAGAAAAATTATTGAAAGCAGGGGGAAAGCTAAGCGTTGTTAGCTTCCATTCTTTGGAAGACCGTATAGTGAAGAAATTTTTGCATCGTTGCGCTGTGCCTTTAGCAGTTTCGCGTTATTTGCCAGCTGGTGATGTTTTTTCTGCTAGTTTTGAGCTAGTGACCAAAAGCCTGATAACCGCCTCGGTCCCAGAGCTGGCTTATAATCCACGGTCTCGCTCGGCAAAACTTCGTGTGGCAAAGCGAACGCACGCTGCACCGCTTAAGCATAAAGAACAATTAACTAACGCTTCTTCTCTGCTAACCAAAAATTCATAGGATATTTTATGCCATTTTCTCGTATTATAGATATAGCATTAGTGATTTTATTGGTTAGTACCATTGGCTTTACCTATAAAATTAAATACAGCTCGCAAAAACTTCTTCGTCAAGAAAAACTATTGTCTAATCAAATAGAAGAAGAGCAAAATTCAATAAGTCAGCTTAATACCGAATGGGCGTATTTGGAATCTCCGCGTAATATAGAATGCTTAGAACAAAAATATCAAGCAGAGCTAGAGCTTGGTCCCATAGAACCACAATATATATTAAGTGTAAGTGCAGTAGAAAAGATCCAACTTAAATGAGGATTAAATATAGCTATAGTAAAAGATATATAGCAGTATTTTTGCTGTTTAGTTGTTTATACATCTTGCTCATGGCGCGTTTAGTTTGGTTTGGGTTACAGCGTAAAGATGCAGAAGATGCGGCTTATGCTATGACCGAGCTTACTCAAGAGCGCCCAGATATTTTTGACCGCAATGGTTTGTTATTGGCGCGGGATATACATAGCTTTTCGCTTTTTGCTCAGCCTCGTCATGTTTTAAATCCTGAAGAAACAGCCAAGCTAATTAAAACTGTTTTACCCAATATAGACCTTGACCTTGTAACCAGCAGATTGCGCAGCAAGCAGCCTTTTGTTTGGTTAGAGCGTAATTTAAGCCTGCAGCAAAAAAGTGAAATAATGGCGCTAGGCTTACCCGGCCTTGGTTTTCGTACTCATATCAGCAGGTTTTATCCCAATGGAGCCGATGCTGCTTATGTTGTTGGCTATGTAGATGTAGACAATAAAGGCCTGGCGGGTATAGAAAAATACTTGGATGAACAAAAATTAACAGCTCCACATATAAGGGATTTAGAGAAAGAAAAATTAAAGGCTGTGTATTTGTCTATAGATATAAGAGGCCAAGCAATAATCCGCTCTGTATTGGAGCGTTCGTTAAAAACTTATAATGCGCAAGCGGCGGGAGCTGTAATATTAAATGCCGAAAATGGTGAGATTTTGGCTATGGATTCGGTGCCAAGTTTTATGCCAGATGTACCAGGCCAAGCTTTAAATGCCGATAGGCTTAATCGTATGTCTGCTGGCTTGTATGAAATGGGCTCTGTTATAAAAATTTTTACTACAGCTATGGCATTAGATAGCGGTAAATTTACCTTGGATTCTATGATAGATGCTAGTCATCCTTTGGCCGCTGGGAGAGGGCAGTATATACATGATTTTCATGGTAAAAATAGACCATTGAGCCTGTCGGAGGTTTTTATTTATTCATCTAATATAGGCTCTGCAAAAGAGGCGCTTGCAGTTGGGGTAGATCAGCATAAAAAATTTCTAGATAAATTAGGCTTGTTAACTAAGTTAGACACTGAAATCCCTGAGGTAGCCCGGCCAGTTTTTCCTAAAAAGTGGAAAGCTGTGAATTCTATGACTATAGCTTTTGGTCATGGCATGATGAACACTCCTTTGCAAACAGCGGTTAGTGCAGCTGCTTTGCTAAACGGTGGTATATTGCGGCAACCTACTTTTTTAAGAAATTCTAGAGCGCCATTACGCTCTGCAAGGGTTCTTTCTCCTAAGACAAGCCAAATTATGCGGAATTTATTTGCGCTCAATATGAAGCAAGGCTCAGGTCGCTTTGCAAATATACAAGGTTATAATATTGGTGGCAAAACTGGCACGGCAGAAAAGGTAGAAAATGGTAAATATGTAAAAAACCAACGTTTTAATAGTTTTATTGCTGCCTTTCCTATAGAGCATCCAAAATATATTGTATTAACTATTATTGATAATCCTCAGGCTATACCTGGCCGTATTGGTTCTACTGCTGGTTATAATGCAGCGCCAATGGCAGTTGAAATTATAAATCGTTGTGCTAATTTTTTAGGAGTAAGGCCGAATATTTGAATATGCTCGGTAAATTTGAAAGCCTATTTTATGAAATTGAATATACTTTTGCAAACATTGATCTATGATTTGCCGAAAGAATCTCTGCATGAGTTGGAGAAGATAGAGATCGTTGGCTTAGCCTCTAACAGTTCAGATGTTTGTAATGGTTTTGCTTTTTTTGCTATAAATGGTATAAAAAATGATGGGGCGCGGTATGTTTCTGAAGCCTTGCGCAAAGGGGCTAAGTTAGTAGTACACAGCGATAAAACTATTGCGGCTAGTTTTTCGCACTATTGCGACTTTAATTTTCGTGATAATTGTTGGTTTCTGTACGTAACCGATGTGCGCAAAGCTTTATCGGCAGCGGCAAATCTTTTTTGGCCTTTGCAGCCAAAGCATGTAGCTGCTGTTACTGGTACTAGTGGTAAAACTTCTGTGGCTTCTTTTACCAATCAATTATGGCAAGCGATGCATTATAATTCTGCTTCTATAGGCACATTAGGGGTTTCTGTACCAAATGTTGCAAATAGCAGTTATTTAACAACGCCAGATACTATAAATATGCATAAGATTTTAGATAATTTAGCGCAATTGAAGATTAGCCATGTGATATTGGAAGCTTCGTCGCACGGTATTTTGCAATGCCGGTTAGATAATGTGCGCTTAAGCTCTGCCGCTTTTACTAATTTGGGGCGAGATCATTTGGATTATCATTTGGACATCGAGAGTTATTTTGCTGCAAAAATGCGTTTATTTAAAGAGCTGTTAGCTGATGGGTGTCCAGTAATATTATTCGCTGACGATGAATATAGCGACAGAGTGTTGCAACATTTGCAGCCTTATCATGATAATATATTAAAAATAGGCCAAAGAGGAGATTTTATAAAACTAAAAGCAGTACATAAGCTAAAAGAAGGCCAAATTTTGGCATTAAGGATAGATGGTAAGGACTATGATAATATATTCTTTCCCTTACATGGCGATTTTCAGTTATATAATGCGTTGGTAGCTATGGGGCTAGTTATTGCGGAAGGTGCGGCAATTGAGCCTTGTTTAGAAATGTTATCGAAACTACATTCGGTATCTGGTCGTATGCAATTAATTGGTAATAAGCAAAATGGTGCTTTGGTCTATGTTGATTACGCGCATAAGCCAGAAGCTTTGATGCAAGTTTTGCGAGAGGTAAAAACTATGGTCCAGGGTAAAATTATTTTGGTTTTTGGCTGTGGTGGAGATAGGGATAAAGGTAAGCGTCCTATTATGGGGCAAATTGCTGGTGAGTATAGTGATATTGTTATCATTACAGATGATAATCCGCGCGGTGAGCCAGCTGAATCTATACGAAAAGAAATTATACAAGCTGTACCTAGCGCTATAGAAATAGCAAATAGATCGGAAGCTATAGCATATGCGATAAATATAGCAAAAGCGAATGATATTGTATTGGTGGCTGGTAAGGGACATGAAGTGGGGCAGATTATTGGCGATAAATCTTTGCCTTTTAGCGATAAGGATGAAATTTTGCGGTGGTTGAATTATTAGGGGTAAGGTTATGTGGGCTAGGCAAGAAATTTTGGAAAGCATTCAAGGGCAAGTTTTTGGCAACTTAGCTACAGAATTTACAGGTGTATCTATAGATACGCGTACTTTAGCAGCTGGGTCGATATTTTTTGCTATAGAGGGAGCTAATTTCGATGGCCATGATTTTTTATCTAATGCCGTAAGTAAAGGTGCAACTTTATTAATTATACAAAAAGATAAGTTGGATAAAGCCAAGAATTTGGCTGTGCCGTTTATTGCTGTTGATGGGGTGTTGCGCGCTTTAGAACAATTGGCAACAAAAGCGAGAGCTCGCTCAAAAGCCAAGATAATTGCTGTAACTGGCTCGTTGGGTAAAACTACATTAAAAGAATTGTTAAAACATGTGCTTAGCGTTTTTGGCAAGACGCATGCTAGTCCAGCTTCTTTTAATAATCATTGGGGAGTCCCATTAACTTTAGCTTCGATGCCGATAGATACTGAATACGGTATTTTTGAATTGGGTATGAATCATGCCGGAGAATTGGCGTATCTAGCTCCTATGGTTAAGCAGGATATTTCAGTAATTACTGCTATAGCGCCTGCCCATTTAGGGAATTTCGAAGATTTGCAGGCTATTGCAGCTGCTAAAGCGGAAATTTATGCTGCACAAAATAAACATGGTTTGGCGCTAGTTAATATAGATGACAACTTTTGTGAGTTCTTGACTGAGCAAGCAAAAATAAATGGTATAGAAAATATAGAATTTTTTGGTAGAGCAAAAAAAGCTCAATACAGAATATTAGCGTTTAAGGATAAGCTATTACGCTATAGTAAAAATAGCGAGTGCGGAGAGATAAAATTGGCCATTGCAAGGGATTATGCTGCTTATAATAGCATGGCGCTTATGGCGATTTTAGATTTTTTATGTCTTGATGTGGCCCAAGCACAGCAAGCTTTGGCAAATTTTGAAGAATTGGGGGGGCGGGGCAAAGAACACCAGCTTATCTTATCTTCACAATCTAAAGCTTTATTAATTGATGAAAGTTATAATGCTAATCCGCGCTCTATGGTTAACGCCTTGGAGAATTTGGGCCATAAACAATTACTGCCGGGTGCAAGAAAAATAGCTGTACTTGGTGATATGCTGGAATTGGGTTCCTTCAGTGAAGAAATGCATAGAGCGCTAGCCAAGCCGATACTAGCAGCTGGGGTAAATAAATTGTATCTAATAGGGCCAAATATGCAGCCTTTAGCTTTGGAGCTTGGTGCGAATTGTGTCTGGCACGAGACAGTTGAAGAAATTTTGTCCCTAATCTTGAGTGACATAAGGGATGGGGATGTGATAATGGTAAAATCCTCTAAGAGCATCGGTACCATTAAAGTGGTTAATGAGTTATTAAACATCTATAAACTAAAATCTTTACATTATTAATTCAAAGGGCGTATTCGTATGTTTATTTATCTCACGGCATTGCATAATTATATGCCTGGCTTTGGTGTTTTCCAGTATATTAGTTTTCGAGCTATAGCAGCTATGTTAACCGCTGCTTTTATAGTGTTTTTATTGGGCGACAAATTTGTAATTTACGTACGCAAATGGCAAGGAAAAGGGCAACCTATACGAGCAGATGGGCCGCAAACCCATTTTGAAAAATCTGGTACGCCTACAATGGGTGGTCTAATGATTTTAGGCGGTATATTACTTTCTTCTTTGCTATGGGGCAATTTGACAAATTTATATTTTTGGATAGTCCTTTTTGTTGCTATTAGTTTTGCTGCTATAGGTTTTTATGATGACTATTTAAAAGTAATGCGCCAAAACGAAAAAGGGTTTAGTAGCAAAGCACGCCTGGGCTTAGAATTTTTGATAGCAGTGATAGCTGTATTTTTGTTATTGCGGGTTAGTTCGGCTAATATTTCTGTACCATTTATAAAAAGCTATTTATTGAATCTTGGCTGGTTTTTTTTGCCTTTGGCAGCTATAGTAATAGTAGGTACTGCTAATTCTGTAAATTTTACCGATGGGTTAGATGGTCTGGCCATTGTGCCAGTTATGATAGCCGCTTGCTCATTCGCTTGTATTGCTTATTTTTGTGGTAATTTGGTGTTTGCTAAATATCTGCAAATTCCTTTTGTGCCAGGAGCTGGAGAAATGTCTATAATCTTAGCTGCTCTTATAGGCTCTGGTCTTGGTTTTTTGTGGTTTAATGCGCCGCCTGCTGCTATGTTTATGGGCGACACTGGTTCTTTGTCGCTTGGCGGATTATTGGGATGTATTGCCGTAGCTACTAAACAGGAACTTATACTGGTAATAATTGGCGGAATATTTGTTATGGAAGCCTTGTCTGTCATAATACAGGTGTTGTCTTTTAAAACTACAGGTAAGCGAGTTTTTTTAATGGCCCCTATACATCATCATTTTGAAAAAAAGGGCTGGAGTGAAAGCCAGGTGGTTATACGTTTTTGGATCATTGCTATATTTTTAGCTTTAATAGGTTTACTGAGCTTTAAATTAAGATAGATTATGATAAAAATTACCTGCTTTAGAGAACAAAAATTGGCACTTTTCGGGTTAGGGGACTCTGGTATAGCCACAGCAAAAGCTCTACAGGAAGGTGGAACAAGGGTTGTTTGTTGGGACGACAATGAGCAATCCCGCCTTAAGGCAGCGCAGTACAATATACAGTTAACACATTTAGGTGAGATAGATTGGTCACAAATCGCTGCTTTGGTAGTAGCGCCAGGTGTGCCGTTGAATTATCCAATACCGCATTGGAGTGTGCGTTTAGCTAAGCAGCATGGGGTTGAAATTTTAGGTGATATTGAGCTTTTTGTGCGGGAACGTAATCTTTTTTTATCTGAAAATAACCTTGCTAGTAAAGATGTACCTTTTATTGCTATAACTGGTACAAACGGCAAGTCAACAACTACTAACTTAATTACGCATTTATTAACAAAAATGGGCTTTGACGCTCAAATGGGTGGTAATATTGGGCGACCGATTTTAGATTTGCTGCCTTTAGCCAAAGGTAGATTCTATGTTATAGAATGCTCGTCTTTTCAAATAGATTTAGCTCCTTCTATAAATCCTACTATTGGTATTTTATTAAACATCACACCTGACCATATTGACCGACATGGAAGCTTTGAGAATTATGCAGACGTGAAAAAAGCTTTATTGCGTAAAGCGTTAATTCGTTTTTTGCCCTTTGATCAAGATTTTTCTGGCGATAACGTTCATTTTATTTCTGAAGACCATGAGATAGCTAATGGTTATTATGCTATAGGAGCAAAACTATATCATGCTCAGCGTTTTATAGTAGATTTAACTGGTAGTATTTCTTTGCGCGGGCAGCACAATATGCAAAACGCTTTGGCTGCGATAGGCGCCTTGATGGAGCTATTAGGCGATACTATTGTTGCCTTTGATTGGCGGTCTGCATGTTTGAGTTATCCTGGGCTGCCGCATAGAATGCAGCAAATACGTCGTATAGGTAATGTTTTATTTATTAACGATAGTAAAGCGACAAATGCTCAGGCTAGCGCACCAGCCTTGGCAAGTTTTGAAAATATTCATTGGATAATTGGAGGCATAGCTAAACAAGGCGGTATAGAGAGTTTACAGCCATTTTTTTCTAAAATACGTAAGGCTTATTTAATAGGCGAGGCGGCGCAGGACTTTGCAAAAACTATAAATTCAGCTTTTGAATTTCAGTATTGCGGTAATCTAGAGCAAGCTGTTTTATCTGCTATGCATGATGCAAAAGATACTGAAGCAGTGATATTATTATCTCCAGCTTGTGCGAGCTATGATCAATTTGCCAATTATAGCGCTAGGGGCGAGGCTTTTATAAAAATTGTAAATAGCCTCTGATTATTGTTAATAATTTCGTATCCGTTTTGCGGTAGAAATTAAGTAAGGTTGAATATGAATGGAGCTGAAATGAGCTTGAGGGCGCAGGGCAGAAAACTACCTGTTTGGTGGTGGAAAATTGATCAGGGCTTATTCGTTGCTGCAATGTTTTTATTAATTTTAGGTATTATGCTTTCTTTTGCTGCTAGCCCTTCGGTGGCGCTGCATTTGGGGCGTATAGATAGTTACGCTTTTGTTAAGTCTCATATTATGTTTGCTGCTGTAGCAGTGCTTCTTATGCTTCTTATTTCTTTTTTTTCTCCTCGTATGTTGCGCAATAGCTATATGCTGTTAGCGGGTATTAGTTTTGTTTTGCTTATAGCGGTGCTTTTTTTTGGCTTTGAAACTAAGGGCTCTACGCGTTGGCTAAAAATATTTGGCTTAACTATACAGCCGTCAGAGTTCTTAAAGCCTGCTTTTATTGTTACTTGCTCTTGGCTTCTTAGTTTAAAGAAAGAAGGGCAAAAAGCACGTTATGGCTGGCTGTTTAGTTTCTTGTTCTATGTTGCGTGCTTTTTTTTATTAGTTAAAGAACCAGATATAGGACAGGCGGTATTATTGACGGGTGTTTGGTGCTTTATGATTTTTTTGGCGGGAGTCAATCTATTACTATTAGGTAGTTTTTTTTCGATTTTTGGTGGTGTTTTTTATATAATATATCTTTACAGTTACCATGTTCACCAAAGAGTGCAAAAATTTTTAACGGGTGTTGGGGATACTTTTCAAGTAGATATGGGCCGAGAAGCAATTTTACACGGTTCGTGGATGGGGGTAGGGCCTGGCGAAGGCACTATAAAACGTTTAATTCCCGATAGCCACACAGATTTTGTATTTTCAGTAGCTGCAGAAGAATACGGTATTATAGCTTGTATGTTGTTAACCCTTCTTTTTGTGTTTATCGTTTTAAAATCTATGTATAAAGCGCAAAATCAACAAGATAATTTTTCGCGTTTATGTATAATGGCTTTGGCTACACAAATAGGGGGACAGAGTTTTATAAATATTGGTGTCAATTTGCATCTTTTGCCAGCCAAAGGTATGACTTTACCTTTTATCTCATATGGTGGCTCTTCTATGTTATCGGTGGCTTTATCCCTAGGGGCTATTTTGTGCTTAACCAAAAAGCAGCCGCAAATACAATTAACAGAGCGCCTTGGTTCATATAGTAGCTATTGAAGTATGCATTGTAGATTATAATTTTTAGAGTAAAAATATGCAAAATTCTGAAATGTTTAAAAAACCTATAATATTAGTTGCTGGGGGAACAGGTGGCCATTTATTTCCGGCTAAGGCTACGGCTCAGGAATTGATTCGGCGTGGCTTTAAAGTGCATATTATTACCGACAAGAGGGCACTAAAGCTTGTACAAGATTTTGCTGATAGTAACATACATGTAGTCCGTTGTGGTACTTTTAAGGGGCTTAACCCGATAGCATTTGTTAAAGCCAGTGTAGCCCTGTTAGTTGGTGCTTGGCAATCGTATCGCATATTTAAGACAATAAGGCCTTCTGTTGTTGGCGGTTTTGGCGGTTATCCAACGCTTTCACCTTTGGTAATAGCTAGCGGGCTGATAGGTAAGAGGTTTGGCATAAAAACTTTTATACATGAGCAAAATGCTGTAATGGGACGAGCAAATAGATTTTTAGCTCGAAGAGTGGATCTAATAGCGGGAGGTTTTTTGGCTAAAGCTGGTAAATTTGCCGATAAGATTGTTGAAACGGGTAACCCGGTACGGCGGGATATAATAGAGGCCTCAGCTTTTCTTTATAAAAGCCCAGAAGTGGGTGAAAAATTAAAGATTTTGATTTTTGGCGGTAGCCAAGGAGCTAGTTTTTTTTCTCAAATTATGCCAAAGACTATGCAGCTTTTATCAGCGCCAGAACGTACTCAGATAGCTATAGTACAGCAAGCTCGGCAAGATGGGTATAACTTATCGGCTATTTATAAGCAATTAGGTGTTGAAGCAGAAATTGCGCCTTTTTTTGACAATTTGGCACAAAAAATGCGAGATGCTCACTATATTATCTCTCGTTCTGGTGCCTCTACAATTGCTGAGATAGCTAGTATTGGTCGCCCAGCTTTGTTAGTTCCGTATCCCTATGCCATAGACCATGATCAGGCCAAGAATGCAGAGAAATTAGCGCAGATTGGCGGAGCTAGAATTTACAAACAAGCGGATCTTAATGAGCATATCTTAGTTAATATTCTTAGGGAGCTTTTAGCTAACCCCGAACAATTAGCGAAGCAAGCACGTCGAGCAAAAAAAGTAGGAAATATCAAGGCCACAAAATTATTAGCGGGTTTGGTGGAGCAGTTAATATAACAAAGTTAAGGAAGTTAAGCATGAAAATGCCGATTAATATTGGTATCATACATTTTATCGGTATAGGCGGTATAGGTATGAGTGGCATAGCCGAAATATTGCATAATTTAAACTATAAGGTGCAGGGTTCTGACCAAAAAGATAATGCGAATGTTCACAGACTCCTTCAGAAAAATATTCCTGTTTTTATTGGCCACAAGATAGATAATATTAAACAAGCAGATGTCGTAGTTGTTTCTAGTGCCGTCCCATTGGATAATGTAGAATATATATATGCAAAAGAAAAAGGGTTGCCCATAGTAAAGCGGGCAGAAATGTTAGCAGAGCTCATGCGCTTTAGGCGAACTATAGCCGTAGGTGGTACTCATGGTAAAACTACTACCACCTCATTAGTTTCTGCTTTATTATCTGCTGGCGGTGCGGATCCTACTATTATAAATGGTGGGATTATAAATGAATATGGGTCAAATGCTATATTAGGTTCTGGAGATTGGATGGTTGTAGAAGCAGATGAAAGCGATGGTAGTTTTTTAAAATTGCCAGCGGATATCGCTATAGTCACTAATATCGATCCTGAACATTTAGATCATTATGGAAGTTTTGAGGATCTTAAGAAAGCCTTTCGTTCTTTTATAGAAAATATTCCTTTTTATGGGTTTGCTGTATTATGTCTAGATCATCCACAAGTAGCTGCGCTTAGTCAGACCATACATAACAAGCGTATTATTACTTATGGACACAATTCTGAAGCTGATGTTTGTTTTTTGCCGAAGGGTAATCAAGTCGGCTTTAGCTCTACGCATAAGCTGCAAATGTCATTTGACATAGTTATACGCAATAAAAAAACTAAGCTTTTATCAAAAATAGAAAATTTGGTATTACCAATGCTTGGTATACACAATATTTCTAATGCTACTGCTGCTATAGCTGTTGCTTTGGAACTCGGTATAAGTGTAGAGGCAATAAAAAAAGGGTTGGCAAATTTTAGTGGTGTTAAGAGACGTTTTACCTATATAGGCTCTTGGCAAGATATAGAGGTTTTTGATGATTATGGCCATCATCCTAAAGAAATACAAGCTGTGTTGAGTGCGGCTAGACAAAGCAGTCAGGGTCGTATTATTGCAGTGGTTCAGCCGCATCGGTACACTCGGCTACAGGATTTATTTAATGAATTTGCCCAATGTTTAGATCAAGCTGACATTGTGGTATTGATGCCAGTTTATTCTGCTGGCGAGCCGCCTATAGAAAATATAAATTCTAAAGAGCTATCTAAGCATATAAAAAAACCATGTTATTTAGTAGATACACAGGCTCAATTGGTATCTCTGGTTGCGGAAATAGCAAAACCGCATGATTATGTAGTTTTTTTAGGTGCTGGAGACATAACCAATTGGGCTGCAACCATGCCAGCTAAGCTAGCGGAGCGGAGCAATGCAAGCTGAATTAAAAAAAAAGCTAGCCGCTTTACGCGGAAAATTAATCTTTGAAGCAGATATGGCAAAGATTGTCTGGTTTCGCAGTGGTGGTAAGGCAAAACTTTTATTTCAGCCGGAGGATGAGGCCGATTTGATAAGTTTTTTGCACATATGGCCAAAGAATGAGCCGCTACGGACTATAGGTATAGGTTCAAATCTTTTGGTGCGCGATGGTGGCTTTGCTGGTGCTATAATTAAGTTGGGTGCGAAAGCTTTTGGACAAGTTAAACAGCTTTCGCCTACGCTTTTATCGGCACAGTGTGGGGTTAGTGATAAACAATTAAGTTTAATAGCTTGTCAGTCTGGTATTGGTGGTTTTCATTTTTATAGTGGAATACCTGGTAATTTGGGCGGTGCCATAGCTATGAATGCAGGAGCAAATGATATTGAAACTGCACAGCGTGTTGTAAATGTTCGAGCTGTAGATAGATTTGGCAATATTCAGTTGCTTACCAATAAGGAATTGGAATTTAGCTACCGTCACTGCGGTGTTAAGCACCGATTCATTTTTTTAAATGCTGAGTTAGAAGGATATCCATCTAGCGCAGAAGAAATAAAGCAAAAAATAGAATCGGTTATAAAGCATCGTGAGTCAGCTCAGCCAGTACGCGAGAAAACTGGCGGTTCTACATTTAAAAACTTAGCCATGAAGAGTGCCTGGCAGTTAATAGACGAGGCTAATTGCCGCGGCTTGCGTTTTGGTGGGGCTGCGATGAGTGAAATGCACTGTAATTTCATGATAAACGAGAACCAAGCTAGTGCTTATGATTTAGAAATGTTGGGTGAGATTGTACGACAAAAAGTTTATGAGCATAGTGGTAAAAAATTAACGTGGGAAATAGAGCGCTTTGGTAGCTTTGAATTGAATAAAATCGTAGAATCCTTTGATTGAAATATAAATATTTGAGTCTTTTCAATATCTTGTCTCAACTTAACTAAAAATACCGTTTCTTTTCCACAAATAGCGCTTGCATCATGTTCAATTCTTTGATTCATTAGGCGTTAAATCTAGTGATTCGTTACAGTGTTTTTTGTACTAATATTTCAATTTTTGATCTGCAAATGAAAGTGCCTTGCTATGGTAAAAAAAGTAGCTGTTTTGATGGGGGGGTGGTCTAATGAACGTGAGATCAGTTTAAATTCCGGTCAATTATGCGCAGAAGCTTTAAGAAGCATGGGCTTTGCGGTTTCTACAATCGATGTTGGGATATACTCTTCTTTAGCAGATAGTTTTGTGCAGCAATTGGCTTACGAAAGTCCTGATGTTGTGTTTAACGCTATGCACGGTCCTTTTGGCGAAGATGGTAAAATGCAATCTATTTTAGAATATTTAAATTTACCGTATACCCATTCTGGTGTTTTAGCCTCAGCTTTGGCTATGGATAAAGCTCGTGCAAAATCCGTGGTGGCGGCTTGTAATGTTGCGGTAGCAGAATCTGTTGTTTTGCATCGAAAATCTATAACTTTAGAGCATCCGATGGAACCGCCTTATGTTATAAAGCCTGTGTATGAAGGCTCTAGTTTCGGCATAGTTATGGTAGCGAAAGGGGATGCGGTGCCCTTAGCTTTGCTGCATTCAAATCAATGGCGTTATGGGGATGAATTGTTGGTAGAGCGCTATGTCCCTGGTCGTGAACTGACATGTGTTGTAATGGGCGATAAGGTCTTGGATGTTTGCGAAATTTTGCCGGAGCATGGCTATAAATTTTATGATTTTAATGCCAAATATGATGTTGGTGGCTCAAAACATATTTGCCCAGCAGAAATTTTACCAAATATTTACCAAGATGTGCAAAGAATGTCTTTAGTAGCACATAAAGCTATAGGATGTCGTGGTATAACGCGATCGGATTTTCGATTTAATGAGGAAACCGGTAAAGTATATTGGCTAGAGATCAATACGCAGCCTGGTATGACGCCTACATCTTTAGTGCCGGATATTGCTAAAGTTTCTGATCTTTCTTTTAAGGATTTAGTGCTTTGGTTAGTGGAGGATGCATCTTGCAGGCGCTAAATAGTCAAATTATAAAAAATCTTGTTGCTATGCCAGCTCTAGAGTTACCGCATTATGACTTTGCGGCTAGTTTTCGTAGAGCTAATTTTAATTGGCGTTGGCTTTATAAATATTTAGGTATTGCTACGGCCTGTGTTACGCTTTGTATTGGCTCTATTTACTCTTTTACCGTTAAATTTGATGGGGATGGCCTTACAACTACCCTAACCGAAAAATTTGGTTTTTATGTTGACCATCTCAATGTTCAAGGGAACGCGCATTTTACCCAACAGCAATTAATAGAAATTTTGGGCATAAATCATAAGGCTTTTTTACCAAGTTATGATGCAAAAGAAGCTAGAAATCGTTTATTAGCTTTTCCTTGGGTTAAAGATGCAGTAGTAGAAAAATCTTATCCTAATAATTTGAATGTACATATTGTTGAGCGGCAGCCCTATGCTATTTTGCAACATGCGGCAGGCCTGGCTCTTGTAGATAAATCCGGTATATTCATTAAAGCTTTACCTGCTTTCTCAGATTTTCGCAATATGCCTTTGCTTATAGCGCAAGATGTAGATGGCGAGGCTATCTGTGCAGTCAGCCAAATCAGCCAGCTATCCATTGCTAGCAAAATTAAAGCCTATAGATTTGTAGCAAATAGGCGCTGGGATTTGCTTTTAGATAATGGTACAGTTGTAAAGCTTCCTGCCAGTGATGTAGTCCCAGCTTTGGAAAGAATTTTAAATAATTCATACTTATCATATTTGCTAAAAAAACCTGGCATCATTATAGATTTACGAGGCGGCAGCTCTGTAATTGTAGCTTCGGCCTCCAAGGTTCAAGAACAGGCGGTACAGAATGCTATTTAAGTGGCCAAGTTCGCATGATGGCAAACCTAACCGTATTTTAACTGTTTTGGATATTGGGTCTAGTAAAATTGTCTGCCTTATCGCAAGGCTAAACTATTGTGGCAACGCTTCGCAACTTTATGCTAGATCATATAAGGCTGAGATATTAGGCTATGGTATACGTCGCTCTAGTGGTATTAAATCTGGTTTGATAATGGATATAATGCAGGCGGAAAAAGCTATAAGGCTTGCCGTTGCAGAAGCAGAATCTATGGCAAAGGTTAATGTAGATTCTATAATAGTAACTATTAATGCTGGCAGGTTATCTGGTAAGGCGGTAGAGGCACAAATACCTTTATCTGGTGAAATTATTGGCAAAAAGTGCTTACACGAGCTATTACAGCAAGTGGTAGTGCAGTCGTATGAGGAATCACGTTTACCTATACACTCTTTGCCCATATATTATAAGTTAGATGATCATATTGTTGATAGTCCTCTTGCTATGATTGGCAAATCTTTGGCGGTTAATTCACATGTTTTAAGTGTAGATGCTGCAGCCCTGCAAAATTTAGAGCTCTGTTTATCTAGAGCGATGTTGGATGTTGAAGCGGTAGTTTGTACTCCTTTGGCTAGTTCTTTGGCTGTCTTGTTGGATAATGAGGCTGAATTGGGAGCTGTGTGTCTTGATATAGGTGCTGGAACCACTAGTTTTTCGGTATATAATAAAAAGCGGCTGGTTTATGCTGGCTCAGTACCAGTTGGTGGCGATCATATTACCTATGACATAGCTCGTGGCTTGAAGATTGACTATGACTCGGCAGATGCGTTGAAAAAGCAGCAGGGCCTCGTGAATTCCTCTGCTATTTATGAAGGCTTAGCTGGGATAATCACCGCCCGGGCAGAAGAAATTTTATATATGGTAAAAGAGCAATTATTGATTGCTAATTATACTAAAATGGCAGATAAATCTTTGGTGTTAACAGGTGGTGGGGCGCAATTACCAGGCTTGGCAAGTTTAGCGCAAAGAATATTTGCCATGCAGACTAGACTGGGTCGTCCTTTGGGTGTATCGCGGTTACCAAGTTTTGCAAAAACTAGCGCGTATGCTGCTGCTGTCGGGCTTTTGGTATACCCACAATATGTTGGGTTTAATGATATTTATAGTTTAAAATTTTCTGATAATAATGGCCGTGCAAATAGCAAGTTAAAGCAGCTAGGTAGGTGGGGCCGTAATTTTATGAAAATGCTTAGTTAGGTTAAAATTTATGGAAAAATTAATTTATAATGAGTTTGGAAGGATATAGAATATGATAGCCGAGTTGCAACGTCCAGATATAACTGAGCTTAAGCCACGCATTACAGTTTTTGGTGTCGGCGGTGGCGGCGGCAATGCGGTAAATAATATGATAAATGCTGGCCTACAAGGGGTAGATTTTGTTGTTGCGAATACAGATGCTCAGGCTTTATCTATGTCGCGTGCCCCTAAGCTTATTCAGTTAGGAGCAGCCGTTACCCAAGGTCTTGGTGCTGGCGCTATGCCAGAAATGGGTCGTGCTGCAGCAGAAGAGTGCGAAGAGGAAATTATAGCGCATTTGTCAAATTATCATATGGTGTTTATAACGGCTGGCATGGGTGGCGGTACTGGTACTGGCGCTGCTCCGGTGATTGCAAAAGCTGCTAAGGAAAAAGGAATCTTAACTGTTGGTGTGGTTACCAAACCTTTTGACTTTGAAGGTTTGCGTCGTATGAAAACAGCCGAAGATGGTATTAAAGAACTGCAAGAATGTGTAGATACTTTGATAGTTATACCGAATCAAAATCTATTTCGTATAGCCAATGAAAAAACTACTTTTGCTGAAGCTTTTAGTATGGCAGATCAGGTGCTTTATTCTGGGGTTGCATCTATTACAGACCTGATGGTAAAGGAAGGCTTGATAAATTTAGATTTTGCCGATGTTCGCTCTGTAATGACGAATATGGGACGTGCAATGATGGGTACCGGGGAAGCTAGTGGTGAAGGGCGCGCCTTAAAAGCAGCGGAGGCTGCTATAGCGAATCCATTATTAGATGAGAGTTCTATGCATGGCGCGCGTGGATTGTTGATTTCCATTACTGGTGGCCATGATATGACGTTGTTTGAGGTTGATGAGGCAGCTAATCGTATTCGCCAAGAGGTAGATGCAGAGGCAGATGTAATATTTGGGGCAATTGACGACCAGAGCTTAGAGGGCACGTTGCGTGTTTCTGTCGTCGCTACTGGTATTACTAATAATATGGATCGGCGCCATTCGCCATATGGCGGAACACCAGATAAAACAATTAGATCTAATTCGGGCAATAATGCTGTGCCAATTGCGCCTGATGAAGCGCCGAAGCCTTCTTTTAACATGGCTAATTCTGTGCAAACTCAGGCTGCGGTTAGGAGTATTTTTGTTAAGCCAGCGCAGCCGACTGTTCCACAGCAAGCTACCCCCAATGGCGTTATTGATGTAATGTCGGCTATTGAAGATGAAGCTCCGGTTGCTTCTAATATCAAAACAGCAATTGCTAATTTAGAAGCAGAAGATTTATTTGAGCCAGCAACGTTTGAAGAATCTGCGCACACTTTGGCAGAGGTAGAGTTAAAATTACAGAATATAGCTAAACCAGAAATTAATATGCCGCAGCTGGATGATTTTTCACCTATGGTCCGTCATAGTTTTGAAAACGCTAAGTTAGGTGTGCAGCCACCATCGCAGCCACGTAGTTTGTGGCAAAGAATCACCCAGCGTTTTAAGGCAAAAGCAGAAAATTATCCAACAGCAAAATTAGAGCCGGCTGTGCCTGTTGCTATGTCGCAGGAATATCCATCAGTAGCTAGTAGTATAAAGCAAAGCGCGATTAATAATCATGCTGCCTATATAAAAACGCAACAAGCTATGGTCGATGAGGTTGATGAACTTGAGATACCAGCTTTTTTACGCCGACGAGCTAACTAATTAGGAATAACATACGCTATGGCTGATTTGCAGCAAACTATTGCTAGTACTGTTACTTTTAGTGGACATGGCGTGCATAGTGCGCTGCCTTCTGTTTTAAAGGTGTCTCCAGCTCCGGCTAATACGGGGGTGGTTTTTATTTATAAAGGCGTTGAAGTTCAGGCCAATTACAAGAATGTATCGGTATCTAATTTGTGCACTACTTTGTGTAGTAGCGGTCTTGATCAGATAAGTATTAGAACTGTAGAACATGTTATGGCTGCTATAGTTGGTTTGTCTATCGATAATTTATTTATAGAGGTTTCTGCGCCAGAGGTGCCTATATTAGATGGCTCGGCTTTGCTTTATGTAGATTCTTTTGCCAAGGTAGGACTAGTAAAACAAGAACCGAGAAGTTATTTTGTTGTAAAACAGAAATCCCGAGTAGAATCAGAGTATGGTTTTGCAGAGTTTTTGCCTTATGATGGCACAGTCTTTGATGTAACTATTGATTTTCCGGGTACGATAATAGGCCGCCAACAAATGATTTATGATATGGCCAAAGACGATTTTTCTATAGAAATTGCATCAGCCCGTACCTTTGGCTTTGCCAAGGATATAGAAATGTTATGGGCTAGCGGCTTGGCCTTGGGGTCTTGCTTGGAGAATTCTGTAGTAATCGACACTCAGGGGAGCATCGCAAATGCTTCTGGCTTGCGCTATGAAAATGAGTTTGTTAGGCATAAGCTGCTCGATGCTGTTGGCGATACTGCTCTAATAGGACACAGATTCAAAGGTATTTTTCATTCTTTTTGTAGTGGGCATAGTTTAAATTTCAAAGCAGTTGAAAAACTGATGGAAATGAGTAAAATAGCCTGATCGTTTAAAATTTTAGATTAGCTTGTCTATTTTTTCCGTTGCGTGTAATTTAATATAGGATATGATTAATATGGTTGCTGTTATAAAAAGGAAGCATCTTGGCTTAAAGTATGCATGTTTGTTCTCTGCAAGCTTGATGGTTCTAACTTCTTGTGCAAGTAAGAAAAATGTAGATTTGATAGCTCAACAACAAAAGATAGAGCGAGCTGATATAGTATATAATGAGGCGTTGGCGAATTTCAGAGCCCATCGCTTTGATGAAGCTGCAAAGAAATTTGCGGTGGTAGAAACACAGCATCCTTTTTCTAGCTGGGGTAAAAAAGCTTTAGTTATGGAAAGTTTTGTTAATTATTCTAATAATAAATATCCAGAAGCTATTGAAGCTGCGCAGCGTTATTTGGCTCAATATCCAAAGGATAAAGATGCTGCTTATGCCAATTATTTGATAGGTTTGTCTTATTTTAAACAAATACCAGATATTAGCTTTGACCAAAAAAACGCACAACTTACCATCGTCGCTATGGATAATTTAATAAAAAATTATCCCAATTCATCCTATGCTGCCGATGCCAAGGTTAAAATGCGCTTTGCAAAGCAGCAGTTGGCTGAAAAAGAAATGCGAGTGGGTCGCTACTATCAAGAGAGAAAAAACTATATTGCGGCTTTAAAAAGATACCGCACAGTTGTTGAAAGCTATAGTGATACTGCTGTTATTGAAGAAGCATTGTATCGTTTGGTAGAAATAAATTATGCCCTTGGACTTACATTAGAAGCTCGTACAGCAGCAATATTATTGGGTAAGAATTATCCAAATAGTTTATGGTATAAAAATGCTTATTTGCTATTAGAAAAAGGCCATGTTTCAATGGACTATAATAAACAGTCATGGCTATACAAAGTATTTAGCCACTAAGGTAAGGTATGGCCCTTTATGCTTTTGCGGCTTTCTATACAAGATATAGTTCTGATAGATAAGTTAAGCTTGGATTTTGGTAAGGGCTTTTTGGTATTTACCGGTGAAACAGGCGCTGGTAAATCCATAATTTTAGATTCTTTGATGTTTGCTCTTGGCGCCCGTACAAACGCTAACTTTGTTCGTATGGGCGCTGAAACTGGTCAGGTTGTCGCAAATTTTGATGTTTCTAATTTATCTATCATTACTACTATGCTTAATGAAAATGGCTTAGATGCTGAAGACATACTTATTGTCAAGCGTCTGCAAACAAAAGATGGTCGTAGCCGAGCTTTTATTAATGATCAACCAGTGAGTTTAGCTCTTTTGCGTAATATTGGTCGGCATTTGGTAGAGCTGCATGGACAGCATGCTGAGCGAGCATTTTTAGAACTTTCTGCACATTTGCGCAGTTTAGATGATTTTGCTGATGTGAGCAGTGAATATTGTATTTTAGAAGATTTTTATCGACAATGGCAAGCATTAGAAGTGCGATTGACAGAACAGGAAGAGGCACTAGAGCGAGCTAAGCGGGAACAAGATTATCTGCAAGCTGCTGCTACAGAATTAGCGACTTTAAACATTACAATGGGCGAAGAACAAGAATTAAGTTCTCGTCGTGCTACTTTGATGCGCTATGAAAAAATGGCGACTGACATAACACACGCGAATGAGCTCTTGATAGACAATAATTCCCCAGTACAGCGAATTGCAGATCTGTTACGGCTGTTGGAGAGAAAACGTGATCAAATGCCGGAGCAGTTGGATCCAATAATTCAACATCTTGATGCAGCTTTAAATGCACTTTCATTTGCGCAAGATACTATAGAGCAAACTATGCGCTCTATAGATTTTAATCCTAAAGAACTAGAGCTTTTAGAAGAGCGCTTATTTGCATTGCGAGCGGCCTCGCGTAAATATAAAATCTCAGTAGATGAGCTACCTAATTTATATGAGCAGATAGAAGCTCAACTTGCTTTAATTGAAAAGCAGGAGGCTGATAAAATAGAGCTGTTGGGCGCAATAGAGTTAGCTAAAAATGAATATCATAAATTTGCTCATGCAATTTCTCAAAAACGCTATTTGGCGGCTAAAGATTTAGAACAACGTTTGAGTCAAGAATTGCGAGGACTAAAACTAGAGCATGCACAATTTATAGTTAAGCTAGAAACGGATACTAATAAGGCTACGGCTAAGGGTATAGATGAAGTTGAATTTTGGGTAAAAACTAATCCTACCACGGCGCCTGGTCCTTTGATGAAGATAGCTTCTGGCGGAGAGTTAGCGCGTTTTTTATTAGCTTTAAAAATGGTATTAACCAATAAAACCTCTATACCAACTTTGGTGTTTGATGAAGTTGATGCTGGAGTTGGTGGTGCTGTTGCCGCGGCTATTGGGGAGCGGTTGTTGCAATTGTCGCGTCGTATGCAAATATTATCTATAACGCATTCCCCGCAGGTTGCTGCTAAAGCTAGTGAGCATTTTTTAATTACAAAAGAAAAGGTAGTAGGTGGAGATAGTTTAGTTACTAAAGTGCAGGCATTGCAAGAAGAGGAGGCCATAGAGGAATTGGCGCGTATGTTGTCGGCTAGGGAGGTTACGCCTCAGGCGCGTGCTACGGCGAAAATTCTGCGAGCTGCAGGCTAAGGAGCTTCTGCTATGGTAAACATAAAAGACTTAACGCCGCAGCAAGCTCAAGCAGAGCTGGCACGTTTAGCCAAGCTAATCGCCCATCATGATTATTTATATAATACGCAAGATAGTCCAGAAATAAGCGATGCAGAATATGATGAGCTGCGTAAGAGAAATGCACAGCTTGAAAAGTATTTTCCGGAGTTTATTCGTAGTGATTCTCCGTCCGCTAAAGTTGGTGCGGAGCCCTTGAAAGGGTTTGCGAAAGTCACGCATAAGGTGCGTATGCTTTCGCTAGATAATGCTTTTAGTACGCAAGATGTGTTTAATTTTATCTCTAGAACGCGTAAATTTTTAAAATTGGATGAAAATATAGAGCTAGCTTTTATCGCTGAGCCCAAAATAGACGGACTCTCTTTATCTTTGCGTTATGAAAATGGTCTTTTAGCAAGTGCTGCTACCAGAGGAAATAGCATTATAGGGGAGGATGTTACCGCAAATGCTATAACTATTCGCGGTATTCCAGAGCAAATACCCTCGGCTCCGAGAATTTTAGAGGTGCGCGGAGAAGTTTATATGAGACGCGCGGATTTTCAAGCTTTAAATATAAAACAAAAAGAAGAAGGCAAGGCAATATTTGCTAATCCTCGTAATGCAGCAGCTGGTTCTTTACGACAATTGGATAGCGCTATTACTCAAACTCGTAAATTGGCATTTTTTGCGTATGGATTGGGTGAAATTAGTGAAAATATAGCTAGCTCACAAATGGAGCTTTTGCAGTGTTACCAAAAGTTTGGTTTTTCTACTGATACTCTTGCTAGATTATTTACGCGTGAAGAGGAGTTGATAGAATATTATAATTTTATTGAAGTAGAACGCCCAAATTTAGAATATGATATAGATGGAATTGTCTATAAAATTAATGACTTTGCCTTACAAAAACGACTTGGGGATATATCCCGCGTGCCGCGTTGGGCTATTGCGCATAAATTTGCGCCGCAAAAAGCTGTTACTATTATTAAGGCCATTGATATACAGGTAGGGCGTACGGGTGCTCTGACGCCAGTGGCTAGACTAGAACCAGTGACAGTAGGGGGCGTTGTTATTACTAATGCTAGCCTTCATAACGAAGATTACATTAAAGCCATTGGTAATGATGGTGCTATAATAAGAGATGGTCGAGACATCAGGGTTGGAGATAGTGTATTAGTACAGCGAGCTGGCGACGTTATTCCGCAGGTACTTGATGTATTATTACAGAAGCGGCCAAAAGTTAGCCATGCTTTTGTTTTTCCGGATTATTGTCCTGCATGTGGTAGCTTGGCCATACGAGAAGATGGTGAAGCCATACGGCGTTGCACAGGTGGGCTTTATTGTCCGTCACAAGCGGTTGGTCGTATAAAACATTTTGTTTCTAAACGTGCTTTTGATATAATAGGCTTAGGCCAAAAGCAAATAGAGTTTTTTTATCATGCTGTAGATCCGCAATTGGCTATCCGTGATGTTAGTGATATTTTTACTCTGCAGGAGCGACAAAAAGCATCACTTACTAAATTAGAGAATATCGATGGCTTTGGCGAGGTTTCTATAAAAAAGCTTTTTGCAGCCATCAATAATAGCAGAAAAATTACTTTTAGCAGATTTTTATATGCCTTAGGTATACGGCATTGTGGTGAAATTAGTGCAAAGCGTTTAGCTCAAACGTATAAGAGCTTTGAGGCGTTTGATAAAGATGCTAGAGCTCAAACGGCTTGGCCGCAAATTGAGGCAATAGACGGCCTAGGCGAAATGGTTGCAAGATCAATTGCTTATTTTTATAGTCAGCCGCCTAATTTAGAAATTATAGATAAATTGTTAAATGAAGTTCAGGTAGTTGATGAAGAGAATATCGTAACTACTAGTAGTAATATCTCTGGGTTGGTGATAGTTTTTACTGGTAGTTTAGAACATATGTCGCGTGAAGAAGCAAAGGCGCAAGCGCAAAAGCATGGAGCCCGTACGGCTAATGCTATAAGTAAAAATACCGATTTAGTGGTTATCGGTAAAGATGCAGGAAAAAAACTTGCTAAAGCTCAAGAGCTCAACATCAAAGTAATAGATGAAGAAGAATGGAGCGCGCTAATCAGTGACTAGAGCGATTTGGTGGCTGCTAACAGCCATTCTTGCTCTTCTATATCTAGATGTGGTGCGATTTCAGCATATACAGCTTCATGATAATCATTGAGCCATTTTATTTCACTCAGTTCTAGCATTTTGTTATCAATTAGTGTTTTGTCAATTGGACACAGCGTTAACGTTTCAAAAGTTAACGTTTCAATTTCTGCATTTACGTTTTTTTCTTTATTTTTTATAAGTAATAAATTTTCTATACGAATACCGAATGCGCCAGCCTTATAATAACCTGGCTCGTTTGATATAATCATACTAGCTAATAGAGGTTGATGGCTTAGGCGTGAGATATTTTGTGGCCCTTCATGTACGCTTAAATATGAACCAATACCATGGCCTGTACCGTGAGCATAGTCTAAGCCGTGTTGTAATAGATGATATCTGGCTAATATGTCTAGCTGGGCTCCTGTGGTATTGGTCGTAAAGCAGGCTTTTGTTAAAGCTATCATGCCTTTTAGTACCAATGTAAAGCAGCGTTTTTCTTCATCTCCTACTTCTCCAAGAGCTATGGTGCGCGTTACATCTGTGGTGCCGTCTAGATACTGGCCGCCAGAGTCAATTAAATATAGCGTATTTGGTGTAAATTTGGCATTGGTTTCATCGGTTACTCTGTAATGAATAATAGCCCCATGTGGTCCTACACCGGAGATGGTGTCGAAAGAGATATCCTGTAATTCGCTACCAAATTTTTTGGCCGTTTCTATACGTAGTTCTTCAAGCTTTTTGGCAGCATCTATTTCCGTAATTTGTTCTATTTCCTGTTTTGATAACCAGCAAAGAAAGCGGGTTAGCGCAACGCCATCGCGTATATGGGCTTTTTTTGCACCTGCAATCTCTGTAGGATTCTTAAGGGCCTTTGCATATTTTATTGGATCTGATACAAAGCTTATTTTGCCACCATTTTCGATAATAGTTTCATGTATTTTTTCGCAGCAGCTTTGTGGATCCAGGCTAAATAAGGCACCAGAGGCTGCTTTATTTTTAATATAGTCTATAAAATTATCTGCATCATATAGCGTGCAAATATCACTTAAATAAGCTGTAACATGTGGTTGGAGTTTCTTGGAGGAGATAAAAAGGCTTGGTTTATTTTGCGTTTCTACACAAGCAAAGGCTAAAGTTATAGGTGTATGATCGACATCGTTGCCCCGTATATTAAATAACCAGGCTATAGATGTCGTATCGGTTAAGATAAGATTTTCTTTTTGGCTTTGGATAAGTGTTTGCTGCAGTTCTTTGATTTTTTCCTGTGCGGGTTTGCCGCTATACTTTACATCATGTTGTTTTACAGCGGTATGTGGCTTTTCTGGTTGCTCGAGCCATATAGCATCCACTAAATTTTCTGCTATGCAGATAAGCTCACCATTTTGTTCATTAAGCTGCTGCTTTAATTGTTGAACTTGCTGTATTGTATGCAACCAGGGATCTATTGCTAGTTTTAATCCAGTGCCGTTAGCTTTTAGCCAAGCTATAGGCGAGACTATAGTAAAATCTTCGTAAGTAAAAAGGCTTGCATCTGTTTGGCTGCGCACTTGTAATTGATAACGCCCATCGGTAAAAAAAATGGCTGCATCTTTTAGTATCAACGCCATGCCAGCTGAGCCAGTAAATCCTGTTAGCCATTGTAGGCGTTGCGCGTAAGGCGCAATATATTCCCCTTGATGTTCATCGCATAAGGGTACGAAATATGCATCTATATTTTTACTTTGCATTAATGCCCGTAGTGCATTTATACGCTCTCTGCTCTTGCTAGCATCGCTATTAATGGAAAAGGACTGAAACATCGTTGGCCTCATTTTTTTGGGATATAGTACGAAAATATAAGCTAGCCCATTCTGTTGTATATAGTTGACTTTCTAAAGCGAAGCCGTGTTGCTTATAAATTTCTACGATTTTTTCTGCTTGGCTAATTAATATACCGGATAATATCAATGCACCGTTAGGGGCTATAATATTGCTTATCGTTGGAGCAAGATGTATTAAGGGGCTGGCTAAAATATTTGCAACTATTAAATTGAATGGGGCTGCGTTTTTAATTATATCTTGCTCATCTGCGTGGTATATCCTTATCGAACTTTTTACATTGTTTAACTCGATATTTTCTAGGGCTACCTTTACTGCAACAGGATCTATGTCATTAGCAGTAATTTGGGTATGTATGTTTAATTTTTTTGCTAATTTTGCTGCTGCTATAGATAAAATGCCGCTGCCGGTACCAATATCTAAGATTTTTTCTGGCTTAACTACTGGAATAGAATATTCTAAAAATTTTAGGCAATCTACTGTAGTGGCATGATGGCCCGTACCAAAAGCTTGACCTGCTTCTATTTCTATGGGTAATTTATGTGGTGGTATTTTATCACGCTGATGTTCCCCATAAATAAAGAAAGCTTCTGTCTCTACTGGCTTTAGGCCTTGCAGCGAATGTTTTACCCAGTCTATATCTGGTAAGATTTCGATTTGTACGATTATGGCCAGATGTAGTGTTAGTTGTAGCTGCAACATTTTTTGCTTCACAAGCTCTAATTCTGTTTCGTTGGTGTATAAGGAAATTTCATAAAGCTGCTTAGAATCACATATCTCGACTATGGCAACAGGCAGTCCTTCTTCTTCAAAAAGTTGGGTAAGCTTGTCGAAATATTCCTTTGCCGCTGGCCCCTGAATTTCGCTATATAACCTGGCTTGCTGCATATTATTGTGTGTCTTCTTTTATGAGTTGGCGTAATTTATCTAGGCCAATATTACCGCGCTCACTATTAGCGCCGATATCTGCTTGGTATGGTATGATGCCAAAGGAGCGCCCACCTTTGTGTAACAATATAACTGCGGCTGTATGATCGTAAGAGTAATCTTTATTTTCTCCTGGGACTTTTATCGCCACGATGTTAAAGTTTTTTATAACTTTACGGACTTCTGCAGGATCTCCACTTACGCCAATGATATTTTTGGGTGAATTGCTGAGATATTCATTCATAATTTCAGGTGTGTCGCGCTCAGGGTCTACGGTGAAAAACCAAAAACCTAATTTATCTGCATCATTACCCAAGGCTTTTATCCATTGTTGCATATCAAATAAAGTAGTTGGGCATACATCTGGGCACATGGTATAGCCAAAGAAAATTACAGCTGGCTTTGCCCTTATGTCTTTTTCTGTGACTATTTGTTTATTAGAGCTGATCAGAGTAAAAGCACCTCCTACTGGACCAGGTTGATGATGTTGATTGTAAAAATATACAGCTGTTATAAATAGCAGTGTTAAAATTATAAAGGAAAAAAAAGCTTTCATTACGCTAGCCTATAAAATTAATCGGCAAGCTGTATGATAGCAAAAATTATGTAGGCTAGCAAATATATTTTTAATCTTTTACAAATTTTGCCCAATTTGCCATTACAGGTCTTTTTCCTTCATTATCAAAATCCACTGTTAATTTATCGCCTTCGATGTCTACGATTGTGCCGAAGCCTAACTTGCTACTTATGCGATCGCCGATTTGAAAATTATGCCGATAATGGATATTTATTTTAGTTTTTGGTTTTGCAAATGGTATGTTCTCTTTATGTTGTAATAATTCAGAAGGCAATTCATTTATAAAATTTGACCTTCCTCCTGTCAGGTGCAATTTGCCATAGATATAGCGAAGCTTGGCATAGGTTATATAAATGTTGTTTTTGGCGCGTGTTATAGCTACATAGGCCAATCTGCGTTCTTCTTCTATGTCATTACCTCTGTGCAAAAATGGAAAGAAGTCTTTTTCCCAACCTGGCAGTAATACTGTTTCAAACTCTAGCCCTTTTGCCGCGTGCATAGTCATTAAATTTACAGCATCTAGGTTATCGGTTTCAGTATTTTCTATTTGTAAGCTAATGGCTTCTAAATATACATTTAAACTTTCATAATGTGCCATTTCATTTATCAGATTATTCAAGTTTTGTAGCTTTTTTTCTCCTTCAGGATCTTTGTCGAGAAGCATATCTTTATAGCCAGTTTTGTCCAAAATGTTAATCGCTAATTCTTTTACACTAGCAATTTTCATGAAATCGGACCAATCTTTAAAATTTTGGATAAATTTATTTAAAGTTTCGTTTAGTTTGCTAGGAAAAGCTTTAGCTTCGACCATTTCAACTAAAGCTGCATATAGCGAAAGCTGGTGATTTTCGGCATATAATCGTATTTTTTGTAAATTTGTCTTTCCTAGACCACGGCGCGGAGTATTAATAATACGCTCAAAGGCTAAATTGTTATTTGGGTGCATAAGCAAAGCTAAATAAGCATGTAAATCTTTGTTTTCCTTTTTGTCATTTCTATTACTACTGCCTACGAGCCGGTATTTTATCTGTGCTCTTGTAAAATGTCCCTCAAATTCAGTTAGCAACATACGTGATCGCACTAAGACAGCCATGTCGTTAAGCGCTTGGCCATTACTATGCAGTCTAGTTATAATTTCTACAATTCGGTCGGCTTCATTTTCTCCGGTTTGCTCTTCGTAGTAATATATTTTTGCGTTATGCTGTGTAGGTTGGTTTGGATATAGCTGTTTTCCTAAGCGATTTGCATTTTTTGCTATTAGCTGATTAGCTGTATTTAATATGTGATCTCTAGAGCGATAATTGCGCTCTAAGCGAATTATTTTTGCCTCTGGAAAATCTTTAGTAAAGCGTAGCATATGCTCTGTATTAGCGCCGCGCCAACTATAAATAGATTGGTCGTCGTCGCCAACGCAGCAAATATTTGGAGCGGAGCCATCTGTTCTTCTTGCTAAGCGATTTAAGAATAAGTATTGTGCTAGGTTTGTGTCTTGGTATTCATCCACTAATATATAGCGGAATTTTTTTTGATAATAAGATAAGATGTCCGGATTGTGTTGTAGAATTTTTCCTGTATACATCAGCAAATCACCAAAATCACAAACATTCATATTTTTTAATGTTTGTTGATAAATTGTGTAAACATTGCGTATAAAATCTAGGGTTAAAAAAGGCGCGGCCTCAGTTTTTGGACTTTTAATGACAGCTTCGCTGATTTCGGTTGGTAAAAGCGCGCTACCTTTCCATAATTCTATGTTATCAGCAATTGTTTTTCTAACAATGTCTTCATTTTTTATTGCCGTTGTTTCAAGAATTTTTTTTAATATTTTTTTTCTATCGTCTTTATCAATGATGGTAAAATCATTTTTTAATCCGATAAGCTGAGCATGACGATGTAAAAATTTTGCGCCTATGCCATGAAACGTTCCAAGCCAGGTCATATTATTTACATCGGCGCCAATCAAAGCCTCTATGCGCAGCTTCATTTCTTTCGCAGCTTTATTGGTGAATGTAACGCACAAAATTTCATCTGGCTGTGCCAGACCAGTATGCAAAATATGTACTACTCTTGTGGTTAAGGTTTTAGTTTTACCAGTACCAGCCCCAGCTAATACCAATAAAGCCCCCTCGGTATTTTCAACAATTTCTTGCTGCGTCGGATTAAGTATAGAAATATAGTCAGGTTTACTTTTTTGTTTCCTGGCCATAATAATTTTAACTGTTAATCTCTTTTTTTACGGAAATCGTCTAGAGAAACTACACGTGCTGGATTACTAGCGGCGGGGGTTTTCTCTGTTGTTTCTATATTTTCGCTTTGCGCTTTTTTATTAGGCTTTTCTGTATTAGCTGTAGGATTGCCGGATGCGAAGTTACTTAGCGAAGAGCGTGATTTTGTTGTAATTGGACTGGGGGCTTGAGAGGTTTCTTGCGCGACATCTGGTAAATCAAACGCTGCTTCAAAAGAGGCCTGTGGGTCGTAAAAAGACTGTATAGCAGCAAAAGGTACTACCAATTTTTCCGCTATATTGCTAAAAGAAAGATTGATTTCAAATTGTAGGTCATTTACGATAAGATCCCAAAATTGATGTTGTATAACTATAGTCATTTGAGAGGGATAAAGCTTTTTTAACCGGGAAGAGATTTTGACGCCTGGAGCCGTGGTTAAAAAAGTAACAAAAAAATGGTGGTCGCCAGGTAATCCTGCTATAGAAACCTCTAGCAAAACCTTGTGTATGACTTCTCGCAGAGCATCTTTTACTAAAATATCATAACGTATAAGATCATCTGCCATTCTACTGCCTTTACAAATATATAAATCTCGGCGGGGGCTTCTGTTGCCAGGCGCCCCCAGGCCCCGCTTAAACCTGCAAAGATCTAAGACTCATAATTGAGCTTTCGCACTGCCTAAGCAGCGAGAGCAGCTCCTGCATAGTTGTCGTTTGCAACTACAAGTTTAGCCCGATAACGGCGGTACAATGCCGAGTAAAAGTACAATCTTTAGACCCTTGTCGATCCTGTTTCGCCCCCATAAATAACTTTTTGGTGGAGGCGCCGGGTACCGCCCCCGGGTCCAATAGGCTTATTGCATTGCCAATTTATTACCATAGCTGAAATTATAATCAGCATAGTTAATATAAGCTATTTTTTGCTAATTTGAAAGGGGGTAGCTTTTAAAAGTTTTAACCCAAGTTAGCTCTTGCTCTATGTACCTTTTGCGCTAGCTAACTAAAAACAGATAGATTAATGAAAGCGAAACTTTATGTGTAAATATATAGATGACATAAAAAATTATGATAAAAATCCTGACACAAAGGCGATAGAAAAACTTTCCAGTGATTTGCGTTTGATTATGCAGGATCAAGATGCCCGTTATGTAGCTGTCAGCGATGAAAAAGAATTAGAATTGGTAGCCAAAAATTTTGCTATGGATAAGCTAGATGTTGATATAGAAACGGCAAAAAAAGCTGTGCATGAAGTAGCACAGCTTATGTCTAGTGAAACGAAAAAAAATAGAATAATTTTTTACTATCTAGTAGCAAAGCAATTAGGGAAATTGAAAGCCCTTTATTTATAAAGATCGCTATAGGTTCTAGCATCTGGCATTAACCAGCTAGATATTGCCGCTATTATCATCATAAAGGTTACATAATAGCCGAATACATGGCCATATCCTATATCTTTGAAGTAAAGCGCAACCATGCTAGCAGATCCACCAAAAAGCGCATTAGCTACTGCATGGGAAACATTTACTCCAAGAGCTCGAATAGAGCGTGGATACATTTCGGCTTTAACGATATTGCTAACGGCATAATATAAGGAAGAAATCCATAGCAAGCTGACAATGCAAGCGAAAGCTATCATGCTGTTATGGGTGCGGCCTATAATATTTAACAGTGGAATAATTGTTATTATTGATAATATTGTCCATATGCGCAAGCAGGCACGTGTGCCAATTTTATCACCCAACCAGCCAAACAGCGGTAAACATATCATATATACAAAAAGGGCACCAGTTACTATTGCTTGTGCCGTAGACTTACTAAAGTCGCTTGTTGTGAATAAATATGTACGCATATAGGTCGTAAAAGTATAGAAGGTTAGGGAGCCAGCAGCCGTAAATCCGGAAACCAATAAAAACGTTTTTTTATAGGTAGTAAATAATGTAACTATATTGCCAGTTTCTTTTTGCGTTTTGTCTTCTATTTTTACGGTTTCATGTAGGTAAGACTGAGAAATAAAAGCTAGTATTGAAACTAATCCGCCTAAAAGAAAGGGAATACGCCATCCCCAGTTACGCATTGCCGCTTCTGGCAAGCTTGTGCTTAAAAGATAGACTACAAGACTGGCTATAAGCATACCGCTAACTAAGGTCATAGCCTGAAAGGAAGAAAAGAAACAGCGGCGACCTTTTACCGATGCTTCACTAATATAAGCTGCTATAGAACCGTATTGTCCGCCAGCTGAAAGCCCCTGCAGCATGCGTAAAATAGCAAGTAGCAACGCCCCCCAAGCGCCTATATGCTCGTAAGTCGGCACTAAGCCTGTGAGGAAAGAGGCTAACCCCATAATCGATATTGCGATGAGAATAGACGTACGGCGCCCGTGCTTGTCGGCTAGGCTACCAAATAGCCATCCACCTATAGGGCGCATTAAAAAGCCGACAAAAAATACGCTAGCTGATTTAAGTAGCTCTATTATGATATCCCCATTTGAAGGAAAAAATTGGGATGCGAAATATATAGAAGTGGCAGCATAAATATAAAAATCATACCACTCTATTAAATTTCCAGATGCAGCTATAAGAATGGCTTTAAAGTTACCTACTTTTAGCTCTTCTTGCTCGTTGTTCTTTGTTATTGTCATAAGTTCCCCGTGGTTAAAATTTTTGCTCAAGCTATATCAAAAATATAAAACTGGCAAGCTTGTTAATCATTGACGTCTTGCTTTTATCTATGATAAAAATAATTTTATGCAAGCCTATCTTAAATTATTGCGACATGTGTTAAACAACGGTACATCGAGAAGTGACCGCACTGGCGTTGGCACTAAATCTATATTTGGTTATCAAATGCGGTTTGATTTGGCGCAAGGTTTTCCGCTTTTAACTACAAAAAAAATACATATCCACTCTGTAATAGCAGAACTTTTATGGTTTTTGCGTGGGGATACTAATGTAAAATGGCTGAATAAGCATGGCGTGTCTATCTGGGATGAATGGGCTGACAGAAGTGGCGATTTAGGTAAAATCTATGGTTATCAATGGCGTTCTTGGCCTACAAGTGATGGCGAGCATATTGATCAGATAAAAAATCTTATAGAACAGATAAAAATTAATCCGACCTCACGACGTTTGCTAGTAAGTGCTTGGAATGTAGCTTGTTTAAGCGAAATGGCTCTTCCGCCATGCCATTGTTTGTTTCAGTTTTATGTTGCAGAGGGAAAATTGTCTTGTCAATTGTATCAGCGTTCGGCAGATGTTTTTTTGGGTGTACCATTTAATATAGCTTCTTATGCGTTGCTCACTCTTATGATAGCGCAAATATGCAAGTTAGAAGTTGGCGAATTTATACACAGCTTTGGTGACGTACATCTTTATAATAACCATATTGACCAGGCGCAGTTTCAGCTGCAGCGGCAACCACATCCGTTACCAATTATGCAGTTGAATAAAAATGTTAGCGATATTTTTGCCTTTGATTTTACGGACTTCAACTTGCAAAATTATGTTGCGCATCCACACATAAAGGCTATGGTGGCGGTGTGAAGCCTAGTTTTTCGGCTATTCTGGCTGTTACAAAAAATGGAGTTATTGGCCAGGGTGGCCGTATGCCTTGGCATATGCCAAGTGATTTAAGTAGATTTAAACAGCTAACATCTGGCCATCCTGTTATCATGGGGCGCAAGACTTGGCAAAGCTTGCCCGAGCCTCTTAAGAGCCGAACCAATATTGTAGTAAGTCGCAGTTTGAAGTCTGTAGACAATAGTGGCTCTTCTACGCCAGTTATATTTTGCGATTCTTTGGCCGAAGCAATGGCAGTGTCGGTTGTAGCAGCAGCAGGCTTAAAGACAGAGGAGGTATTTATTATTGGTGGCGAGCAAATTTATAAACAGGCCGCGCCTTATATAAGTAAGCTATATGTTACGATAATATTAGCTTTTTTGGTTGGAGACGCGCATATATTTTTTGGCGATTTTCCTGGTAACTGGGTTCGTAAATTGCGTAAAATTATCCGAAAGGGAGCAAAAGATAGTTATAATAGCGTTTTTGCTATCTATGAGCGTGAATCTTAAATGCAATTAGCTGATTATCGCTATATTTTATTAACTGGTGCTACTGCCAGCGGAAAATCTGCTTTTGCTATGCGCTTAGCCGAACAGTATGATGCGGTGATAATAAATTGTGATTCGATGCAAATTTATAAGGGGCTAGAGATTTTAACTGCTGCACCGCCCGCAGATGCATATTTGCAGGTAGATCATTGTTTATATAGCTATGTAAGTCCTAAGCTAGCTTATAGTGTGGGGGATTGGCTTTCTGATGTAAGTTTTTTGATAAATAAAGTGCCAGCAGCTAGTAAAATTATATTTGTTGGTGGAACGGGACTATATTTTAATGCTCTGTTGGGTAATTTGGCGGTAATTCCTAAACCAGCTGAAGCTATACGAGAAAAATGGCGTGGGAGGTTATTTTCTGAAGGTAGTGAAGAGCTACATAAATTATTGCAGCAACAAGATGCAACATCTGCGCAACGAATCGATGCTGGCGATGGGCATCGTATAGTGCGAGCTTTGGAGGTTTTAGAATCTTCTGGTAAACCTTTGAGTTATTGGCAAGGCTTTAAGCAACCGGCTTTGATCTCACGGGAGCATAGCAAAAAAATTATTTTAAATGTAGAAAGGCAGCTTCTGTATAATAATATTGAAAAACGCTGTGAAGGATTTGTTGCTAATGGTGCGTTGGAGGAAGTACAAAAATTTGCAGATTTGCAGTTAAGCGAGGAGTTGCCTGCTATGCGTGCAATTGGAGTGGTAGAGTTCATGAGTTATTTGGCAAAGAAAAATAGTCTGCAACAAACTTTAGCGCAGATAAAAACACGCACCAAGCAATATGCGAAAAGGCAATTGACGTGGCAGCGGCATCAATTAGATCTTAGTTGGCAGCGTTTTGAAGTATAATTTGTTTATTTTATTTGCAAATCATGCTAGAAATGGCTTTTTATAACAAGCTCAATGAAATAAGATATGCAACTTTCAGTAAAACAAGAACTCGCCTTGAAAGAGGTAGAGAGTTGGTTTAAAAAAAAACAAAAGCCTATATTTAGGCTATTTGGTTATGCTGGTACCGGAAAGACTACCCTTGCTAAATATTTTGCCTCTACTATAGGTGAAAAAGTGCGCTTTGCAGCATATACTGGTAAGGCTGCTCAAGTGTTGCGTTCTAAAGGAGCATACGGGGCGTCTACTATACATTCATTGATTTATCGGCCTACGGGATTGACTGAAGTAGCGGATGAAGTAAATGGTCAAAAAATGACAGAACCGAGTTTTGTTTTAAATCGCGATAGTGACATTTTAAAAGCCAGATTGGTTGTTATTGATGAATGTTCTATGGTAGATCAAAAATTGGGGCAGGATTTGCTTAGTTTTGGTGTGCCAATTTTGGTTTTAGGGGATCCGGGGCAATTGCCACCCATTGGTGGCGGTGGATTTTTTACTAATCATAAGCCAGACATACAGCTAGAAGAGATCTTTAGGCAAGCGCAAGATAATATGATTTTGCATTTTTCCAAATTGGCTAGAGAGGGGCAGCCAATGGATTATGGAGATTACGGCGATGTTAAAATTATTAAGCGACAAGAAATAACTGCAAGCATGGTGCTTGCTGCAGATCAGGTGCTTATTGGCACTCATAAAACTAGAAGGTTATATAATAAACGTATTCGTGAGTTATTAGGTTTTTCTACCGATTTGCCAGCTGCTGGCGATAAGTTAGTGGCACAACGAAATAATGCTGCTAAAGGGCTGATGAATGGTTCTTGTTGGAAAGTCTTGCAAGCTGGTATTATGTCTGGTAAGCCATATATGAATTTATTAATAAAAGCAGAGGATGAGCCACAAAAATCAGTAAAAGTAAAATTGCTAAAAGAAAGCTTTATTAATCCTTTGATAGATATTCCGTGGCAATTAAAAAAGCGCTATGATGATTTTGAATATGGCTACGCCTTAACAGTTCATAAGGCTCAGGGATCGCAGTGGGATAATATTTTACTTTTTGATGAAAGCTACGCTTTTCGAGAGGATAAAGAAAAATGGCTTTACACTGCGATAACGAGAGCAGCAAAAACACTTACTATAGTGAGATAATTATATGGTTGCGCAACAAACAACTTTATCCGTGAATTTAAATGCTATAGCTTTATTAAGAAATAGAAGAAATTTGCCTTGGCCTGATATGCTTGACCTAGCACGTATAGCACTGAAGGCTGGTGCTAGCGGGATAACAGTACATCCGCGGCCGGATGAGCGACATATACGTTATGCAGATATTGAGTTGTTGGCGAATTTTTTAAAAGTTGAATTTCCGGCTGCTCAGTTTAATATTGAAGGCTTTCCTAGTGTAGAATTTTTAGAGCTTGCTATGCCGTATGCACAGCAAATAACTCTGGTGCCAGACGATCCGCACCAAAATACTTCAGATCATGGATGGGATATAGAGCAACAAATAGCTGTATTAGTGCCTATAATACAGCATATTAAGCAAAAACCTATTAAAGTTTCAGTTTTTCTTGATGCAGGTGCAACGGGTCATAACAAATTAGCAGCCATAGGTGTAGATAGTATAGAATTATATACTGGTTCTTATGCCGCTTGTTATAATAATGAAGCTGCAGCTAATTTTGCCGTAGAAGCCTTGGCTAGCACAGCGCATGCCGCTAAGTTAGCAGGGTTAGCTGTAAATGCGGGCCATGATCTAACGGTAGAAAATTTGCCGTTGTTATTAGATAAAGTTAATAAAATCAGTGAAGTTTCTATAGGCCATGCTTTAACAGCAGATGCGTTGCTTTATGGAATGGAGCGTGCTGTGGGGCGTTTTTTGGCAGTACTTAACTGATTGGTGGGTGATACAGGGATCGAACCTGTGACCCGCTGATTAAGAGTCAGCTGCTCTACCATCTGAGCTAATCACCCACAGATATAATGTATAGATAATCCTGTTGGTTTTGTCTATAGTGTATAAGAAAAATATTTGTTATAATAATAATGTGATATATTTATTACTAATGTAGTTTAATAAAGAGACATATTAATGCAATCCTTACTAGGCGCAGACACAATTATGGGTTTGCTAACCTTAACTATACTTGAGTTAGTATTAGGTATAGATAATTTAGTTTTTATATCATTATTGGCGGAAAAGCTGCCACCAGAGATAGCGCGCAAAGCTAGTATCACTGGGCTGTCTTGCGCTCTTATTATGCGTATAATTTTGCTTTTATGCATTGGCTGGGCCGTTGGATTAACTAAACCTTTATTTACTATTTTTGGTTTGCCATTTGCGGCGCGTAATTTAATAATGTTATTTGGCGGTGCTTTTTTGTTGGCTAAGGGCACTATGGAGCTGCACGAAAGGCTAGAGGGCGATATAGCCAAACGGCAATTAAATAGCGGTAAGGCTGTTTTTTGGCAGGTTATAGCTCAGATAGTTGTGTTAGACGCTATATTTTCACTAGATAGCATCATTACCGCCGTGGGTATTGTGCATCATATTCCTATAATGATAATTGCTGTTAGTATAGCTATGGCGCTTATGATGTTGGCATCGAAGCCCTTAATGGGGTTTGTAAATAAGCATCCCACGGTAGTTATGCTGTGCTTAGGCTTTTTGATGATGATAGGATTTAGCTTGGTGGTAGAGGGGTTTGGCTTTCATATACCAAAGGGCTACTTGTATGCAGCTATAAGTTTCTCTATTATAATAGAGGGGTTAAACCAACTTGCGCAATATAGTAGAAAAAAACAAGCAACGAATAGTAATGATTTGCGCTCTCGTACGGCAGATATGGTCTTGCGTCTTTTGGGCGGAGTTAGAGGTGAGGATTCCTCTAACTTAGGTGAAAATACGGATATGATAGCTGAACACAGCGTAGCCGGACAGGTGTTTAAACCTGAAGAAAAAGAAATGATACGTGGGGTGTTAGATTTAGCGGATCGACCTGTGCGCTCTATTATGTCGCCTCGTAACGAAATTGAGTGGCTTGATTTGAGCGGTGATGAGCAGCAGATGCGACAGACTATTGCCAACTTTAAACATAGCCGAGTAATTTTGGCGCGTGACAAGGTGGACGAATTTGTAGGTGTAGCATTAACAAAAGATTTAGTGACCGCTTGGCTAGACGGTAAAAAAATAAGCTGGAAAAAGTTTATGAGGCAGCCTTTAGTTGTGCACGAAAATACAAATGTTTTGAGCTTAATGGAAAAAATGCGACAAGCACCAGTACAAATGGCCATAATTGTAGATGAGCATGGATCTTTTGAAGGTGTAGCAACGCCTACAGATATTTTTGAAGCTATAACAGGTGACTTCCTGCGTGAAGATGATGAGCAGGTAGTTATAGAGCAGAGTAAGGATGGTAGTTGGTTAGTAGAAGCTTTTGTGGATATACGTTATTTGAGTGGTGTGCTTAATACGGATTTAGTGGATGAAGGAGATCGCTATACTACGCTAGCAGGCTATATGCTATGGCATTTTGGGCATATACCGGTAAAGGACGAAAGTTTTGAGGCGGACGGTTTTTACTTTGTTGTAATAGAAATGGAACAACGTAATATTTCGCAAGTTCGTATTACTCCTATAGGGTTATTGAGTGACACAGCTGATAGTAAAAGCCGATCTTAAGTCTGGATCATTAGATTCGATTAGTCATATAATTTTTTTAAGCATGGTTAATTGGTCGCCAGCTATAGCAGCTTCAGCTATTGTGTATGGCTCAGTTGCTGAAGTAATGCAGAAATACAAGCTTTTGCAAGAAAAACCGCCTCTTTACATTGCTTTGCAAGAATTTGATATAAAGTTTTTGAATGAATATAGTTTGTTGCAAAAAATAGCTCCATTGCTTTATATCTCAAATAAGATAATTAGTACAGTTAATGAGGTATTTTCTGGTGTAATTCTGTGGCTAGATGCTAGCGAGCAGTTTTTGTGGCACAAATTTAATATAGCTGATATTTTTCAATTTATCAGATTTTGTAAACAGCAAAGTCTAGTAATTGGCTTGTCTGCGCCGTTTGCTTCTGCTGATGTTGCTCGTATTTTGCCTTATGATCCAGATTTTTTATTAATAGAGCGTGTATTGTTAGATGAAGTGGCAAATTTATTAACGCCTATCGCTGATGTTACTTTGCCAAACGTAGAGCATCTAATGCGTATATACGTACGGGATTATATTCTTGATATGGATGTGGGTATTTATGCGCATGAATGTGGTGTAAAACAACGTGTATGCTTTAATGTAATAGCAGAAATCTTGGCTCCGCGGGCATCTGTAAAGAATATTTGCGATATTTTTTCTTATGATATAATTTTAGACGCTATATTAGATTTAGCTACTCATACTCATATAGATTTTGTTGAAACATTGGCTGAGATGCTTTGCTCTAATTTGTTACAACATGAGTTGATACAGTCTATTCAGGTACGTGTTGAAAAATTGGATTTGGCGCCCAAGGCGGTGGGCATAGAAATAAAAAGAACTAAAGCTAGTTGCGTGTCTGTCCTTTAATCTTTAATATAGGGTTGCTGGCCCGTATTAAGTTTTATGTCTTATACGATATTGTTGTATTTCAAATATAGCTACGAAAAATAATGAAATTATTAATGGTAAAATAAGGTATAAACAGCGAAAGACAATTAAGGCTACGAGTAAGTCGCGTGCATCTATGTTTGGCACTAGACTTATGAAAATAACTTCAAATACTCCAAGTCCACCTCCTGGAGCATTTGATAAAATACCTATAGTAAATGATGCTAAAAAAGCCGCGAGAACAATTATAAAATTGGCGTGTAGGGCTGATGGTAGCATAAAATATATAATACCAGCTGAGCCCAAAATTTCCAAAGGACTTAGGCTGAGTTGTTTTAAAACGATAGGTAATTTGGGATAGGTAAGTTTTATATTTTTGCCCAAAGTAAGCGGCCGTAGTTGCAACCAACTACCAGCTATATATAAAATAATTATGCCTGTTAGTATAAGCCCCATTGCAAAAGCAGCCGTTTTTAAATATGGCTCCGTGAAGGATCTATGTAGGATATGTGTTAAATATGGTTGTATTAAGTAAACAATATCTGGTTTTATCAATAAAATAAAAGCCGTAAGTATAGTAACGCCTAGAGCAAAAGTTAACGAACAAAAACCAACCAAAATCGCTACTTCAGAACCACTCAAACCCTGTGTAGAGTAAGCGCGATACCGTATGGCCGCGCCAGAAAATATAGATGCTCCTATGCTATGGGATAAAGCATAAGCGCTAAAAGAGCATATGGCTATGAACCACCAAGAGATTTTGCGGTTTAAATGCTCAAGCGCAATGCGGTCGTATCCAGCTAATGCAGTGTAAGCAACGACAGTACATATGCTTGCTGCTACCCATCTGCTATAGCCTATATTTTTTAGACGTGAGAGCAGGTCGCTCATTGAAAGATGAAATAATTGGCTATGTGGGTTGTAGAACTCATGATAAAGCAGACGAGCTGATAATAGCATTACGATAACGCCAAATATTGGCCATATATATTGTTTAATTTTCACTTTCGCTCCGTTTATCGCTTACTAATAATTGCTTATTAGTACTTTTTTCTTGTAGTATTTTTAGAATACCATTAGCTATTTCTTGTGCGTCTGTTACAACTTTGTTAGCTCCTAGATCTAACATATAGCGTGCAGCTGAAGCTTCTTTAGTATCTGTAACAATATAAATATTGCGGTTTAGTTGTTTGGCCAGTATAATTATTTGGCCTGCCTCGAAAGTATGACTCATAGTTAAAACAAGGTATTTAGCATTTGCGATATTGGCTGCAAGTAGAATCTCTTTATTTACACCATTACCTCGAATAAAAATTGTATTTTGGTTATCCAATTGTGTTGGTCTACGCGATTCGTCTATAAGCACAATCTGTTCCCCCTTTTTCGAAAGAGAGGAATATAATATAGAGCCTATAGCGCCAAAACCTATTAGGATAATATGATCTGTAAAATTCGCTTGCGGTAAATAGAGTTCTTCTTCTGCTGTATCGTCGAGCGGTATTATATCATCGCGAGGTTGCTTACTCTCTAGGAGTTCTTTTATTTTATCGGTAGCTATAAAAATTAAAGGGTTTACAATAATAGATATTATTGCTGCACCTACAATAAGGTCACGAGCTAGATTATTTAATAAATGAAGATTATTCCCAAGACTTGCTAGCATGAAGGAAAATTCGCCTATCTGTGCCAAGCATGCAGCTATAGTAAGAGCTGTTTTGATATTATATCTAAATGCTCGAACTAATATATAGGCTGTGGTAGCGTTGCCTACCAATATTATCAATAGAGTTAGCAATAAAGGAAAAAAGGAGTGCCAAATAGTTGCTGGGTTAAGCAACATGCCTACAGAGACAAAAAATAATACGGCAAAAGCATCGCGTAAAGGCAAAGATTCTTCTGCGGCGCGTTGGCTTAAATCTGTTTCGCTCATTATCATACCAGCAAAAAAAGCACCTAGAGCTAATGATACGCCAAAAACTTCTGAGGCAGCAAAAGCAACTCCCAAGGCAATAGCTAGTACACTAAGCCGAAAAAGTTCTTTTGAACCAGTTTGAGCTGTTAATTCCAACAACCAAGGTATTAAGCGCCGTCCTATAATAAGCATAACGGCTATAAAAAGTAAGATTTTGATTATAGTTAGCGCTACGACGCCAGTAATAGTGAGGTGAAAAGCGGATAGCAAGGGGTCAGAATATTTATGAGCTTTTGTTGCCAAGCCTGTACCAAGCGATGGTACTAGAACCAAAGCCAATACCATTACTAGATCTTCTACCACTAGCCAACCTACGGCAATACGTCCTGCGTCGCTGTCAATGTAACGTCGCTCTTGTAAATTACGTAATACAACAACAGTACTGGCTGTAGAAAGTGCAAGGCCAAAAACAATGCCGCTGGCCATGCCCCAGCCCATAATGCACGCTAAAAGTAACCCTAAGAGCGTTGATACGAGAATTTGCAATATTGCTCCTGGTATCACTATAGTACGCACAGAAAGTAAATCTTTTAGCGAAAAATGCAGACCTACGCCAAACATTAATAAAATTACGCCAAATTCAGCCAGTTGGTGTGTGAGCTCTGGGTCAGCATGAAAGCCACCCGTATAAGGCCCTACAATTATACCAGCTAATAAATACCCTACTAAGGGAGAGATTTTTAACTTATTCGCTACTATGCCGAAAAGAAAAGCCAGGCATAAACCAACGCTAATAGTAGTTATAAGCGGTGTAGCGGATGCCATTTTGCTTGCCTTTCTGATACGCTTGGCTAGAACTTATAAATATAATTTATAAAATATTATAACATTACAAATAAGCAATATAGGTTAAATTTAAATAGCTTTACTTACTTTTTATCATGGCGTTTTTTTTGCCAATCGCCTAAGAGTAATAGAATTGGTGCGGCAATAAATATAGAAGAGGAGGTAGCTATAATCACGCCAATTACCATAGGCACTGCAAAATTGTGTACTGCAACGCCGCCCCAAAGAGCCATTGGCAACATAGCCAGTATGGTTGCAAGTGATGTAAACAAACAGCGCATAAATACTTGATTTATAGAATTGTCAATAATCTGTCGTAAGGGCACTTTTACATTGGTTCGTAAATTTTCGCGCATTCTATCATATACTACTACTTTGTCATTTACTGAATAGCCTACTATTGTTAAAAGTGCAGCTATTGCCGTTAAATTAAAGTCTATTTGAAATATGGCAAAAAATCCTAACATTTTCGTTACATCAAGTATTAGGGTGATAATAGCGCCTATGGCAAAATACCATTCAAAGCGCCACCATATATAAGCTGTCATTGCGAGGCCTGCTAAAATAACAGCGATTAAGCCATTTTTAGCTAGCTCGCTAGAAACTTTTGGTCCTACAATGTCAGTGCTGCCAAATTTAACATTTGGGTATAGCTTGGTAATTGCTGCCCTAGTTTTATCTGCCGCTTGTGTTTGTGTTTGCTCGCCTCCTGCTTGTCGCTCAATGTGAATCATAACAGAATTTTCATTGTTTACTTGTTGCAAAGCAATTTCTCCTAGGCCAAGTTGCGAAAGGGTTTTGCGCAAATTACTAAGCTCTGGTGGCTGTGGAGTAGTTATCAAAATTTGGGTGCCCCCTTTAAAATCTATACCATAATTTAATCCAGGTTTAAAAAAGAGAAAAATGGAGGCCACCGAAAGCACGATAGAAGTTGCTATGCCTATAAAGCGAGCATTCATAAATTTAAAATTTGTATATTGCGGTATGGAGGTAAGAAAAGGTGTTATATGTAGGCGTTGTATTTTGCGCTGCCTGATTATCCAAGCCATCATCATACGCACTAGTGTGATATCGGTGAACATGGAAATAATTATGCCAAGCCCCATTGTTACAGCAAAGCCACGTACTGGTCCAGAGCCATAATAATATAAAACTATAGTAGCTAAGATAGCTGTAACATTTGCATCTATGATGGTAGAAAATGCATTGGAAAAACCACGGTCAAGGGCTGCTAATGCTCCTGCGCCCTTACGCGTCTCTTCTTTTATGCGTTCATTTATTAAAATATTGGCATCTACAGCTATACCGATACCTAGGATTATACCTGCTATACCAGGCAAGGTTAGAGTTGCTCCTAAAAGGCTGAGGGCAGCAAAAGTTAAAATTGTATGTAATGCTAAAGCGATATCAGCTATTAACCCCCACATGCCATATAATAAAAACATAAATAAAGCTACTAAGATAAAGCCTGCGATACCCGTATAGACACCCATTTTAATTGCATCGGCTCCTAAATCTGGCCCTACAGTGCGCTCTTCTACTACAGTTAGGGGAGCGGGCAAAGCGCCAGCGCGTAATAGTGCTGATAATTGTATTGCCTCTGGCATGGTGAAGCTGCCCGTTATCTCGCCGTTTCCATTTGGTATAACGCCTTGAATTATGGGGGCCGTTAGTACTTTATCGTCTAGCACTATGGCAAAAGGCTTTTGCATATTTTGCTCAGTGATTTCTCTAAAAACTCTGGTGCCTTCGCCATTAAGCTTGAACATGATTTTTACTTGGCCGCCTGGCACAGACATATCATCATAGGCCCTAGCGTCAGTTAATGTGTTGCCATCCAGTGAAATATGGTCTTTTATAGCGAAAGTTTGCGCTTTGTCTTTAAAACTTGGTAAGATTGACACGCCCACTGGCGGATCATTTTTATCTGCTGTACTGTCAACAAGGTGAAAGCTAAGTTTTGCTGTTTTTCCAAGCAAGGCGCGCAATTGTCCTGGTTGCTGCATTCCAGGTAGTTGCACCATGACGCGGTCACTGCCTATTTTTTGTATAGATGGTTCTGCTACGCCTACTTCATCTATTCTTTTGCGTATAATTTCTACACTTTGTTCAATGGCTTGCTTAAGTTGTGTGTTTAGTTCATCATCTGCCAAAGTTATGTTTAGCTGCTCAGCTTGCGAGGCGATTTTTATAGCATTTATATTTTTTAGTGCAGTGGCTATAGCATTGAGGTCTTTTGGATTTTTTGCTGTTATGGTTATAGCATTATTGTTAGCTTTGATTGTATTGATTTGTAATTTTTTGTCGTTTAACTGCTGCGAAATATTTTCAAGTTTATTTTGCAATTTTTCCTTGATTAGCGCAGCCTTATCTATCTCTAATACTAAATACGATCCACCTTTTAAATCAAGTCCTAATGTTACTCGTGTGTCTGGTAAGAATGGCAAATATTTTTGCATGAACTCTTTACTAAAAAGATTTGGCAAAGCCAGCAATAGTCCTATTAAAACGATTGCTGTGTATAAAAAAGCAGATAACCGGGGAAAGCGCATGGATATACCTTTGCTAGAATTTGAAATAATAAATATCTGCTTTTATCATAAAAATTTTAGCTTGTGTAGGGTGCAGCTAGTATAATAATATCATTATCCTGCGGTCGCCACTCTATGAGTCCCTCCTTTGCAAAAGTTGTTAGCCACCCTTCCATTGGCCATTGTTGCCATTTTTTATAAAATGTTTTGGCATTTGCTATTATGTCGAAAAAATGTTGATAGGGTGGTTCGGTGCTTTCATGATATTGATGGTAAACGCGAGTTTCGCTGGTTAGCCAATGCTCTATGTTTCGAGCTGCTGCTCGAAAGCCAAAATCTGTATCCTCCGCTCCATAGCCGATATAATCTTCTGAAAATAAGCCGATTTGGGTAAAAATATCTATGCTAAGACCAAAGGCCAAAGACCAAAATAAGCCAGGATTATGTTCTATTTTATAACCTTTTTTAGGGAAAGAGCGTGCCTCGTGCGGTTTTCCTAAAAACTTTAATTGTTTTTCTTCTAGCTGCATTTGTGTGATTCGGGGCAGATAACGTACCTCACAGCTTATTATCTGATTATAATGGCGTACTGCTTGAAACATAATTTCTACAAAATTGCTTGCTGGAATGCAGTCTACATCCAAAAATAATAAAGTAGAGGATACTGCGTTTTTTGCCGCTATGTTGCGTGCTTTAGCCAGTGGTAGGGTTTCACATGGCATGGCTATAGTTTTTATTGGAAAGTTGCTTTGTGGTAATTTATATGAAGTATCACCCATTTCTACTATTATAAGTTCTGTTGGTAATTTTGTTGAGCGGTTCAAGCCTTCTATTAGGTTTAGTAAATGTAGCTCACGATTTTTGTTTAGAGTTAGCACGCTTGGCATTATAAGCTGCCATGTGCTGTAGTTAATATAAATTGTGCTGCTTTCGCTGCATCTTGTCCATCTTGTAATAGCCCCATTAGATTTCCTTTGTTCAGCGTTTGAGTTACCAATTCTGCCCAGTTAATTGTTGTGCCTTGGGGCACAATAGCGGCCCCTATTTCTTGTAACCGTTTAGCCTTTGCCCACTGCTCCTCGAAGGGGCGCCTTTGGGGTAGACAAATATATGGTTTGTTTGCCGAGATAACATTAGCCAATAGGCCATCGCCGCTTGAGCCAATTACTAAATTTGCTTTTTGTATATATGTTTCAGGGTTTTTTACCCAGCCATTTAGCTTTAAATTTTTAGGCAATGGTTGGGTAGTTTTTTTTGCGTCTATTGGTCCTATTACTTCTAATTGCCACAATGGCAATTGTCGTGCTATTTCTATTAGCCTATCAATTGAAAGATCATGGCCTCCAGCGCCTAAAACGATAGTGATAATTTTTTGTTGGTTTTTTTGTTTATTATAAAATTGTGTTAAATTAGAAAAAAAATGTGATTTTTTTATTATCCAATCTGGCGTGTCGTTCGCTTCTAGTAATCGATGATAAGGGCACAATAAAGCGTTAGCGTTGCTAAACGCTTCGATATGCGCAGTATCCAATCTGTTGCCAGTGAGGCGGACATAGATAGTTGGTGTTGAGCATAAGCGTGCCAACATCGCGATTTCTACCGATACATCTACTACTATTAATGCTGGTTCAGTTTTTGCTATCCACTGAGTGATTCGTTGTACGCGTTGTTTAATAGAGCTAACGCCGATAGGGGTGTAGTGCGTTGCTACAAGATATTCGTTGTGGCGCCTATATCCCGGTGCTACTTTGTCATCCTCTAGATCTATATAATCAAAATTGTCACAGTTTCCTGCAAGATTCGTACCCAATAAAGTAAAATATTCTGGGGCATATGAGGCTATGGCCAGCGCTCGTTGTCTGTGCCCGTCACCATGGTGATGTATATAATAGCCTATTTTATATTTTTTTGAGTATTGTTTCATAGAGTTTTTCGTATTTGTTTAACATAATGTCGAAGTTTGCAATTTCTTCCGCCCTAGCACGACAATCGACAGGGCTTAGGTTGCTAGCTTTGGTTATGGCTGCTGCTAATGCTTCTACATTATTTGGTTCTGCCAAGGCTCCACTCAGTGGGCTCAAAAGTTCTGGTATGGCACCTCTTTTAAAGGCAGCTACGGGGGTTCCGCAAGCGAGTGATTCTGCTATTACTAGGCCAAATGGCTCATCCCAACAGGGCGTACAAAGACTAAGCCTGGCTTTTCCTATAAGCTTGGCTAGGTTATTATGATCTAGATGGCCTATATAGTTAGTTTGATTGTTTAGCAGTGGTTGAATGTAATTATCAAAATATAGCTGATCATATATAGCGCCTGCAATTTTTAGTGGCATTTGGGCTTTTTGTGCCGCTTGTATTGCTAAATGGGTGCCTTTTTCTGGCGTGATGCGCCCAAACCATATAGCATAATTTTCTTTAGCTTCATTTGGTACAAAGGTAAATTGCTGTAAAGCTATACCATTTAATATTACCGCCTTGCTTGGGGCTATCTCTTGCCAAAGCTGCTTCATATAGTCGGAAATAGTTACAATAAAATTGTTCTGTTTTGGTCGGCTGGTAAAGGCGGCTGCAAGCCACGCCAATGGCGGGGTATGTAGGGTGGTTACCATTGGTATTTTTAAGGTTTCTGAAAAATCTAACACAGTGTGATGTAAAGAGTTATTATGAATTATATCAAATTCAGCGTTTTTTAACTTGTACATCAATTTGTTATAAGCACAATATTCTTGATACATAGTCAATTCAGCTGGAGAAATTTCATATGCTGGTAGCTTTTTGGGGCCAAAATTATCTGCTGTGGGGTCAGATATAAAGCTTGAATTAAGTTCGATGTCGCTGCCAGCCGCTGCGAATAAGGTAACTTGATGGCCACGTTTAATCAGACCTTTAGTTAAAGTATAGGTAAAGCATTCTAATCCACCAACAAATGGTTGCTTGATTGGATATTTTATATGAGCTATCACAGCAATTTTTAATGCTTTCATCGGCTTCAGGCGCTCATAACTGTTATTATCGTTTCTGAAGGTAAAACATATATATCTTCCTGTTGCTCAATTGCGGTTGCATTGTTTATTATTGCTTGTAATTTTTGTCCTTCGGCAATTATTTGGCTGTTTTTAAGCGGCTGTTGAGTAAGGACAGGGCTGTTTTGCTCTATTAATTGCCATAGGGCACCAAAGCTATAACATTGCTGTGCTATCGCGATATTTTTTTCGCTTAAGGCCAATTTGTTTAGTAGCTTTGTTAGTTTTTCTTTGTTTTGCCATTTATCGCGCAAAGTTGCGCAAATATTAGCTCTGCGCCAAACCATATTTGCTGGTTCTAATCTGCTATCACAAGAAAAATCTTTTGTTTTTATTCGTTGGCTTAGTGTGCTCGCCATTCCATATTTGGCACGGCCAAAAAGGCGGTACGACGTGGTAACCAAGGCTTCATTACTATAATATACTGCATAGTCGTATTGTTTTACTCGCTGTTCTAAAGCCCGGTCTTCGCCAGCGTCAACTTTTGGTAAGCCGCCTATGCGTCTATACACCTCGGCTGTTACCGACATGTTTGCCCCTGAAACGTGGCAATGATGAGGCCATGGATTTAATGGGTCTGGATCTATAATATTGCGTAATTGATTACTAAGGCGCCAATAGTTTTCCTCTGCTTTATTGCGTAGTAGAAATTCTTTTGGTAGTTGAGCTTGTTCAATTTGGTCCATTTCTATATTGCCGCATACCATTCCAATTGACCCAGATAAGGCTTCTAGATGTTTTTTTACAAAATCTCGATCTGCTATACTATCAGCATCTGTGGTAATTATAACGCTGTGGGGACCACTCAGACAATTTGCCAAAGCCAAAGCTAAGCCTCTTGCCTGACCAGCGCATCCAACATGGTGTGTTAAGGAAATATCAAAAATTTCGACAGCGCAGGATGTTTGTTGTGCGAAATTTAGTGCTATTGCTAAAGATTTATCAGTGCTGTTATTGATTAGTAAAATCAAGCGACCACACTGCTTGCTTTCCAGCATTGAGTCTTCTATCGCTTTTAAGCATTTTGATAGTCGCTCTTCTTCATTGCAAATAGGAATAGCTATAGTGTAGTCAGGTAGGCATGTAAAATGGGGTTGGCTTGGCAGCCAATAATTAATTTTGCAAGCAGTGTTTTGCGCGCTGAATATGTGTTGAAATTGGTTTGGTAGAGCGTTAAGCATGGCCGTCCCTTCTGTTAGTATGCGCAAATCTGTCAAAGAAACGCATGAGAAAGTAGGGATGTTCCCAAAATAACACAATAAATTATAGTAAGTTGGTGCGGGCGGCGGGACTCGAACCCGCACGATCCTGGATCGAGGGATTTTAAGTCCCTTGCGTCTACCTATTCCGCCACGTCCGCACTTGCGCTCATTTATAATTCATCCAAAGCGATATGTGAAGCAAAAAATGCAAAAAATTGAAAATATTTTATATTACAGTTATATTCGCTCTAGTTTTAAAGGAAAAATCTTATGCAGAATTTATTAATTATATTTTTAGTTATCTTTAGCCTGCCAGCTTCTAGCAGTGCCGCTGTATCTTCTACTCAAAAGAGTGAATTGTCTTCGCTAATAGTACAGTTTAACAGGGCAGCAGAGCAAAAAGATATCAGCTTTTTTGTAGAAAATATGCCGCAACATTTATTGGATTCCATGGCATTGCGGTTGGGTAAAACTAAGCAAGAATTATTAAATGATATGAAAATGCAGCTAGGGAAACAAATAAAATCTGAAGATGCTATGACATATAGCTTGAAATCAAATGATATTCAGTATAATATCGCTTCTAATGGTCAAGCTTATGCTTTAATTACTACGGTAAAAGAAAATAAGAGATTAAAAGTAGAATCCCAAACGCTTGCTATATTTGAAAATGCCAGGTGGCATTTAATTTATGGCGGTGCGCGTGCTGTGCAAAACCCTGCATTTTTGCTGATATATCCTTCTTTTGAGGGAGTTGAGTTAAGACCAGATAAAGTAATACAAAAATAATATCTGAAAGGTTATATCATTAGCTACTCTAAAAATTTCGCAGCGCCCAAATCGTCGCTGCAACCATCTGCTTCTACTTTAGTCGAAGCAGCTGATTCTTTGACGCCGCGTGTTAGCGATTTTGCGTCGTTTGGTTTGTCGCAGGTTTTATTAAATAATCTCTATGCTATAGGCGTTAAGGAGCCAAAACCTATACAGGCTTTAGCTATACCACAACTATTACAAGAGCAAGATTTATTAGCCGTAGCGCAAACAGGCTCTGGTAAAACTTTTGGATTTTGTCTGCCTTTAATAAATAAGATTTTGCAAAAGGGTGCTAAAAGGGCACCAAAAACAGCCGAATGTATAATTTTGGTTCCCACTCGTGAACTGGCAGTGCAGATAGAGCATGCTGTACGAACTGTTGTGCGCTCAACACATCTTTCCGTTGCTTTAGTTCTGGGTGGGGTTGCTAAAGGGCCGCAAATCAAGAAGGTCGCGCCAGGGGTAGATGTGTTAATTGCTACTCCAGGTCGATTAATGGATCTTATGCGAGACAAGGCGATAACTTTACAGGCTACTAAATATTTAGTGTTAGATGAAGCCGATCGCATGCTAGATATGGGTTTTATCCAGCCTATTAAAAATATATCTGCAGCGGTGCATCCACAATGTCAAAAAGCTTTATTTTCAGCCACAATGCCGGATTCGATAAAGCAATTGGCGAATAATTTGTTAAAGCGCCCAGTATATATAGCGGCAGAGCCGCAAGGTACAGTTGGTAAACAAATTAAGCAGCTTTTTTATAAAGTTCCTGCTTCGCATAAAAAAACTCTTTTGCATAAGCTATTAACGGAGCAGGCGTTCGCTTCTACGATAATTTTTACTAAAACCAAACATAGCGCTGATAATCTAGAAAAGTTCTTGGCTGGTAAGGATTTGGCTGCAGCCGTGATACACGGTAACAAATCACAAAATGCGCGGCAGCATGCACTGCGATCTTTCAGAAAGCAGGAAGTTGCAATTTTGGTGGCTACTGATTTAGTGGCGCGCGGTATTGATGTACCACATGTTAGCCATGTTATTAATTATGATTTGCCAACAGAGGGTGAAAATTACGTCCATCGCATTGGACGTACTGGTCGTAATGAGGCTACAGGTACATCTATTACTTTGTATAGCGAAGCTCATGAATATAGTTTACTGAAAGCTATAGAAAAAGCTACTTCTAAGAAGATCGTAGATTTTATAACAGTGGATTTGCCTGGGGTGGATACATCTGCGTCTGAATCTAAGCGTGGACCCTTAAGGCCTAGTTTCAAAAAGCCAAGCCGCGACCAAAGATCTGATCGTGCTCGCAAACCATATAGGCCAAAAACTGCACGGGCATCATAACTAAATAAACATTAGGGCTTTTGAAAATGGCTCCCCGGGCCGGATTCGAACCAGCGACCAACCGGTTAACAGCCGGTTGCTCTACCGCTGAGCTACCGGGGAACGGTGCCTGCTTAAACAGCGACAACTGTTCTATATCAAAAATATATGGCTTTTGCCAAGCAATTTAGTTTGTTTTTTTAGTCATTTCGTTTAACCATCTGAAAATACTATAAAAAATTTATTAAATAAAAATACTGCAAAATCTTTAAGCAAGTAGCTTGACTAAAGTTGAATAGCAAACGATAATAAAGCTACGGGGTCTCATGGCGGAATGGTTACGCAGAGGACTGCAAATCCTTGTATCCCAGTTCGATTCTGGGTGAGACCTCCATTTTTAAATTGCTCGAGCAATTAAATTCTGTTAATATATTATTAATATATTTGCATTTTTCCAAAAATTAATGGTATATAAATTTGAGCGTTAGATTTCTAACGATTCATTGCATGTTTTATACGGGGGCTTTTGCTTATGTCTGTGGATTTTTTAACATTTCGTATAAATATGGTTAATAACCAATTGCGCACCGTAGATATCACAGATCCATGCATATTAAATGTGTTTTCTACCACGCGGCGGGAAGATTTCGTGCCTGCTAATATGGCAGATTTGGCTTATATAGATGAAGATATTCGTTTGGTTGATGTAGCAACAGCTCGCTACCTAATGGAGCCTGGGCCGCTTGCAAAATTATTACAGCTGGCTGCTGTAAAGAAAACTGATTCGGTGTTGCATATAGGTGCTGCTACAGGTTACGCTACAGAAATTATTTCTAAACTTGCTGAAAAGGTGATTGCTGTAGAAGAAGAGCCGTCTTTGTTGAGTAGTGCCGCTAAAATTCTTGAGCAACATAATTGTAATAATGTGATATTTATAGGTGGGCAATTAACTGCTGGTTGTGAGCGCGAGGGGCCATTCGATGTTATTTTTATTGAAGGGGCGGTTGACTTTGTCCCGAATGCGCTGTTTGAGCAATTAAAGGAAAATGGTCGCTTAATAGTGGTGGAAGGTAATTATAAAAATGGCGTTGCCAAGCTTTATTTAAAAGAAAACGGTGTAGTATCTTCACGCGTTGCTTTTAATTTAAATGTTAAAGAGCTTCCAGGATTTGCGAGGCCAGAAGCATATGCGTTTTAATCATGCTTTGATAGAGAGTTTAAGAGGTTGATGTGAGGAATAGTATAAGAATAATTGCACTGCTATTGAGCGTATTATATGCCAATTTTGCCTGTGCTGAAACATTACTTGGCGCTATGACAAAAGCATATAACAATAATGTGTCGCTTAATTCTTCACGTTATGCTGCACGTGCATCAGATGAAGATGTTGCTGTAGCAATGTCGGCAGTGCGCCCTGTAATAAATGTTACTGGTAGCTATTCTTCGCAGTGGTTAAATGCAGATAGTCACAAATATTCGGATACTGGCGCATTGCAAATACAGATTAGTCAAAGATTATTTGACGGATTTCAAGCAGCTAATAATATAAAAGCTGCCAGGGCACAAGCTGCAGCACAGCGCCAAGCCTTAAGAAACGAAGAGCAAAATCAGCTAAACAATACTGTAGCTGCTTATGCAAATGTTTTTGCAAGTCGTGAAATTGTGAAATTACGGCATCAAAACCTTTTAGCTTTAGAAGAACAGGTTCGTTCAGCTAATGCTCGCTTAGTGGTAGGCGAAGGTACAAAAACTGATTATGCTCAAGCAAAGGCCGCTTATTCTCGAGCCTTGTCTGAGTATAGCGAGGCTTTGGCGTCAACAACACAGGCAGAGGCTGTTTATCGGCAAGTTGTAGGTGTTGAGCCAGATAGCCTAGATCGACCTATGGCCTGTAGTGCTTTGCCAAAAAGTTTAGATGACGCTTATGCTATCGCTATTACAAATCACCCCGCTATTTTGAGTGCGCAAGAAGCATTAAATGCGAGTAAATTTATTGTTGCCGCGAAAGAGGGAGCTTTGTTACCCGAAGTTGGATTTGGTTTTAGCCGTAATTATAGTAAGCTATATTCTAATCATGGGGTGCTGGGTGGATCTATCAATGCTGGCCCGTCAACCTCAGTGGGCTTGCAATTATCTTTGCCTCTTTATCATGGCGGTGCTAATTTTGCTTTTATCCGCAAGGCCAAAGAACAATCTGCACAAGCGCATTTGCAATTAGATTTATATCGTAATAACGTTCGGGCAGCTTTGCTTTCCTCTTGGGCAAAGCTAAAGAGTTCTCGTGCGTCGGTTAAAGCTTATTTATCTAGTGTAAAGGCTGCTAATATTGCTTTGGATGGGCGCATTTCTGAAAATAAAGTTGGACAGGCGACATTATTAGATGTTCTTAATACTAGAAGTCAGTTAATAACTATGCAGGTTGCCTTGGTTAATGCTCGTCGTAATTTGGTGATTGCAAGTTATAATGTAAAGGCTGCTATAGGTCATATGACCGCGCCGTTTTTGAAGTTAAATGTGGATTTATACGATCCTTTGTTGCATTATCATCAAACGGAGTATAGGTTCATTGGTAATAATGTTTCACCTTTAGATTAAGCGATATAACTTTTATAATCAGGAGACCCTAATGCCATATAATTTTAATACCGAGCGTGATTCTTCTGTCGATGAAATTCTATCATCTATAAAGGAGATTATAGAGGAAAATACTGCTAAGCATTATGCCAATCCTGTGCCAGTGCTAAATAATACCGCAAAGTTAAATTTTTCTGCACAATCCATAGAAAAATCAGCAGTTTCGGTGGATGAGGCTATGAGTGTTTTGGCCAAACAAATTGGTGTTCCGCTTTCAAAAGATGTGGCGGCTAAAGAGGCTTTGGCGGTAAGTAACGAAGATATAGCGCAGCACAATCCTGTAATAGGGGATAAAGATCTGATAAATTCACTTTTTGATCAGGCTATTGAAGATATTAAGTCCCAGCTTAAGGTAATTATTGCGAAATGGGTGCAGGAAAATTTGCCTAGACTAATAAAAGATCTTTTGCATGAAGAAATTGCTCATTCTTTAAAAAATATGAAATAATTTATAACAGTTAGTTTATTTTAGATGCTTGAAAAAACTTATAATACAGCGATAATAGAAAAGAAAATTTCAGAAAAATGGGCAGCAGAAAAGTGTTTTGAGGCTGGTAAAAATATCGGTGCTGAAACTTTTTCTATGATGCTGCCCCCACCTAATCTTACTGGCTCTTTGCATATGGGCCACGCTCTTAATAATACTATACAAGATATAATAGCTCGTTTTATGCGTATGTCTGGTAAGGATGTTTTGTGGCAACCTGGGTTAGATCATGCTGGCATTGCGGCGCAAATGGTTGTAGAGCGCCATTTAGCACAAACTGGTCAACCAAGCCGCCAAGAGCTAGGGCGAGAAGAATTTTTAAAGCAAGTTTGGTCTTGGTGCGATCAATATGGAGGCGTTATAGGAAATCAGATGCAGCGCCTGGGAGCATCTTGTGATTGGTCTCGTGAGCGCTTCACTATGGATGCAGGCTTGTCAAAGGCAGTTTTAGAAGTTTTTGTGACCCTGTATAAAGAAGGATTAATTTATAAAGATAAGCGCCTGGTTAATTGGGACCCGGCTTTGCTGACAGCTATTTCTGATATAGAAGTAGAGCAAAAAGAAGTTATGGGCGCCTTATATTATATTAGGTATCCTATAGCTGGTAAGGTGTTTGATTCTAATAACGAAAGTAGTTTTATAATTGTAGCCACAACTAGACCTGAAACTATCTTTGGTGACAGCGCTATAGCTGTAAATCCAACTGATTATAGGTATAACGATTTAATAGGTAAATCAGTTTTTGTTCCTTGCATTGCCCGCGAAATTCCTATAATTGCTGATGATTATGTAGATGTTACTTTGGGATCTGGGGCGTTAAAAATTACGCCAGCGCATGACGTTAATGATTTCGAGCTTGGCAAACGGCACAAATTACCTATTATCAATATTTTTTCCCGTAGGGCGCAGTTGTTCTTGCAAAAAAATTCAGAATTTTGGGCAAATATACCCTCCTCTAGAGAATTAATGCAGTTGGTGGATAAGTTTGAGGGGTTAGATAGATTCGAGGCGCGTAAGCTCTTGGTTGAAGAATTAGAGTTGCATGGCTATTTAGATAACATAGAAGATCATACGCATGCTGTTCCTCATGGTGATCGCAGTGGCGCTGTAATTGAGCCGTTTTTGACAGAGCAATGGTACGTAAATGCCAAAGCGCTTGCTGGACCAGCTATAGAAGCTGTACGAGATGGTCAAATTAAATTCGTTCCGGAAAATTGGCAAAAGACGTATTTTCAGTGGATGGAAAATATTCAGCCTTGGTGTGTTTCACGTCAATTATGGTGGGGCCACCAAATTCCGGCTTGGTATGGTCCAGATGATAAAATTTTTGTGGAAAAAACAGAAGCGGAGGCTCAAGCTGCAGCTTTTGCCCATTATGGTAAATCTGTTTCTTTAAGGCGTGATGAAGATGTGCTGGACACCTGGTTTTCTTCAGCATTGTGGCCATTTTCTTCTTTGGGTTGGCCAGAGCCGACAGAAGCTTTTCAGCTTTATTATCCTACAGATTACCTGGTAACTGGATTTGATTTAATTTTTTTCTGGGTAGCTCGTATGATTATGATGGGCGTGCATTTTACCCATAAAGTGCCGTTTAAAACTATATATATGCATGCACTTGTGCGTGATAAATATGGAGCTAAGATGTCTAAATCTAAGGGAAATGTTGTAGATCCTTTAGAGCTTATAGATGAATATGGAGCTGATGCTTTACGTTTTACCTTGGCTATCATGGCCGCACAGGGACGAGATATTAAATTAGATCCTGCCCGTATTGCTGGTTATAGGAATTTTGCAACTAAATTATGGAATGCGACGCGATTTGCACAAATGCATGAGGCAAATTTTGCTAAAGAAATTGATTTAAGTAAGATTTCTTACTCAATAAATTCTTGGATTTTGCATGAGTTGTCGCAAACGATTTGTGCTGTTACCGAAGCAATTGGCACGAATCGCTTTAATGATGCTGCTTCGCAATTATATAAATTTACTTGGGGGGCATTTTGCGATTGGTATTTAGAACTAGTTAAGCCAATTTTGCTTAGTGATCAAACTGACGATAATAAGCAAGAAGTACGCTTTGTTATGGGCTTTTGTTTGCAGCAGATTTATAAATTATTGCATCCTTTTATGCCATATATCACAGAAGAGTTGTGGCAGCAGACGACTGCTCCCATGGCTGAGGTCAGGGCGTTAGCGGTAACTAGTTGGCCTGAGTTAAAATTTTCTGCTGTAAATTCTGCTATGGAACTTAATTTTATAATAAGTTTAATTACTGAAATTCGTTCAGTTCGTTCACAAATGAATATAGCTCCTAGCGCTTTGCCTTCTTTACTAATATATAAAGTCGATGAGGATAGAATAAAGGCTATTGGTACGTACGAGCAAATTATTAAAAAATTGGCGCGTATTTCTTCTATTGAAAAAATAACTCAGCCCTTGAATTCTGCCGTGCAAATTATCATCAATGATGCTGTTTTTTATATGGATTTAGGAAAATTTATTGATATTACAGCTGAAAAAAAGCGCTTAGAGAAAGAGTTATCTCAGATATGCGTTGAAATAGATAAGCTAATGTTTAAATTCAATAATGAGAATTTTATTAAAAAAGCTAAGATAGAAATCATTGAAAATAGCAAGCAGCGTTTGGCCGAATTACATGACATAAAGGAAAAATTAGAAAATGCTATGCGCGCTTTGTCGCCACAGTAAAGTTTAGCTTTGCTATTACAGGCACGTGGTCGGATGGCTTTTCCCAATTCCGTACATATTTTTGTGTAGAAGAAAACGTTAAAAAATCTGCTGCTCTTGGGGATAATAATAAAAAATCTATTCTTATGCCGTTGTTTTTTTGCCATGCACCTTTCTGAAAATCCCAAAAACTATAATGTGAGTTTAAATTACATAATTCATTAGCGTCAAGAAAGCCCAGCTGCTTTATTTTATTTAGGCTTTTCCTGGCCTGTAAACTGTATAGCGCATCTTCTTTCCACTGCTCTATGTCTTTTGCATCAGTTTTTTTTGAAATAATATTAAAGTCGCCAGCAAGAATTATAATTTTATCTAGAGAGGCTTGGATTTTTAATAAATTGTAAAAGTCATTTAACCAATTTAATTTATAAATATATTTTTCGCTGTGTAATGGATTCCCGTTAGGCGCGTATAAACAATATAAATGGATATCTCCACATTTGTTATTAATAGTTATTTTAATCAATCTGGCCTGTTCATTTGATTCTAGTGTTGCAAGCCCCCAAACAATTTGAGAAGGCTTTTCTTTTGTTAAGATTGCTACACCATTAAATTGGGGCTGTGTATTTAAGGCGATTTGGTAACCTAAGGTTTCAAAGTCGTTAAAAGGGAAATTTTCTGGCGCGCTTTTAGTTTCTTGTAGGCATATTATGTCTGGGTTGCAATCTTCGATCCATTTTAATAAAGTTCCTAATCGAGCTTTGATTCCAGCGATATTCCATGTGGCTATTAGCATAAATTGTACATTCGGATAGTGTTTTGAAAATAAAATAAAATTATCTCGCAATTTTATGTATAAGCTCTTGACATATAGTTAATTAATGCGTATCAATAGATCACTGTAAACGACTACAAAGTTTAATGTTTAACCCATTATGTTTTGTGTCGGTTTTATTGATTTTATTTCTATTGCTATCTGATGAAGCTTTTGCTTCCTATCATATTAAGGGCGTGCTAGTTTCGCGTGTGCTAATTTGTGGCTAGCCGTAGAGATTTTGTTTTTTTTGCTTGCTTTTGCTTGCTGTGTTTGTTAATTATCTTGCTCTTATTTAAAGAGCTTTTAAAAAGGGAAAAGGTTATATGCCTACCGTAAATCAGTTGATACGTAAACCTAGAGAGGTTCCTGGTAAGCGTAATAAAGTGCCTGCTTTGCAAGAAAATCCACAAAAGCGTGGTGTCTGTACTAGGGTATATACTACTACGCCCAAAAAACCTAACTCAGCTTTGCGAAAAGTTGCTAAAATTAGACTTACTAATGGGTTCGAGGTTATAGGTTATATTCCTGGTGAGGGGCATAATCTTCAAGAGCACTCTGTTGTTATGATTCGTGGAGGGCGTGTAAAAGACTTGCCTGGTGTTCGTTACCATGTTATTCGTGGTGTTTTGGATACGCAGGGTGTTAAAGACAGAAAGCAGCGTCGCTCTAAGTATGGCGCTAAGCGTCCTAAATAATATTAGAAGGGTAAAAGATGTCGCGTCGTCATAAAGCCGAAAAACGTGAAATTAATCCAGATCCTAAATATGGTGATTTGGTGTTGATGAAATTTATGAATTCTATCATGTATAATGGTAAAAAATCGGTAGCAGAGCGTATCGTTTATGGTGCTTTAGATGCGATAGAATCTAAGCTTAAGTCTGATCCTGTTGAGATTTTTCATAAAGCTTTGGATAGTGTGGCTCCGCATGTTGAAGTGCGCTCTCGTCGTGTTGGTGGTGCTACTTATCAGGTTCCGGTGGAGGTTCGTCCTAGCCGTCGTCAGGCTCTTGCAATTCGTTGGTTGATTTCCGCTGCCCGTTCTCGTAATGAAAATACTATGGTGGGGCGTCTTTCTGCTGAGTTGGCCGACGCTGCTAATAATCGTGGGTCGGCGATTAAAAAGCGTGAAGATACGCATCGTATGGCTGAGGCTAATCGTGCATTCTCGCACTATAAATGGTAAATGTAGATTAACGAAGGCAAAATAAATGGCGCGCGAATATAAGATACAGGATTATCGTAATTTTGGTATTATGGCTCATATCGATGCTGGTAAGACTACGATGACGGAGCGTATTTTGTTCTATACGGGTAAAAATCATAAAATTGGGGAGACGCATGATGGCGCTTCTACTATGGATTGGATGGCTCAAGAGCAAGAGCGTGGTATTACTATTACTTCTGCCGCTACTACAACGTTTTGGCAAGATAAAAATGGTCAAAAATGTCGTTTTAATATTATAGATACTCCTGGCCACGTTGATTTTACTATAGAGGTGGAGCGCTCTTTGCGTGTTCTGGACGGTGCTATAGCGCTTTTGGATGCTAATGCTGGTGTTGAGCCTCAAACGGAAACAGTTTGGCGCCAGGCGGAGAAATATCGTGTGCCTCGTATGGTTTTTGTTAATAAAATGGACAAAATTGGTGCAGATTTTTATCGTTCTGTTGAAATGGTTGGGTCAAGACTGGGTGCGAAGGCTTTAGTTTTGCAATTACCTATAGGCGCTGAAAATGATTTTCAGGGTATAGTTGATTTAGTTGAAATGAAGGCCTATATCTGGGATGGTACTATTGGTGCGTCAGCGACAGAGATTGATATTCCTGAAGATTTGAAAGATAGGGCCGCGCAGTATCGTGAGCTTCTTATAGAGACAGCGGTGGAAGTAGATGAGGCTGCTACCGAAGCTTATCTCAATGGTGTTATGCCTACTAATGAGGAGCTTGTTGCTCTTATACGTAGTGGTACGATAAAAGTAAATTTTCATCCTGTGCTTTGTGGGTCTGCTTTTAAAAATCGCGGTGTTCAGCCGCTTTTGGATGCGGTTATTGCTTATCTTCCTTCTCCAGTAGATGTTCCTGCTATCTCTGGGATTGACGTTAAGACTGAGCAAGAAGCAACTCGAGAGTCTTCTGATGATGCTCCTCTTTCGATGTTGGCTTTTAAAATCATGAATGATCCGTTTGTTGGATCCTTGACTTTTTGTCGTGTTTATTCTGGAAAGGTTACAAAAGGGCTTTCTTTAGAAAATACTGTTAAGGGTAAAAAGGAGCGATTGGGGCGTATGTTGCAAATGCATTCCAATTCTCGTGAAGATATTGAGGAGGCTTTTGCTGGTGATATTATAGCTCTTGCTGGTCTTAAAGAGACAACTACTGGCGATACATTGTGTGATCCTCTCAAGCCGATAATATTGGAGCGCATGGAGTTTCCTGAGCCTGTTATTGAGATCGCTATAGAACCAAAAACTAAAGCTGATCAGGAAAAAATGGGATTGGCACTCAATAGATTGGCTGCAGAAGATCCTTCTTTTCGCGTGAAATCTGATGAAGAATCTGGTCAGACTATAATAGCTGGTATGGGTGAGTTGCATTTGGATATTATTATTGATAGGATGAAGCGTGAGTTTAAGGTGGAGGCTAATGTTGGGCAGCCTCAGGTAGCTTATCGTGAAACTATTACTCGCGAAGCTGAAATTGATTATACGCATAAAAAGCAGTCCGGTGGTTCTGGTCAGTTTGCTCGTGTTAAAATTGTTTTTGAGCCTCATGATGGCGATGATTTTGTCTTTGATTCAAAAATTGTTGGTGGGGCTGTGCCGAAAGAATATATCCCTGGTGTAAAGAAGGGTATAGAAAGCGTAATGGGATCTGGGCCGTTGGCTGGGTTTCCTATGCTTGGTGTAAAAGCTACTTTAATTGATGGTGCTTATCATGATGTTGACTCTTCTGTTTTGGCGTTTGAGATTGCTGCTCGTGCTGCTTTTCGGGATGGTGCTAAAAAAGCTGGAGCACAGCTTTTAGAGCCGATTATGAAGGTTGAAGTGGTTACTCCTGAAGATTATGTTGGAGATGTTATCGGAGATTTAAATTCACGTCGTGGGCAGATATCTGGTACAGAAACTCGGGGTGTTTCTACTGTGGTTAATGCTATGGTTCCTTTGGCGAACATGTTTGGTTATGTTAACTCCCTTAGGTCTATGAGTCAGGGGCGGGCTCAATATATAATGATATTTGATCATTATGAGGCTGTGCCTGCAGCGGTTTCGCAAGAAATTCAGAAAAAATATGCGTAGTAATTATTGTAACTGCTGCGTTAGGTTAATTAAATTTTAAAAGCAAAAGTGGAGATTTCACATGGCAAAAAGTAAGTTTGAACGTAATAAGCCGCATGTTAATATAGGTACGATAGGGCATGTTGATCATGGAAAGACCTCATTGACGGCGGCAATTACGAAATATTTCGGTGAGTTTCGCGCTTATGATCAAATCGATGCAGCTCCAGAAGAAAGAGCTCGCGGTATAACTATTTCTACGGCTCATGTGGAGTATGAAACAGAACAGCGCCATTATGCGCATGTGGATTGCCCTGGACATGCCGATTATGTAAAAAATATGATTACTGGTGCGGCTCAGATGGATGGAGCGATATTGGTTGTTTCTGCAGCTGATGGCCCTATGCCGCAAACGCGTGAGCATATTTTGCTTGCTCGACAAGTTGGGGTTCCTGCTATAGTGGTTTTTCTGAATAAGGTAGATCAAGTTGATGACGCAGAGCTTCTGGAATTAGTTGAGCTAGAAGTTCGTGAGCTATTATCTAAATACGACTTTCCCGGCGATGACATACCTGTTGTGAAGGGTTCTGCTTTAGCTGCGTTAGAGGACAGTGATAAAACTATTGGAGAAGATGCTGTTAGACAATTAATGGCCGAAGTTGATAAATATATTCCAACTCCTCAGCGCCCGATTGATCAGCCGTTTTTGATGCCAATCGAGGATGTTTTTTCTATTTCTGGTCGTGGTACTGTTGTTACAGGGCGTGTTGAGCGTGGCGTGGTGAAAGTTGGCGAAGAAATTGAAATTGTGGGTATTAAACCTACTTCAAAAACTACAGTAACTGGTGTAGAAATGTTCCGCAAGCTTCTAGATCAAGGTGAAGCTGGTGATAATATTGGGGCTTTGTTGCGCGGGGTTGACAGAGAAGGTGTTGAACGTGGGCAGGTTTTAGCAAAGCCCGGAACAGTTACTCCACATACGAAATTTCAGGCAGAGGCTTATATTTTGACAAAAGATGAAGGTGGTCGCCATACTCCATTTTTTACAAATTATCGTCCGCAATTTTATTTTAGGACTACAGATGTCACTGGTATAGTTAGCCTTCCGGCTGATGTGGAAATGGTGATGCCAGGTGATAATGTTGCTGTAGATGTTTCGTTGATTGTTCCAATAGCAATGGAAGAAAAATTACGTTTTGCTATACGTGAAGGTGGTCGGACCGTCGGGGCTGGAATAGTGGCAAAGATAATAGAGTAAGAGTATATAGGAACTTTTCAATAGAATAAGTTTCTTTCGATTTTGTTGGTTCCAAGATATAAGGATTTTTAATATGAATGGCCAGAATATCCGTATTCGCCTTAAGGCGTTTGATCACCGGATTATTGACATTTCTACAAGGGAAATTGTTTCGACGGCTAAGCGTACAGGTGCTAATGTGCGTGGGCCTATTCCGTTACCGCTTAGAATTGAAAAATTTACGGTTAATAGAGGTCCTCATATCGATAAAAAAAGTCGTGAGCAATTTGAAATCCGTACACACAAGCGTTTGCTTGATATTATTGATCCAACACCGCAGACTGTTGATGCTCTTATGAAGCTCGATTTGTCTGCAGGTGTAGATATTGAAATCAAGCTTTGAGCTTGAATATAGAGGGGGTGCTAGATGCGGTCAGGTGTTATTGCGCAAAAGCTAGGTATGACTCGTATTTATAACGATGCGGGTGATCATATTCCTGTAACTGTTCTGCAGTTAGATGGATGTCAAGTTGTTACACAGCTTACTAAGGAAACTAATGGTTACGTAGCTCTTCAGCTTGCTATAGGAGCAGCCAAAGTAAAAAATGTTTCTAAGGCATTACGGGGGCATTTTTCTAAAGTCTCAATTGAGCCTAAGATGAAATTGGTTGAATTTAGGGTTTCTGCTGAAAATCTTTTACCACCAGGTGCAGAATTTAGCGTAGAACATTTTGTTGTTGGGCAAAAGGTTGATATTACTGGTATTTCTATAGGTAAGGGGTTTGCTGGTGTTATGAAGCGGCATAATTTTGGTGGGCATAGAGCTAGTCATGGTAATTCTATAACTCATCGTGCTCATGGTTCTACAGGGCAATGTCAGGATCCTGGTAAAGTTTTTAAAGGAAAGAAAATGGCTGGGCATATGGGAAATAGCCGCGTAACCATACAAAATTTGGAAGTTGTTTCTACAGACACTAATCGTAAACTTATATTGGTTAAAGGCGCTGTCCCCGGAGCTAAGGGGTCCTGGGTGCTTATGAGGGACGCTATAAAGTCTTCTTTACCAGTTAATGTGCCAATTCCAGCTGGGCTTGTATCTAGCGAAATTGCAAATAATGTAGGCTTTGTTACTGAGGGGGTTGCGTAATGGAGTTATCTGTTAAGAGTTTGACTAACTTAGATTTGGGGGCTATAGTAGTTTCTGATTCTATATTTGCTTTGCCTCCTCGTGAAGATATTTTGCAACGTGTGGTTCGATGGCAGTTGCTAAAACGGCAACAGGGTACGCATGATGTGCAAACTAGATCTGATGTTAGTAGAACTGGTGCCAAGATGTATAAGCAAAAGGGTACTGGGCGAGCGCGGCATTCTTCGGCCAGGGTATCGCAGTTTCGAGGTGGTGGAAAGTCTCACGGTCCAGTTACTAGATCTTATGCTATAGATCTTCCTAAAAAAATACGTGCTTTGGGCTTGAAGTGTGCGCTTTCTTCAAAAACTCAAACAAATGATTTGTTGGTGGTTGACAAGTTTGATATTGATGATGTAAAAACATCTAGTATTAGCAAGTTGCTTCATTCTCTCGATTTGTTGAATGTTCTTTTTATCGCTGATGGAGATGAGGCGGAGATATTTTCTCGCGGAGTACGAAACATTCCAAATGTTGATGTGCTTTCAGTTGCTGGTATTAATGTTTACGATATTTTGCGTCGTGATAAACTTGTTTTATCAAAGGCAGCTGTGGAATCTCTTGAGGAGCGTTTTAAATGATAGATTTACGACATTATGACACAATTCTTAGTCCAATAGTAACTGAAAAATCTACTTTATTGTCTGAGAGCGATGTTTTTGTTTTTAAAGTTGCGCGTGATTCTACTAAACCATCCATAAAGGCAGCTGTTGAAGCTCTTTTTGGTGTTAATGTAAAATCTATTAATACTTCTATTCGTAAAGGAAAAACCAAAAGGTTTAAGGGGGTTGTCGGTAAGCAACGCGATTTAAAGAAGGCATTTGTGCGTTTGATGGCTGGTCAATCAATAGATGTTTCAAGTAGTCTTTAGGAAAATTGGGAGAGTAGGATATGGCACTTAAGCATTTTAACCCGACAACGCCAGGACAGCGCCAGTTAGTTTCTGTGGATCGTTCATCTTTGCATAAAGGTAAGCCTTTAAAAACTCTTACTCAGGGATTGTCTTCTAAGGGTGGGCGTAATAATACAGGTCGTATTACTGCACGTTTTCAAGGTGGTGGCCATAAACGTACTTATCGGTTAATAGATTTTAAAAGAAGTAAGAGAAACATTGTTGGTAATGTTGAGCGCTTGGAGTATGATCCAAATAGATCTGCATTTATAGCTTTGATAAGGTATCAGGACTCACAATATAGTTATATTTTGGCGCCGCAAAAGATGTCTGTTGGCGATGTGGTGCTGGCTGGGGACTCTGTTGATGTTAAAATTGGAAATGCTATGATGCTTTCTAATATTCCGGTTGGAACTATTATTCATAATGTAGAGCTTAAACCAGGTAAAGGGGGGCAAATAGCTCGTTCTGCTGGGGCGTATGCACAATTGATAGGCAGGGATCAGGGTATGGTTATCGTTAGATTAAACTCTGGTGAACAACGCTTGGTTCTTGGGTCTTGTTATGCTACTATAGGGGCTGTTTCCAATCCAGATCACTCTAATATCAAAGATGGTAAAGCAGGTCGGTCTAGATGGCGAGGTAAGCGCCCTCATGTCCGTGGTGTTGCTATGAATCCAGTTGATCACCCGCATGGTGGCGGTGAAGGTCGTACTTCAGGCGGGCGTCATCCAGTTTCCCCTTGGGGGAAGCCTACTAAAGGCAAAAAAACACGTTCTAATAAACTTACTGATAAGTTTATTATGAGGTCACGTCATCAGCGCAAAAAATAAGTGAGGAATTTTTACCGTGTCACGTTCAATTTGGAAAGGACCATTTGTTGATGGGTATCTGCTTAAAAAAGCTGATACTGTTAAAAATAGTGGTCGTCATGATGTTATAAAGATGTGGAGTAGGCGGTCTACAATTTTGCCTCAATTTGTAGGATTAACCTTTGCAGTATATAATGGTATTAAGCATATACCGGTTTCGGTTACTGAAGAAATGGTTGGGCATAAATTTGGAGAATTTTCTCCTACTAGAACTTATTACGGCCATGGGGCCGATAAAAAGGCAAAGAGGAAATAGTAATAATGAGTAAATCTAAGACTCCTCGCTATTTGAAAGATGATGAAGCTAAGGCTGTAACTAAGTCTATACGTGTTAGTCCACAAAAGTTGCAGTTAGTTGCTGCTATGATACGTAATAAAAACGTCGCTGTTGCTTTGGCTGAGTTACAATTTTCAAGAAAAAGAATCGCGCTAACTGTTAAGAAGACTCTTGAATCTGCTATTTCAAATGCGGAAAATAATCACAATTTAGATATTGATAGGTTGGTTGTTAAAGAATCATATGTGGGTAAAGCTATGGTTATGAAGCGTTTTCATGTTCGAGGTCGTGGCCGAGCTAGTAGAATAGAAAAACCTTTTTCTCATCTTACTATAATTGTTAAACAAATGCCTGATACAGAGGAGGCGGCGTAATGGGTCAAAAGATAAATCCAATTGGCTTGCGTTTGGGGATAAATCGCACTTGGGATTCAAAGTGGTATGCCGATTCTGGGGATTTTGGAAATTTACTACATAATGATTTAAAGATTAGATCTCTGATTAATAAGGAAATTAAACAAGCTGGTATTTCAAAAATTTTTATAGAGAGACCGCATCGTAAATGTCGAATTACTATTTATTGCGCTCGTCCGGGGCTGCTTATTGGTAAAAAGGGTGCTGAAATTGAAAAGTTACGTCGCCGTATTGCGCTTGTGGCAAATTCTGAGGTTTCCCTTAATATAGTTGAGGTTCGTAAGCCTGAGATTGACGCTAATTCTATTGCTAGCTCTATAGCGCAGCAGCTAGAACGGCGTGTCGCTTTTCGTAGGGCTATGAAAAGAGCTGTACAAGCTGCTATGCGATTAGGCGCAGAAGGTATCAGAATTAATTGTTCAGGTCGCCTTGGCGGTGCTGAAATTGCTCGTATGGAGTGGTATAGGGAAGGTCGTGTTCCTCTTCATACCTTGCGTGCTGATATAGATTATGGCACGGCAGAAGCTCTTACAGCGTATGGCATCTGTGGTGTAAAAGTTTGGGTCTTTAAAGGCGAAATTTTGGAACATGATGTTATGGCTGCTGAGCGACGTTTTTTAGATGGTGATAGTTTGAATAAAACAGCTGGTCGTCGTCATGAGAACGCTTAAGCGTTAATGTAAAGGGATATGGGAGTATACTGAAATGTTACAGCCAAAGCGCACAAAATTTCGAAAGCAATTTAAAGGGCGGATTCATGGTGTTTCTAAGGGCGGAGTTGAATTAAATTTTGGAACTTATGGCATTAAAGCTCTTGAGCCAGAACGTGTAACTGCTAGGCAAATTGAAGCGGCTAGGCGTGCAATTACTCGTTATATGAAAAGAGCTGGTCGTGTTTGGATCCGAATTTTTCCAGATCTTCCTGTCACAGCGAAGCCAACTGAGGTTCGTATGGGAAAGGGTAAGGGTAGCGTAGATTATTGGGCTATGCGTGTGGCTCCTGGTCGTATTCTATTTGAGTTGGACGGAGTATCAGAGGAAATTGCTCGTGAAGCTTTTAGATTAGGCGCTGCTAAATTGCCTGTAAAAACTCGTTTTGTGCAACGTATTATTGATTAGGTTTTATGGTGAGGATTAAATGAAGTTATCAGAGTTAAAACTACAATCGCTTGATCAGCTGCGTGAAGAGCTTTCTAAATTAAAAAAAGAACAGTTTAATTTACGTTTTCAACAGGCAGCTGGACAAGTAGAAAAAACTTCAGATATTAAAAAGGTGCGACGTCAAATTGCTCGCGTTCGCACAATAGTCTGTCAAAAAGCTAAATAAAGAATAAGGATCTACTGAGTATGCCAAAGCGTGTTTTACAAGGTGTTGTCTCCAGTAATAAGGGTGATAAGACTGTTGTTGTTAAAGTTGAACGTCGTTTTTCTCACCCGCTTTTGAAAAAGACTGTGAGTCAGACAAAAAAATATAAAGCTCATGATGAGCACAATGCTTTTAATATTGGAGATCAAGTTTCTATTCAAGAATCGCGACCGATTTCCAAAGATAAATGTTGGATAGTTTTAGCAAATAATAGTTAATTTGCTTGTAACTTAAAATAATTGTTTGACAGTTGATCTTAGTTATGTCAAACATGTTGTGATGAATTAATTATGAAGGAAGGCAGCTAGCTATGATTCAGATGCAAACCAATCTTGATGTCGCAGATAATTCCGGTGCTCGTCGTGTTATGTGCATCAAAGTGCTAGGCGGGTCTAAGCGTAAATTTGCTTCGGTGGGAGATATTATAGTGGTTTCCGTTAAAGAAGCTATCCCGCGCGCGCGGGTTAAAAAGGGTGATGTTATGAAAGCCGTTGTTGTTCGTACGGCAAAGGACATACGCCGCGCTGACGGTAGTGTAATTAGATTTGATAATAATGCTGCAGTTTTGGTAGATAATAAAAAAGAGCCGATAGGGACTCGTATTTTTGGACCTGTCCCTCGTGAACTTCGTGGTAAGGGGCATATGAAAATTGTGTCACTGGCACCAGAAGTTCTGTAAGGAGTTAAGTAAATGCAGAAAATAAAAAAAGGCGATAAGGTTGTCGTGCTTTCTGGTAAGGATAAGGGGCGATCTGGTATTGTTTTAGAGGTGCATATTAGGGACAATTGCGTTGTTGTAGAAAATATTAATATTGTAAAACGGCATCAAAAACAGAATCAAAAGCAAGAAGGTGGCATAATTAGTAAAGAAGCTCCAATTCATTTGTCCAATGTCGCTATTCTTGATGTTACAACAGGCAGGCCAACTAGAATCGGTTTTATTATTGAAGATGGTAAGAAGCTGAGAGTGTCTAAGCGTTCAGGAGAAAAAATAGATGGCTGAGTATACGCACGAAGCACGTTTGAAGAAATATTATAAAGATGTTGTTTCCAAGCAGCTTTTGGAGCAGTTCTCGTATATTAATGAATTGCAAATCCCTCGTATTTCTAAGATTGTACTTAATATGGGAGTAGGTGAGGCTGTTGGTGATTCAAAGAAGCCAACGACGGCGGCAGCTGATCTTAGTTTGATTGCAGGGCAAAAAGCCGTAGTTACACGAGCAAAGAACTCTATCGCTGGGTTTAAGGTGCGGGAGAACATGCCTTTGGGTGCAAAAGTTACTTTGCGTAAAAATCATATGTATGAGTTTATTGATCGCTTGATTAATATTGCTTTGCCTCGTGTTCGTGACTTCCGCGGGCTTAACCCAAAGAGCTTTGATGGTAGAGGCAATTTTGCATTTGGTTTAAAAGAACATATAGTTTTTCCAGAAATTAATTATGATAAAGTTGATCAGATTTGGGGTATGGATATAATTGTTTGTACTACGGCGAAAACGGATAATGAGGCACGGGAGTTACTCAAGGCCTTTAATTTTCCTTTTCGTATTACACAAAAAGGTAAGTGAGATTAGATGGCTAAGGTAAGTTCAGTTCAAAAAAACAATCGTCGTAAGGAATTGGTTAAAAGTAATTTTAATCGTCGTAAGCGTCTTAAAGATTTAGTTATGAATCAATCGCTTCCGCTTGAAGAGCGGTTTAAGGCAACTATAAAATTAGCTGAAATGCCTAGAAATTCTGCAAAGAATCGTATTCGTAATAGATGCGAGGTTTCTGGGCGTCCACGTGCTTATTATCGTAAATTAAAGATGTCTCGTATAGCTTTGCGTGAGCTTGGGTCTCTGGGTTATATCCCGGGTATTGTTAAATCTAGCTGGTAAAAGGAACTATTATGTCGATATCTGATCCTATAGGTGATATGCTTACTCGTATAAGAAACGCTGTAGCTCGTAGAAAAGAAAAAATTGAAACTCCTGCTTCTACTTTACGGCTGCGAGTTTTGCAGGTGTTGAAAGCTGAGGGATATCTTAAAGATTTCTCTAAAATTGCTTATGAAAATGGTAAATCTAAAATACAAATTGAACTTAAATATTATGATGGGCAGCCAGTAATAAGAAAGTTGTCAAGAATTTCTAAGCCTGGACGTCGTGTTTATGTTTCAGTAGATTCTATCCCACAGATTTCGAATGGGCTGGGTGTTGCAATTTTGTCTACACCTCGTGGGGTTATGGCTGATCATGAAGCTAAGGAAAAAAATGTTGGCGGCGAGTTATTGTGCCAGATTTTTTAATAATAACTAAAATATGTTATAAAGAAGACAGGATAAGTTGATGTCTCGTATTGGTAAAAAACCTATTTCTCTTCCTTCTGGTGTTACAGCGGAGGTTTCTGGGCAAAAAGTAACAATTAAGGGGCCCAAGGGTCAATTAGTTTTTGTAGCTAATGATGAAATAATGTTAAAGTCAGTTGATAATTTTATTTCAGTCGAACCACGTGATCAAACTAAAAGTGCTCGTGCTAAGTGGGGGCTTTCTCGTAGTATGATTGAAAATTTGGTTAAAGGTGTTACAACTGGGTTTGAGAAGAAACTTGAAATTAATGGCGTGGGCTACCGGGCAGCTATGAAGGGGGCAGATGTGCAATTATCATTAGGTTTTAGCCATGATGTATTATATAAAGTGCCTTCTGGTGTGACTGTAGTTGTGCCAAAACCCACAGAGATTATTGTTTCTGGTATAGATAAGCAACAAGTTGGTCAAGTAGCTGCTGAAATTCGTGAATATCGCTCGCCGGAGCCATATAAGGGTAAGGGAATAAAATATGTTGATGAACGTGTAGTTCGTAAAGAAGGTAAGAAAAAGTAGGAAATAGCATTATGTCTTCGTCTAAAAAAATGATTCACCGTCGTGCTGCTAGAGTACGTCGTAAGCTTAAGGCGGTATCTGCCGATAGATTTCGTTTAAGTGTTTATCGATCTAACTTGAATATTTATGCTCAAATAATCGATGATTCTAAAGGTTTGACGCTTGTTTCCGCGTCTTCTTTGGATTCAATTTTAAAAAATGAGTTTAAAAATGGCGGTAACGTCAACGCTGCGATCGCTGTGGGAAAGCTGCTTGCGGAGCGTGCAATTAAGCAAGATATTTCAAAATTAGTGTTTGATAGGGGGGCTTACCTTTATCATGGTCGTGTGAAAGCTTTAGCCGATGCTGCTCGTGAAGGTGGTTTGGCTTTTTAATTTATTGTGCTTGGCTTAAGGTAAAGTTTTTAAGCTTGCATTAAATCGGAGTGCTTCCGGAAAAGAAAAAGGAATATAGGAATGGCACCAAAAGAACGAAATAATGATGAAAATCGAACTAATGCTTTTGTCGAACGTCTGGTTCATATCAATCGTGTAGCAAAAGTTGTTAAGGGTGGACGTAGGTTTGGTTTTGCTGCTCTTGTGGTGGTAGGGGATCAAAAAGGCAGAGTTGGTTTCGGGCATGGTAAGGCTCGTGAAGTTTCAGAGGCTGTTCGAAAAGCTACTGATGCAGCAAAGCGTGTTCTTATACGTGTTCCTTTGAATGCAGGTAGAACCTTGCATCATGACATAGAGGGCAGGCATGGAGCTGGTAAAGTTCTTTTACGTTCAGCTTCTGTTGGTACAGGAATTATAGCAGGTGGGCCTATGCGCGCAGTATTTGAAGCTGTAGGTGTACAAGATGTAGTTGCTAAATCTCTTGGGTCTTCTAATCCGTATAACATGGTTCGTGCAACTTTTGATGCTTTGCAAAAGCAAATACATCCGAGGACTATAGCTGCTCAAAGAGATTTGAAGTATGCAACTCTTCAAGCGCGACGTGGTCGTGTAAATGTAAGCGAATAAGTCGCTTTTGCTGTAAAAGGAATATGAAATGGTTAAGAAAGCCCCCTCTTCTAAAGGTTTGACAGTGAGACAAATTGGAAGTCCTATACGCCGCTCATCTAATCAACGCTCTACCTTAATTGGCCTGGGGTTGAATAAGTTAAATCGTGTACGTATTTTGGAAGATTCTCCGTCTATACGTGGAATGATTGCTAAAGTTAAACACTTAGTTTGTTTAGAAAGCTAAGTTATTAATTATATTTGGAGTAATTATTAATGAAATTGAATGAATTACGTGACTGTGAAGGTGCCATTACTGTCTCTAAGAGAGTTGGGCGCGGGATAGGTTCGGGCAAAGGTAAGACAGCTGGGCGGGGCGTAAAAGGCCAAAAATCTCGTTCTGGTGTTGCGATAAATGGTTTTGAGGGTGGTCAGATGCCTATTTATCGTCGTTTGCCAAAGCGAGGATTTAATAATATTTTTGCAAAGGAATTTAATATAATTTCTTTGGGACGTATACAGGCGGCTATTGATTCAAATAAAATCGATAGCTCTCAGGTGATTACCCAAGATTTACTTAAGCAAGCTGGGCTGATAAGTAAATTAAAGCAGGGCGTTAAGCTTTTGGCTGATGGCGAGCTTAAAACGAAATTAACTTTTGAGGTTTTTTCAGTTTCTAAAGTGGCGTTAAAAAAAGTTGAAAAAATTGGAGGGGTAGTTAAGATTTTAAAATTAGCCCCTTCTGCTTAATTTTAATGTTAAATTGAATTTTCTTATTTTTAAGGAGTTAATATATGGCTTCAGCTGTTGAGCAGCTTGCTTCTAATTTAGATTTTAAGGCTTTCTCTAAAGCAACGGAGTTAAAACAACGTATATTATTTACTCTTGTCGTATTGCTAGTTTTTCGCTTGGGTACTTATGTGCCTTTGCCTGGGATAAATACTGATGCTTTAAAAATGATGATGGCTCAGCATGCGAGCGGTATGTTGGGTATGTTTAATATGTTTGCTGGTGGTGCTGTCGGTCGTATGGCTGTTTTCGCTCTTGGAGTTATGCCGTATATTTCAGCATCAATTATTGTGCAGTTGTTGGTTACTGCCGTTCCTGCGTTAGAGAGTTTAAAAAATGAAGGGGAAGCAGGTCGCCGAACTATAGCCCAGTATACACGTTACGGCGCTTTAGTTTTAGCGATTTTCCAATCTTATGCTATAACTTTGGCTTTAGAAAGTGGGATGGGAACTAATTATCATCTGGTAATTGAACCCGGCTGGGGATTTAGATTTATCGCTATGGTTACTTTAATTGGTGGTACCATGCTGCTTATTTGGCTGGGTGAACAAATTACAAGTCGTGGAATAGGAAATGGGGCTTCTTTAATAATTTTTTCTGGAATTGTAGCCCAGTTGCCGTCTGCTTTTTTTAGTCTGTTGTCTGCTAATCGTTACGGTAATCTTTCATCTTTTGCTGTAGTTGGAATTATTTTATTAGTTTTTGCCGTAGTTTTTGCCGTAGTTTTTGCTGAAAGAGCGCAGAGAAGGCTTTTGATACAGTATCCTAAGCGGCAAATGGGAAATAGAATTTTTCAGGGAGAGTCTTCGCATTTACCATTAAAGTTAAATACTGCTGGTGTTATTCCTCCAATTTTTGCTTCTTCTTTATTAATGCTACCAGCAACTTTGACAAATTTTTCTTCACATATGCCACATTGGATACAGGGACTTGCTTATAATTTTGGTCGTGGCCAACCTTTATATATGATAAGCTTTGCTTTTTTAGTTATATTTTTTAGTTTTTTTTATACCTCTATTGTTTTTAATCCAGTTGATACAGCAGAACAATTAAAGAAACAATCCGGATTTATTCCAGGTTATCGTCCAGGCGCTCGTACTGCTGAATATATTGATTATGTGCTTACGCGTATAACAGTTATAGGATCTGTTTATATTGTTGCTATATGTCTTTTGCCGGAAGTTATCAGAATGCTTGTTCCTGTTATTCCTTTTCAACTTGGCGGAACCTCTTTGCTTATTGTTGTTAGCGTGACTTTAGATACGGTTGCACAAATACAGGGTTATTTGATGACTCATCAATATGAGGCGCTTATCAAAAAATCTAAGCTGAGGAAAGGTAAAAATCGGTGAGAAATTTTGTCTTTTTGGGACCGCCGGGCGCTGGAAAAGGAACACAGGCTAAAATTTTTTGTAATAAATATCATTTGAAGCATTTATCAACAGGGGATATGCTGAGAGAGGCTGTTAATCAAGAGACTGAGATAGGTATTATTGTCAAATCTCTTATGGCTGCTGGTGAGTTGGTAGATGATGAAACTGTGAACAGTCTTGTAGAAGAGGCTATAAAATCCTTGCCAGAATATCAAGGATTTATTTTAGATGGTTATCCCAGAACTGTTGAACAGGCTATCGTATTAAATTCTATTCTTTTAACTTATAATAAGCCTATAGATAAAGTTATAGGGTTTACTGTTAATGATACAATTTTATTAAAGCGAGTAAAGGCGCGTGCTAAGGCTGCGTCACAGCGCGGAAAATCTGTCAGAAGTGATGACAATCCCGAGACATTTGTTAAACGTTTGGCTGAATATAGAGAAAAAACTAAACCTCTTTTGGATTTTTACGATAACATTAATATATTAGAAAAAATTGATGCTATGGAAAAAATAGACATAGTTTCAGCACAAATAAATAATATTTTATTTACTAATTAAGATAGGGCATAATGTTATTTTTTAGTTGACAAAGGATGTATTTTTTGTAATTAAGGATTAGCGTGAATGTTATGATATATAAAGGAGACAAACGTGGCACGTATTGCTGGTGTTAATATTCCATCTGGAAAACGAGTAGTTATTGCTCTTCAGTACATTCATGGGATTGGACCAAAATTTGCACAAAAAATAGTAAACGAGGTAGGTTTATCATTAGACAAGCGTGTAAATGGTTTGTCTGATAGTGAAATTTTACGTATTCGTGAAATTATTGATCGTGATTATAAAGTCGAAGGTGATTTACGTCGTGAAGTTGCGATGAATATTAAGCGCTTAATGGATCTTGGTTGTTATCGTGGTTTAAGACACCGTCGTTCACTGCCTGTACGTGGGCAAAGAACGCATACTAATGCACGTACGCGTAAAGGTCCAGCTAAGGCGATTGCAGGCAAAAAGAAATAATTGCCTATTAATGATTATGATGTAGCTGCTGTGGTTCCGGCAGTGTAGATATCTTGAAAGGACAGGAATGGCAAAAGAATCTAGTAGAATTAAACGTAGAGAGAGAAAAAATATCTCTACGGGGGTGGTTCATATAAATTCAACTTTTAATAATACAATGATAACTATAACTGATGTTCAGGGAAATACTATAGCTTGGTCATCTGCAGGGGCGCATGGATTTAAAGGGTCGCGTAAATCTACCCCTTTCGCGGCACAGGTGGCCTCTGAAGATTGTGCTAAAAAAGCTCAAGAACATGGATTACGAACGGTTGAGGTTGAAATAGCAGGGCCTGGATCAGGTCGAGAGTCTGCTTTGCGGGCATTGCAATCTGTTGGTTTGGTTGTAACTTCTATACGTGATGTTACTCCAATAGCGCATAATGGTTGTCGTCCGCCAAAAAGGCGTCGTGTTTAAATTGGTTTAAAAAAGCTTGATAGCTTTTTTTGCTTATGTTAGCTACCACGAATGAATGGTGTTAGTGAAAATAGGAATTATAAATGTTTCAGAAAAATTGGCAAGAATTAATTAAGCCGAATAATGTTAAGATTAATCCGGGTAGTAAACCACATTTGGCTTTTGTTGTTGCGGAGCCATTAGAGCGTGGGTTTGGACTTACACTTGGTAATGCTTTGAGACGTGTTTTGTTGTCCTCGTTGCGAGGTGCTGCTATAACAGCCGTCCGTATCTCTGGCGTGTTGCATGAGTTTTCTACGATTTCTGGTGTGCGTGAGGATGTAACAGACATAATTTTAAATTTGAAAGAAGTGGCGTTTAAGCTTGGCGAAGATGGCGCTAAGCGTTTTGTTATTAACAAAACGGGCCCAGGGGTAGTTACTGCCGATGACATTCAGCTTTCTGGAGATGCAAAAATTTTAAATCCAGATCATGTGATTTGTACTCTTGACGAAGGCTCTGAAGTTAATATGGAACTTTATGTGCAAAAGGGTAAGGGGTATGTTCCGGCAGAAAAAAATAGCGATGAATCTTCACCTATAGGTTTGATTGCGGTAGATAGTCTATATTCTCCAGTCCGTAAAGTATCGTATAAGGTTGAAAATACACGAGAAGGTCAAGTATTGGATTATGATAAGCTAATTTTGTCTGTTGAGACGAATGGTGCCGTGAGTGTAGAGGATGCAGTAGCTTATGCTGCACGTATATTACAGGATCAGCTTTCCATATTTGTTAATTTCGTGGAGCCGCCAAAAGAAGGGGCTGCGGATTATGCCCGTGAAATTCCTTTTAATCCAGTTTTGTTAAAAAAAGTTGATGAGCTAGAGCTTTCTGTTCGTTCAGCCAATTGTTTGAAAAATGATAATATAGTATATATCGGTGATCTTATAATGAAAACTGAGTTTGATATGCTGCGTACGCCAAATTTTGGACGTAAATCATTAAATGAAATTAAGGAAGTATTGGCGAGTATGGGGTTGTATCTTGGTATGGAGGTACCTGGTTGGCCACCTGCTGATATAGAGGGGCTTGCTAAACAATATAATGAGAATTATTAATTTAATAATAGATAAAATTAAGGAGATAGCATATGCGTCACGGTAATTCAGGACGTAAATTAAATCGGACTGCTAGCCACCGTAAGGCAATGTTTGCCAATATGGCTGCCTCGCTGATTAAATACGAGCAAATCACTACAACTCTTCCTAAGGCAAAAGAGATACGTCCTATTTTGGAAAAGTTATTAACCCTTGGAAAAATAGGTTCTTTACATGCGCGTAGACAAGCTATCGCTGCTATAAAGGATGTTAAATTGGTTGCAAAATTATTTGATGTATTGGCTCCGCGTTACGCAGACCGTCATGGGGGTTATTTACGTATTATGAAAGCTGGCTTTCGTACGGGAGACAGTGCGCCTATGGCTGTTATAGAATTTGTAGATCGTGATATAAATGCAAAATTAGTTGATGTTAAACCTAAGGTCGACTTACCGGAATCAGCCTAATCGTTAGCTTGTTGTTTTTTTATAATTTATTTAACATCACTGTGATAATAGCAGTGGTGTTTTTCTGTTTTAGAGCTTTAAGAGTTTATCATAATGAATGATGGATCAAAAAGTGAACCTTTAGCAAATAAATTGCGTCCGCTTGATTTCAAAGAGGTTGCTGGACAACCTCATTTAACAGATAAAGATGGTTTATTTACACGGTTGTTGCAAGCTAACTCAATTGGATCCATGGTGTTTTGGGGGCCTCCGGGTAGTGGAAAAACTACAATTGCAAGAATATTGGCTAATAATATTGGTTATGATTTTATCCAATTGTCTGCCATATTTGCTGGCGTGGCTGATTTAAAAAAAATTTTTGCGGCAGCGCGCCAAAAAAAATGTGAGGGCCGTACTACTTTATTGTTTATTGACGAAATTCATAGATTTAACAGGGCCCAGCAAGATAGCCTTTTACCAGTTATAGAGGATGGTACTATTATATGTATTGGTGCTACCACACAAAATCCTTCTTTTGAACTTAACTCGGCTCTCTTGTCTCGAATGAGGATTGTAATTTTTCGGGCTCATGATATAGAAAGTCTGCGTATGCTGCTTCATAGAGCGGAGAGGTTGGAAGAAAAATCCTTACCGCTAGATCAAGTTGCTCGAGAATTATTGCTTAAGCTTGCCGATGGTGATGCACGTGTTTTATTAAGTTTTGCTGAAGAAATATGGCGTGTTGCTAAAGAAGAAGAAATTTTGGATGCTAATAAATTACAAAAACTGGTACAAAAAAAAGCCGTTATTTATGATAAGAATCAAGATGGACATTATAATTTAATCTCTGCTTTGCATAAATCAGTGCGTGGTAGCGATCCAGATGCTGCGTTATATTATTTTTCTCGTATGGTCGATGCGGGTGAGGATATGATGTTTTTAGCAAGGCGTTTTGTGCGTATGGCCGTAGAGGACATAGGGCTAGCTGACCCGCAAGCTTTATTAATTGCGAATGCAGCAAAAGATGCATATCATTTTTTAGGGTCGCCAGAGGGGGAGTTGGCGCTAGCTAATGCTTGTGTGTATCTTTCTACTGCTCCTAAATCTAACGCTGTTTATAAAGCATACAATAAAGCAATGCGAGATGCCGTTTCACGCGGGTCATTGATGCCGCCTAAATATATTTTAAATGCTCCAACTAAGTTGATGAAGAGTGAGAATTATGGGGTTGGCTATATTTATGATGGCGATGAACCGCATGGATTTTCTGGACAGGAGTATTTTCCTATAGAACTAGGGCATCAAATTTATTATCACCCTGTAGAACGTGGTTTTGAACGAGAAATTGCAAAGCGTCTTACTTGGTGGAATAAGTTGCGTGAGACTTTAAAAAGAACATGAATAGCAGTAGCTAACGTATTGAATTGCAATATTAAGTGGTGTAATATTTGTTAGGGCTTAAGTAATTTTTAAGCTTTTTAGTAAAGCAAAAGGATTTAAAAGTGGAAAAAGTAAAAGCTTTAGAAGCAGCATTATCGCAAATTGAACGCGCATTTGGTAAGGGTTCTATTATGCGGTTAGAGGCTGGAGCAAAGCTAGATGAAATAGAGGCTATTTCCAGTGGCTCTTTGTCGCTTGATATAGCGCTTGGCATTGGCGGGTTTCCGCGAGGCCGTGTGATAGAAATTTTCGGCCCAGAAAGTTCTGGTAAAACTACGTTGGCTTTACAAACTATCGCTCAAGCGCAGAAAAATGGTGGTTGCTGTGCTTTTATTGATGCTGAGCATGCTTTAGATCCAGTTTATGCAAGAAAATTGGGTGTTCAGTTAGATAATTTATATATTTCGCAGCCAGATACAGGTGAGCAGGCATTAGAAATTACAGACACTTTGGTGCGCTCAGGTAGTTTGGATGTTTTAGTAATAGATTCCGTTGCCGCTTTAACACCAAGGGCAGAAATTGAAGGAGAAATGGGAGATCAGTTACCAGGTTTGCAAGCAAGGTTAATGAGTCAGGCTTTGCGTAAACTTACTGCTTCTATTTCTCGCTCTAAATGCATGGTAATATTTATTAATCAGATGCGCATGAAGATAGGTGTGATGTTTGGCACACCTGATACTACTACTGGCGGCAATGCTTTGAAATTTTACTCTTCTGTTCGTATAGATATACGGCGTATTGGGGCGATAAAGGAGCGTGATGAGGTAATTGGTAATCAAACTAAGGTGAAAGTGGTAAAAAACAAGGTTGCCCCTCCATTTAAGCAAGTTGAATTCGACATATTGTATGGCGAAGGTATTTCTAAAGTTGGTGAATTAGTTGATTTAGGCGTAAAAGCCGGTATAGTAGAAAAATCTGGCGCTTGGTTTTCTTATAATTCGCAGCGTTTAGGACAAGGAAGAGAAAAGGCAAAGCAGTTTTTGCGTGAAAATCCTGTTATTGCTGATGAAATAGAAACTTCTTTACGGCGCAACGCAGGATTGATTGCTGATATCATCGCCGTACCAGCAGAGCCTGAATTTTTAGAAGAGCCACTTATAGAAGAATAGATTATGAAAACCGTAAATAATATAAGAGATAGCTTTTTTGGTTTTTTTCAACAAAATGGGCATAAGATTGTGCCTTCTAGCTCATTGGTTCCAGACAATGATGCTACTCTTATGTTTACCAATGCTGGTATGGTGCAGTTTAAAAATGTTTTTACTGGGTTAGAAAAACGCAATTATACAAAAGCCGTTACAGCGCAAAAATGTGTGCGTGCTGGAGGCAAACATAATGATTTAGATAATGTAGGTTATACAGCTCGGCATCATACTTTTTTTGAGATGCTGGGCAATTTTTCTTTTGGTGATTATTTTAAGGAAGAAGCTATAGTTTATGCCTGGGAGTTTTTAACGCAGGTTTTAGCCTTACCTAATGATAAGCTTCTTGTTACTGTTTATCATGACGATCTTGAAGCCAAAGCTTTATGGAAAAAGGTTGCCGGGTTTGCGGATGAAAAAATTATTTCTATAAAAACAAGTGATAATTTTTGGTCTATGGGTGATACAGGTCCGTGCGGACCGTGCTCAGAAATTTTTTATGACCATGGAGCACACATACGGGGTGGTCCACCTGGGAGCCCGGATGAAGATGGAGACCGTTTTGTTGAGATATGGAATTTGGTTTTTATGCAATATGACCAAATATCTGTTGAACAAAGAGTGTCTTTGCCAAAACCATCTATTGATACTGGAGCAGGAATTGAGCGGTTAGCGGCTGTTTTACAGGGCGTTTGCAATAATTATGATATTGATCTTTTTAAAAATTTGATAAGTGCGGTAGAGGACGTTTCTTCTATTAAGGCGATTGGAAAAAAAGCTGTTAGCCATAGGGTAATCGCGGATCATTTGCGGGCGATGGCGTTTTTGATTGCAGACGGAGTTTCGCCAAGCAATGAAGGGAGAGGCTATGTTTTGCGACGAATTATGCGCCGCGCTATGCGTCATGCTCACTTATTGGGGGCAAAGGAGCCCATGATTTGGCAGTTAGTTCCAGTCCTTGTGCAAGAAATGGGAGCGGCTTATACGCAGTTATCCATAGAGGAAAAAATAATACAAGAAACAATTAAGGATGAAGAAGAGCGATTTGGTAAAACGTTGCATCGTGGCTTAGAACTTTTGTCTCAAGAGATTTCTCTACTCAGTGCTGATCAAAAATTAAGTGGTGAAACAGCATTTAAATTATATGATACATATGGCTTTCCTTTAGATTTGACAATTGATATTTTAAGAGGCTCTAATCATCAATTAGAGCAAGCTAGCTTTGATAAAGCCATGCAAGAGCAACAAGCGCGAGCACGTGCTAATTGGGCTGGGTCGGGTGATATAGCTACCGATGCTATTTGGTTTAGCTTAAAAAATGAAATGGGTGACAGTAATTTTGTAGGTTATGAACAGGTCCAAAGTGAGGTGCAAATAAAAGCTATAGTAAAAGACATGGCTACTTTCTCAACTATTAAAGAAGGAGAGGTATGCTTTTTACTTTTAGATAAAACCCCTTTTTATGCAGAGTCTGGTGGTCAAATTGGAGATCGTGGCATTATTCAGGGGCGAGATTTTACTATAGAGATCTTAGACGTGCAAAAAAAATTAAATACTCTTTATGTTCATAAGGCAAAGGTAAAAAAAGGTGTAGTGAAAATAGGTGCTTTTGGTCAAGCCATAGTTGACAGAGCTTTACGAAAATTAATTAGCGCAAATCATTCAGCTACACACCTGCTGCATAAAGCGTTGCGACAAAGATTGGGCAATACAGTTACCCAAAAAGGTTCTAATGTTATGTGGGACCGCTTGCGGTTTGATTTTGCTTATAATAAAGCCCTTACAATGCAAGATTTGGCGATAATTGAGTTAGAGGTAAACCAGCAAATTATATTAAATAATCCTGTATTAATTTCTTTAATGTCTAAGGGTGAAGCTGTTGAAGCTGGAGCTATGGCTTTGTTTGGAGAAAAATATGGTGACCTAGTGCGATTAGTTTCAATGGGTTCACACGATATGGAAAATAAATTTTGGTCTATGGAGTTGTGTGGTGGGACGCACGTCAAGTTTACAGGAGACATTGGGGTTTTTAAGATTATTGCTCAAAGTTCCGTGTCGTCAGGTATACGCCGTATCGAAGCTGTTACTGGGCTGCAAGCGCTTAGTTATATAAATGAACGCCTGCAGCAATTGGATAACACAGCGAAGCTTTTAAAAACTACAATGCTTTCGGTTGTACCACGTGTAGAAAATTTATTAGATGAAGGCAAAAATTTGAAAAAACAAGTTGCTATAGCTACTGCTTTGCAAATCACTGATGGAGTAAATACAAGTCATATAGAGCAAATTGGTAATATAGAAATTCTTTTTGATATTTTGCAGAATATAGCAACCCGCGAGCTAAAGCCACTAGTTGATAAAGCAAGAAAAATTGTAAAAACTGGTATTATTGCTTTTATTACAGTGGATGAAGAAAATAAGGCCAGTGCTATTGTAGGTATTAGTAAAGATTTATTGGATTCTTATAATGCTGTAGATTTGGTTAAAATCTTAGCAAAAGAGCTCGGTGGTAAAAGTGGTGGTGGTCGCAAGGACTTAGCACAGGCAGGGGGGCATTTAGGTCAAAATGCGCAGCAAGCTTTGCATAGTCTAAAAGAATATTTACGAGTATCTTTAGACGTATAGAGTTTGAAAATTTAGGATACCCGTTCCAACGGCCTTTTGTTGGGTTCTGTACTGTCTATGGTAATTTCTGCGGCTTTGAGTAATTGCGCAAAACGACCTTTTTTTTCCGCTAACTCATTAAAGCTCCCTGATTCTATGATTCGTCCTTTTTCAATAAAAAATACGACATCGGCATTTTTTATAGTAGATAATCTATGAGCTATTATTATCGTAGTTCGATATTTACTTACCAGGTTAATAGCGTTTTTTACTCTATTTTCAGTTTCCATATCTAGTGCACTTGTTGCCTCGTCTAGAATTAAGATAGGTGCATTTTTTAATATAGCGCGAGCTATCGAAAGGCGTTGTCTTTCGCCGCCAGATAGTTGAGAGCCTTGTTCTCCAACCTTTGTGTTATACCCATATGTTTTGTTGCTTATAAACTCATGGGCACTTGCTTTTGCTGCCGCGTCAATTATTTCAGCATAGGAAGCGGTTTCACAGCCAATTTTTATATTATCTTTTATACTGCGGTTGAATAGTCCTGCTTCTTGAAACACCGTGGATAAATTGTTACGTAAAGAATCATTTTCTACGTCTTGTATATCTTGGTTATCTATCATAATTTTACCTTTGTCAGGTTGATAGATCTTTTGCAGTAAATTTATTATTGTAGTTTTTCCTGCGCCTGTAGGCCCTACGATGGCAGCTGTTTGGCCTGCCTCTATCTCAAACGAGATGTCAAAAACACCTTGATTAGATTCTTTGTGCTGAAAAGTGACATTATTAAATGTAATTTTGCCGCTGATATTACCCAATTTATTTTCTCCGCCTTTTGGATTAAAGGCGTTTGTTTCTTTTTCTATTTCAAAAAAACGATTCAATGGTTCTCTTGCAGCAATTGTAAGATTTATAAAAGCGCTGATTTGATCAAGTCTACTAATCATTAATTGTGCAAAGCCAACAAAAGCGACAACTTTTCCAACATTCATTTGCCCCTTGAGCACTAAAACTGCACCTAAAAATAAGACTACAACCATAGAAAGAGTTGAAGCCATGCGGTTCAGTCCGCTGGCAAGAGCCCACCAATTTAATACTGGAAATTGTGCTGCTAGTAAACTGTCAGCTTGCTGTACAAGGGTGTCGCTTTCGGCCTTAATACGATTGTAGCTTTGGACTACTTTTATATTTGTTATAACATCGCAAATATGGGAAAAAACGTTGTGATGATTTTTTTCTACTGCCTGCTGTCCGCTTTTTGTTTTTCGCATTATTAAGCGAGCAACCATTAGGTAAATAAAAGCTAAAACAGCCAATATACTGGAAAGGCGAAGGTCCATGGCCATAGCTGTGGGAATTAATATAAGTAAGGCCACAGCTGTAGATAAATGTTGACGCATAAAATCTAACCAAATGCTAGACATAGAGTCGCAAGCGCGGAGCATAATATGTAAGCAATTGGATGAACCTTTTTTTTGATGCCAGTCTATAGGCATGCTGATAATTTTAGTAAAGCTATTTACTAATAAGTCTATGCGGCATTTATGTGCTAGTCTGTCCGCGCTTCTTGCTACTAGTACATATGCTATAATATTAAATATGCCAAAGCCCATCCATAGGCCTATATTTGTAAACAAATCTTGTTTATCCGCGTTAGCAGAGATGCCGTAAATAACATGGCCAAATAATATAGGTTCAGCGATAGTAATAAGAGCTAGCACTATGTTTGCCATGCAGATTAATATTGCAGCTTTTTTCTCAGCGCCAAGATAAGACAACACTTTGAAATAGATTTTTAAAAGCTCCATATATAGCGCCCCTGAAAGTATTATGCTACCAATTTATCATAGTATTATGTTATATAGAAGTTATGACTATAATAAAAAATGTAAATATTGTATCGCAAGAAGAGCAAACAATGCGCCTTGACAGATGGTTTAAGATACACCATCCGCAATTAAGTTATGTTATGTTGCAAAAATTATTACGCAGTGGGCAGATAAGATTAGATGGTAAACGAGCAAAAGCAAATGTTAATTTAACAATTGGTCAAGAAATACGTGTGCCGCCCAATTTAATGCAAAACTTATTAGAATCACCTAAAATTTTAACTCTCAGCAAGGAGCAGGAGGCGCTGCGTAAAATGACCTTGTATGAGGATGAAAAATTGTTGGTATTAAATAAGCCATATGGTCTGGCTGTTCAAGGCGGCTCTGGTATAGAGCGGCATGTGGATTCTATGCTAGAAGCTTTGCGCAATAAAAAAGGTGAAAAGCCGCGGTTAGTACATAGGTTGGACAAAGATACGTCTGGTGTTTTGGTTGTGGCAAAAACGCGAAGTGCGGCAAGTTTTTTGGCAGCTGCTTTTAGAGGTCGTGAGGCAAAAAAAATCTATTGGAGTCTAGTTCGTGGTACACCGAAACCGCATGAAGGCAAGATTTCTACTTGGCTAGTTAAAGAGGCTACCGAGCATGGCGATAAGGTGCGAGTTTGTAAACATGGCCAAGTTGGAGCAGATCATGCTGTGTCGTATTACAAATTATTAGAAACGGCCGGGCAAAATTTAAGTTGGCTGGAAATGCAGCCATTTACTGGTCGTACGCATCAGCTGCGTGTACATGCAGCGTTTATTAATCATCCAATTATAGGGGACCCTAAATATTTCTGTGCTGATACTAATTGGTGTTTTCCTGGTGGAATTCAAAATCGGTTACACTTACATGCTAGGCGTTTAATTATGCCACATCCTAGTGGCGGAAAATTAGATGTAACAGCGGATTTACCTGCGCATATGGTACAAAGTTTTAATCTTTTAGGTTTTGATAAGACGGCTTTTGCATAATTATGAAGCGTTTTTATAAACTAGCAAAAGTAGATTTTAAAGATAAAGGCTATGCTGTTTTGCTAGATAATAAAATTGTAAAAACGCCTGCAGGTAATCAGCTTTTACTACCTTCTTTTCAGGTTGCGCAATTTATTGCAAAAGAATTTATGGCGCAAAATGATGTAATAATGCCTTCCTCTATGCCAGTAACACGTATTGCAAATACCGTGTTGGACGGTATAGTGAGTGACCCACAAGCAATTATAGAAGATATTTTGCGTATGGCAGCGCATGATTTATTATTTTATAGGGTTCAAGAGCCGCAGGCCTTGGCGAAACTCCAAGGAGAATGTTGGGATAACTTGTTAGATAAAATTTATGAATTAACTGGTGCGCATTTTAATCTTACCTATGAGCTTACACATATAGTGCAGCCTAGCGAATCAATAAAACTACTTGGGATGTTTCTTCGGCGTTTTAATACACCGTTTGCCCTTGGTGCGTTGCATGTTATGTCGAGTTTAATGAGTTCTGCGTTAATAGCTTTATTAATTTCTGCAAAGGAGTTATCATTGCATCAAGCATGGGAAGCCGCCAATATTGAGCAGAATTGGTGTATAGAATCTTGGGGTAGCGACGATGAAATTGTAAAAGCTAGATTGCAGGATTTTGAGCAAGTTAAGGCGGCCTATGACTTATTTCATGCGCTTTAAAATAGGGTTTAAAAATTTTCCGGTATATGATTCTTCTATTTTTACAATATCTTCTGGTTGACCAACCGCTATTATTTTACCGCCTCCGTCACCACCTTCTGGTCCAAAATCTATTACCCAGTCTGCTGTTTTGATTACTTCTAAATTATGCTCTATAACAACTACGCTATTACCTTTATCTACAAGATCTTGTAGTATGTCTAATAATTTTGCAATATCGTGAAAATGCAGTCCAGTTGTAGGTTCGTCTAATATGTATAATGTATTGCCTGTTGCCTTGCGGGAGAGCTCTTTGGCTAGCTTTACCCTTTGTGCTTCACCACCAGATAGAGTTGTTGCCTGCTGCCCAATTTTTACGTAGCCCAGTCCGACTTTTTGTAAAGTTAATAATTTATTATGTATGCTAGGCACAGCGGAAAAAAATTCTACTCCTTCTTCTATTGTCATATCCAAAATATCGGAGATGGATTTATCCCTGTATGTTACCTGCAGGGTTTCTCGGTTATAGCGTTTGCCAGCGCAAACATCGCAAGTAACGTAAATATCTGGTAAAAAATGCATTTCTATTTTAGTAACGCCATCGCCCTGGCAGGCCTCACACCTTCCTCCTTTGACATTAAAAGAAAATCTACCTGGGCCATAGCCTCGTGCTTTTGCCTCCGGCAAATTCGCAAACCAGTCGCGTATATAGGTGAATAAGCCTATATACGTAGCTGGATTAGATCGTGGTGTCCTGCCTATAGGCGCTTGGTCTATATCTATTACTTTGTCGATGTGTTCTAAGCCTGTCAGTTTATTATATGGGGCAGGTTGAGTACGCGCGCCCATAATTTCCTTGGATGCTGCTTTGAATAAGGTCTGTAACAATAGCGTAGACTTTCCTCCCCCGGAAACACCAGTGATGCAGGTAAATAAGCCAAGCGGTATGGTAGCTGTAACATTTTTTAAATTATTACCGGTTGCACCGGTAATTTGCAATACACGCTTTTTATTAATTTTTCGACGCTGTAAAGGCATTTTTATAGATAATTTGCCGCTTAAATATTGACCTGTTAACGAATTTGGATTTTGCATGATTTCTTGTGGGGTGCCTTTGGCTACTATCTTTCCGCCATGTACGCCAGCAGCAGGACCAATATCGATAATATAATCGCTAGAGAGCATTGCATCCTCGTCATGTTCAACAACTATAACGCTATTGCCTAAATCTCTGAGGTTGCGTAGAGTTTCAAGCAAGCGGTAGTTATCACGTTGATGTAAGCCTATGGAGGGTTCGTCTAAGATATATAATACGCCAGTAAGTCCCGAGCCAATTTGAGATGCTAATCTAATACGTTGGCTTTCTCCGCCCGATAATGTACCAGAATTGCGTGAAAGCGTTAGGTAGCTTAAGCCAACATTATTTAGAAAATTCAATCTTTCAATAATTTCTTTTAAAATTGGAGTAGCAATTGTGTTTTCTTTTTCTTCTAATTTTTTTGGTAATGATGTAAACCAATCGCTGGCTTTACTTATAGACATTTTGCTAATTTCACCGATATGGTTGCCTTCAATTTTTATAGCAAGTGATTCTGGTTTTAACCTATAGCCATGGCAATCCTCGCAAGCTAATTCAGTCATATATTTTTCTATGTCTTCGCGTACAAGGTTAGAGCTGGTTTCTTTCCAGCGTCTTAGCATATTTGGCAGTAGCCCTTTATAGCTTGCTAGATCTTTCTTTAAGTCCGCTGGAATGTCGTTGGCATGTAAAAAGATATTACGTGCTTCAACAGGAACTTCACGCCATTTAGTTTTAGTAGTAAATTGATAATAGCGAGCTAACTTGGTCATTATTTTTTCATAATAGTCAAATTGGGAGTTTTGTAACGGTACTATAGCGCCTTTATTTAGTGGCAAATCCATATCTGGTACTATTAGCTCTTCTGTTAGGGTTTTGGTAAAGCCAAGACCATTGCAATTTGGGCAAGCGCCATACGGGTTGTTAAAGGAAAAGATACGAGGTTCTATTTCGCTAATGGTAAAGCCAGAAACGGGGCATGCGAATTTTTCTGAAAATAATATGCGTTCGTGAGTATCATTTTTATTTTTCTGTACGCCAGTTGTATTGTTTGCTTTTTTGTCGGCTAACTCCGCTATTGCTAATCCGCCAGAAAGCTTTAAGCATGTTTCTAAACTATCGGCCATCCTTGCTGCTAAATCTGGGCGTAGGGCTATACGGTCAACTACTACATCTATATAATGCTTGTATTTTTTATCGATGTTAGGCAAGTCTGAGATTTCATAAAATTCTCCATCTAATTTTACGCGTTGAAATCCTTGTTTTTGTAGCTCGGCTAGTTCCTTTTTATATTCGCCTTTTCTCCCTTGTATTAATGGTGCTAGTAGATATAAGCGTGTACCATTTTCTAACTTTAATAATCGATCGACCATTTGGCTTATGGTTTGGCTTTTTATTGGCAGGCCAGTCGCTGGTGAGTATGGCACGCCTATACGCGCAAAAAGCAGCCGCATATAGTCATAAATTTCTGTTATGGTGCCAACAGTTGAGCGGGGATTTTTGCTAGTAGTTTTTTGCTCAATAGAGATGGCTGGAGATAAACCATCTAACCTGTCATAATCTGGTTTTTGCATCATTTCTAAAAATTGTCTAGCATAGGCAGAGAGGCTTTCAACATATCTTCGTTGCCCTTCAGCGTAGATAGTATCAAAAGCTAAGCTAGATTTGCCAGATCCGGAAAGCCCAGTGATTATCACTAGTTTATTACGCGGTATGTCTATATCTATATTTTTTAGATTATGTTCGCGTGCGCCGCGTAGGCAGATGAAGTCTTGCTTTGTCATAATAACCATAATTTAAGTAAATGCTAATTTTGAGCTGAGTATATATTATATATGGCATGTTTTAAATGCGCCCGCATATTTTTTCTTAATAATTTATTAATATCATTGAAGATAAAGAAGTTTATGGCTATAATCACGCCAGAAATGTTATTTTGGAGTTTTATGAATGGCTGGTAGTGTTAATAAAGTTATTTTAGTAGGCAATGTAGGCAATGTGCCAGAGGTACGCCGCACTAACTCTGGGGATCCTGTGGTGAGCTTGCGTATTGCTACCTCGGAAGCTTGGCGCGATCGCAATAGTGGTGAGCGCAAAGAAAGAACGGAATGGCATAATGTAGTGATTTTTAATGAAAATATTGCTAAGGTGGTTGAGCAGTATGTTAAAAAAGGCAATAAAATTTATGTAGAAGGTCAATTGCAGACGCGAAAATGGCAAGATAAGGATGGTAATGATAGATATACCACAGAAATTGTGTTGCAAAAATATCGTGGGGATTTGCATATGCTAGATGCCAAGACAGAGGGGCGTGGAATGACTAGTGATTATGAAACTTCTAATTCACCTACTTCAGAACAAAACAGCTCCCATTACCCCTCGGGATTAGAAGATGACATTCCATTTTAACCGATTTTGAAAGAGTTATTGCTTAAATGAAAAATGAAGAGCCTATATCCACTATAACGCAGGATATACAAGCTGTTAGCATAAAACAGGAAATGACACGCTCCTATTTGGATTATGCTATGAGCGTTATCGTATCAAGGGCCTTACCAGATGTACGGGATGGACTTAAGCCTGTGCATCGTCGTATTTTATATGCAATGAATGAGATGGGGTTGCTGTATAATAGAAATTACCGAAAATCTGCTGCGGTTATCGGTGAGGTTATGGGTAAATATCACCCGCATGGTGATGCTTCTATTTATGATGCTTTAGTGCGTATGGCGCAGGATTTCTCTTTGCGCGATCCTTTAATCGACGGACAGGGGAATTACGGATCTATTGATGCTGATCCGCCAGCCGCAATGCGCTATACTGAGTGCCGCTTAGAAAAAATATCGCAAATGTTGCTGTTGGATATTGACCAGGCGACTGTAGATTTTCAAGAAAATTATGATGGCCGCGAATTGGAACCCACGGTTTTACCCGCTCGCTTCCCGAATTTGCTAGTTAATGGCTCTGGCGGTATTGCTGTGGGTATGGCAACAAATATTCCTCCGCATAATTTGGGTGAGGTGATTAATGGGTGTATAGCTTTAATTGAGAATCAAGAGATTACGCTAGAAGAGTTGATGGAAATTATACAGGGGCCAGATTTTCCGACTGGTGCTGTGATTCTAGGCCGCGCTGGAGTGCGAAGTGCTTATCAGACGGGGCGCGGTTCTATTACTATGCGCGCGAAAGTTACGACTGAAGAAATTCGAGAAGGCCGCCAGGCAATTATTGTTTCTGAAATGCCATATCAGGTAAATAAGCGCACAATGATTGAGAAAATAAGTGAGCTAGTGCGGGATAAGAGGATTGAGGGCATTTCTGCTGTGCGCGATGAGTCTGATCGTGATGGCTACCGTGTGGTTATTGAGCTTAAGCGTGATGCTTTTGCCGAAGTGGTCTTGAATCAACTTTATAAATATGCGCCTTTACAAGCTAATTTTAGTTGTAATATGGTTGCGCTTAATGGCGGTCGTCCTGAGCAAATGAATCTATTGGAAATTTTACGAGCTTTCGTATCCTTTAGAGAAGAGGTGGTTTGTCGTCGTACTAAACATTTATTAGAAAAAGCCCGTGAGCGGGCACATGTTTTAGTAGGTTTGGCTATTTCTGTTGCTAATATTGACGAGATAATTGAGCTTATTCGTCGCGCGGCCGATCCACAAATTGCGCGGGAGCAGTTGATGCAACGGCGTTGGCCTGCCCGTGATGTCGCTGGTTTGATAAAATTAGTTGACGATCCACGGCATATTATTCATTCAGATGAAACCTATAATCTTTCTGCAGCTCAGGCTAAAGCAATATTAGAATTGCGGCTTCAAAGGTTAACGGCTTTGGGACGAGAAGAAGTTGCCGATGAGCTTAATTCTATAGGCGCAGAAATTAAAGAATATTTAGCAATTTTGAGCTCGAATTTGCGTATTTTAGCTCTTGTAAAAGAGGAGTTGGCTGCTATACGCGATGAGTTAGCAACGCCCAGGCGTACAAGCTTTTCTGCTGACGAATCTTCTATGGAAGATGAAGATCTTATTGCAAAAGAAGATATGGTCGTCACGGTAAGTCACGAAGGTTACATAAAGCGCGTTCCCTTGGATAGTTATAGAGCCCAGCATCGTGGCGGGCGTGGGCGTATAGGGATGTCAACCAAAGAAGATGATTATGTATCTAAATTATTTATGGCTACTACCCATAGCTGGTTGCTATTCTTTTCTTCTCATGGAATGGTTTATAAAGAAAAAGTTTGGCGCTTGCCGATTAGTAATTTGCAGTCTCGTGGTAAGGCATTGATAAATCTTTTGCCTCTTTCTCAAGGGGAACTCATAACGTTTATCATGCCGCTGTCAGAGGACGAAGCTAGTTGGTCTGAGTTTGATGTGATATTTGCTAGCAATAAAGCTACGGTACGTCGTAATAATTTGGCAGATGTGGTTCCGTCTATGCGAAGCGGCAAAAGAGCAATGAAGCTAAATGAGGATGAAGAAATAGTTGCTGTTGCTCCTTGTGCGCCGGATAATGATGTTTTGCTGATTTCTGCTCATGGACAATGCGTACGTTTTCCTGTATCAAAATTGCGCGTGTCAAAGGGACGTAATTCTATAGGGGTGCGTGGTATAAATTTAAAAAAAGAAGATGCACTTATCTCTATGGCTATATTAAAACATGTTGAGGCAAGCGCTATAAAGCGAGCAGCTTATTTAAAGCGTAGCCTTAATCTGCGTAGGTCAGATGAAGCTGTAATTGATTCTGAAATTCCAGAGATGGAGCTTAGTAATGAAGAATTTTTAAATTTAGCGCAAGCTGAGCAAAAATTGCTAATCATTAGTGAATATGGTTATGGTAAATTGGTCTCTTCTTATGATTTTTCTGTAACTAATAGGGGCACGCAAGGTGTAAAAGCCATAAATAGTGCTAGGTCTGAACAAACGGGTTACTTAGTCGGCGCTTTTGTAGTAGAAGAAAAAGACCAAATTATGGTAGGCACCTCGGGCGGTCAAATTATACGTATTCCAGTTTCTGATATAAGTTTATTTAATCGAGCTGCGAAGGGTGTAACGATAGTAAAAACTTTAGCTGAAGAAAAAGTGGCTTCAGTTGAAATAGTATCTAGCGCCGATTCTAGTGAAGAGCAAGAATATGCGGGGACAGCATGAAGCAGGCGATTTATGCTGGGTCTTTTGATCCGATAACTTACGGCCATTTGAATATAATAACAAAAGCACTAGAGATTGTTGAGACTTTAACAATTGCTATAGGTTTGCATGCGGAAAAAGCCTATTTTTTTACACAGCAAGAGCGTTTGGATTTGGTAAGACAGGCTATAGAGACAGAGTTTCCTAATGATGCTTTTCGAATTAATATAGTGAGCTTTGAGACATTGTTGGCCGATTTGGCCAAGAAATTAAATATAGTTTGGTTGATTCGCGGTGTGCGTGATGCTAAAGATTTTGAATATGAATGGCGCATGTTAGATATAAACTCGCATTTATCACATGGGACTGTTCGTACTGTTTTTCTGCCTGCAGAAATGAAATATCGAGCTATTTCTTCTAGCATAGTTAAAGAAATAGCTCGATTTGGTGGAGATTTACAGGCATGGATTCCTGTAAATGTTCAAGAAGCGTTTAGGCGCAAATTTATAAATAGGAGATAACAATGTTTAAAAGGGTAATGGCTGTAATAATTTGTTGTATGATTGGTACTAGCGTAGTTCTAGCCGATTCTGCAGAAAAAGGGCAAATGGAGTCTAAAAATATCTTGGTACTAAAACTAAAAACTGGTGATGTTTCCATTAAACTGCGTCCCGATTTGGCGCCAAAGCATGTTGCTAGAATCAAACAATTAGTAGCAGATGGTGCTTATAATAACGTAGTTTTTCACAGAGTTATTGATGGGTTTATGGCACAAACTGGTGATGTGAAATATGGTCAAAAGGGCTCGCCTTCTTATAATAGTGCATTAGTTGGCACTGGTAGTTCAAAATATCCTAATTTGGTGGCTGAACTTTCTAAAGAGCCATTTTTGCGTGGGGTAGTTGGTATGGCTCGTTCTGCTGCCCAAGATTCTGCGAATTCACAATTTTTCATATGTTTTAAAGACGCTAATTTTCTCAATGGTCAATATACCGTTATAGGACAGGTAGTAAATGGCATGGACGCTGTTGATAAAATAAAAAAGGGTAATGATGCTAGTGGCGCTGTAAAAGACCCTGATATTATTATTAAAGCTAGCATAGAATAGAAGGCCCAGAATTATGAAGGAATTTTTGATTTTAAAGACGAGTTGCGGTACTATAAAAATTGAACTGTTGAGTGATATTGCTCCAAATCATGTACAACGTATAAAAGAGTTGGCACAAGAGGGGGCGTATAATGGTGTAGTTTTCCACAGAGTTATTGATGGGTTTATGGCGCAAACTGGTGATGTGAAGTATGGTAATAAGTTAAGCGGTAGCTATAAACCTGGCATGGCTGGTGCTGGCGGTTCAGATAAGCCCAATTTGAAAGCTGAGTTTTCTACGACACCACATAGGCGTGGTACAGCATCTATGGCGCGCAGTGCGGATCAAAATTCTGCAAATTCTCAATTTTTTATTTGTTTTGAGGACGCTCCTTGGTTGGACAAACAATATAGTGTTTGGGGGCAAGTTGTTGAAGGTATGGAAAATGTAGATAAAATAAAACGTGGTGAGCCTGTTTCCGATCCTGATATCATTGAAATTGCTACTATCGAAGCGGAGTAGCACTTTAATCTTTGGTTTTCATTTACCGTAATAAGTCTATATGACAAGCTGGTGTGGCCTTAATGCTTCGTAAAAAGCCATGCTGGCTTGTTTATTTGCATAAAAATGTATTAGCTATGATGTTGCTATTAAATAGTGGAATTAATAGATGAAAGTTGAATTATTTGACTTTTATTTGCCAGAAGCTTGTATAGCCTTGCGCCCGTTGGTTGACCGTGAGGCAGCTAAATTGTTGCATGTGGATGCGCAGGGCGGGTTAACAGATTACAATATAGGTAATCTGAAGCACCTGCTGCGAGCTGGCGATGTTTTGGTTTTTAATGATACAAAAGTCCTTCCTGCTTGCCTTTTGGCACAACGCGTTCGTGGTGACGCTATAGCAAATATAAATATTAATTTGCATATGCGTGTGGATGCAGATGTTTGGTGCGCTTTTGCTAGGCCTTTAAAGCGGCTTAAATTGGGAGAAACGCTTATTTTTTCTCCAGAATTGCAGGCTGAGATTTTACAAATACAAACGAGTGGAGAAATTTTATTGCGTTTTAATAAAGCAGGAAGTGCTTTAAACGCAACAATTTTTAGTTTGGGCCAGATGCCATTGCCGCCATATATTGCACGGCGTCGTTCGCTGGATGAGCAAGATAAGTTAGATTATCAAACTGTTTTTGCTAAGCATGAAGGAGCAGTAGCTGCACCTACAGCAGGTTTGCACTTTACTTCCTCTTTTTTATTAGAGTTAAAAAAGGCTGGTATAGAGCAACATTATTTAACTTTACATGTAGGGGCGGGCACTTTTTTGCCTGTAAAAGTAAACGATACCGAAGATCATAAAATGCATAGCGAAATTGGTTGCATTAACTCGCAAACAGTTGAGCAATTAAATCTTGCAAAGAAACAGGGGCGTCGTATAATAGCAGTAGGTACTACGGCTTTGCGGTTGTTAGAAAGTGCGAGTGACAGTAACTCTGAGCTGCATGAGTGGTCTGGCCCAACGGATATCTTTATTACTCCTGGTTATAATTTTCGCTTTGTGGATTGTCTTATAACCAATTTTCATTTACCGAAATCTACTTTATTTATGCTGGTATGTGCGTTTAGCGGATTAGAACAGATGAAAAATGCGTATAGCCATGCTATAGCTAACGCTTATAGATTCTATTCTTACGGCGATGCAAGCTTTCTCGAGTTAACTCATGGATAATAAATTTTCTTTTCAATTGCTAGCAGTAGACAAAAATGCACGCTTGGGCTGTATAGCAATGCCTCGTGGCGAAATTCGTACTCCTGCTTTTATGCCAGTGGGCACAGCCGGTACCGTTAAGGCGATGTATATGAATCAGGTGAAAGAGCTAGGAGCGGATATTATTTTAGGTAATACCTATCATTTGATGCTGCGCCCAGGCGCAGAAAGAGTAGCGCGACTGGGGGGATTGCACGAATTTATTAAATGGTCTGGTCCAATTTTAACAGATTCTGGTGGATTTCAAGTTATGTCCTTATCTAACTTGGCCAAGCTAAGCGAGCATGGTGTTGTTTTCAGTTCTCATATCGATGGCAAGCGATATGAAATGACGCCGGAACGCTCTATTGAAATACAGAGTTTATTGGATTCAGATATTCTTATGCAGTTGGATCAGTGTGTCAAATTGCCAGCATCTTATGGGGATTTAGAGAATGCTATGGAGCTTTCTTTACGTTGGGCGCAGCGTTGTTCTGATGCATTTGGTGTCCAACCGAACAAAGCAATGTTTGGTATTGTCCAAGGTGGTGATAACAAACAATTGCGCGAGCGTTCTGCATTAGCATTAAAGGCCATGAACCTAAAAGGGTACAGTATTGGCGGCCTAGCAGTGGGTGAGCCGCAGCAGGTAATGTTGGATATGATAGAGATAGTTAATAATATTTTACCATGTGAAAAGCCGCGATATTTAATGGGGGTAGGCACTCCAGATGATATTTTAAAAGCGGTAGAAAAGGGAGTTGATATGTTTGATTGTGTTATGCCTACACGTGCTGGTAGACACGGCTTGGCTTTTACTAGGTTCGGCAAGGTAAATTTGCGTAATGCTCGCCACGCTGAAGACCCTAGGCCTTTGGATGAAGAATCATCCTGTCCGGCGAGTTCCGATTATAGCCGTGCTTATTTGCATCATTTGATTAAATGTAACGAATCTTTAGGGGCGATGTTGCTTAGCTGGCATAACCTTAGTTATTATCAGCAGTTGATGCAAGACATAAGGTCTGCTATTGGTTTTGGCTGTTATAAGGATTTTATGGCTAAGACAATTGAGAATTGGAGTAAAGGCGATATCAATATGCTTTAAAGTAAGAAAAAAGCAGCGCCAAAGCTTTCTGGCGCTGCCATTCTTTACTCTACTTACGCTTTACTGCACAAATTACACCTGTGAATTACTAAAGCTAATATAGTAGGCCATGGGTCCCGGTACGCGACTACCTGATCCGGAGAATCTAGCCGTATCGCTAGCACCCAATCCGAAATATACCAACTGTAGCTTGCGCGAAAGTTGCCAACCACGCCGCTAGGCATATGATAAATACGTTTCTATTAAAAAAAGGTTGCTAAATTGCAAAAAAAAATAAAAAATAACATGCATATGGCTATGGCTTTGGGCGGTTTTGCTATAGGTACTAGCGAATTTGTAGCTATGGGCATACTTCCGGAAATGGCTCAAGCGACACAGGTTTCTATAGCAGTAGCAGGTCAGTATATAGCCTTTTATGCTATGGGGGTTGTTGTAGGTGCTCCAATTTTGGCTGTATTAAGTGCGCAAATGCAGCGTAAATTGTTGCTTATTTGTCTCATGTTGTTTTATGGGATTGCGAATCTTTTTAGTGCTTGTTGCAGTAGTTATGGTTGGTTGCTTTTTTCGCGCTTTATAGCTGGCTTGCCGCATGGCGTTTATTTTGGTACAGCAACATTTGTTGCCGCAGAGTTGGCGGCTCACGCGCAGAAGTCGAAGGCAGTGGGTAATGTCATGCTTGGGTTAACCATAGCTACAGTTTTTGGAGCGCCTTTGGCTACTTATGCGGGACAAGTTGTGGGATGGCGCTTTGTTTTTGTATTAGTTGCCTTAATTGCTTGGGTGACAGCTTTTTTGATAGCGAAATTGTTACCCGATTCGATTGTATTTGCCACATCTTCTGCGCGAATTGAACTGCAAGCGTTAAAAAAACCACAATTATGGTACATGTTAATGGTTGTTTGTGTTGGTGCATCTGGATTATTTTGTATTTTTAGCTATATTAAACCGATTCTTCAGATAGAAGCTGGCTATGCATTATGGCAGGTTCCTTTTATTATGCCTATTCTTGGCTTAGGCATGGTTGCTGGAAATATTTTAGGACCGCGTTTAGCCAGTTATATCGGGGTAGAGCGTACAATAATTTACTCTATGTTATATAGTGCCTTTGCTTACGGTGTTTTTATGTTTTTTTGTCAACAGCGTTTTTTTGCTGCTTTGGCTTGTTTTGCTATAGGTTTATCTTTTGCTAGTATGCCTTCGATTCAGGTGCGAATTGTTAGTATTTCTAGCAAAGCCCCTATGTTGGCTGGTGCCTTAATACAAGCGGCTTACAATGTTGCAAATGCTTTAGGAGCTTGGGGGGGTGGAGTTTTGATTGCAAGTGGTTACCCCTTTCGCTATACAGCAATTGTTGCTATGGTTACTACTTTATTAGGGTTGTTATTATTCTTATGGAGCTTAATCCAAAACCCAGCTGTATGATGGCGTCGTGGTGCTGTGAATTGTATTTTTAGTATTCTTTATTAATACAGATTCGCACCTGTTATTAAAAGAATATTCATAAGTTATATTTATTTTGTCTATTTTAAAGGAAGTTTAAAAGGTAAAAAATGAACAATTCAATTAATACAGCGCTTAATCTCGTGCCAATGGTAGTAGAGCAGACTAGCCGTGGTGAGCGCGCTTTTGATATTTTTTCACGTTTATTGAAAGAACGTATCGTGTTTGTAAATGGCCCAGTAGAAGACAATATGTCGATGCTTATCTGCGCGCAGCTGTTATTTTTAGAATCTGAGGACCCGAAAAAAGAAATAAGTTTGTATATAAATTCTCCTGGCGGTGTTGTCACTGCTGGAATGGCAATTTATGATACTATGCAATTTATTCGTCCTCAAGTTTCTACTTTATGCATGGGGCAGGCGGCTTCGATGGGGTCGCTTCTGTTGGCTGCTGGTGCTAAAGGGCGTAGATTCGTTTTACCAAACGCTCGCGTAATGGTACACCAGCCATCTGGTGGGTTCCAAGGTCAGGCATCCGATATAGAGCGACATGCTCAAGACATTATCAAAATGAAACGTCGATTAAATGAAATTTATGTAAAGCATACTGGCCAAGACTATGAAATTATAGAGAAAACTTTAGATCGCGATCACTTCATGACTGCTGAAGAAGCCCAGATTTTTGGGCTGGTAGATGAGGTTTTAACGCGACCTCTTGAGTTAACTAATAAAGAATAGAGATCTTTTTGCAAAATAGATTTATTTGCAAAATGTTATAACTATGCTTATTTATATAGCATAATATACTATTGGGGGGTGTGAAGGCATGGGCAAGAACGGTGACAATAACGAAGAGGCAAAACATGCGCTTTATTGTTCATTTTGCGGTAAAAGTCAACATGAGGTGTATAAGCTTATCGCCGGTCCTACCGTTTTCATCTGCGATGAATGCGTTGGCCTGTGTACAGAAATTATAACTGAAGATAATAAAATCGAAGGTGCGAAGGCAAGTCAAGGAGCCCCTACACCGCATGAGATTATGAAATTTTTAGATGATTATGTAATAGGTCAGAAGCAAGCGAAAAAAATCTTATCTGTTGCAGTCCATAATCATTATAAACGTTTATCTCATTGCGCGAAGCCAGGTGAGTTAGAGCTTGCAAAATCTAATATTTTATTAGTAGGGCCTACTGGTTGCGGAAAGACTTATCTTGCACAAACTTTAGCAAAAATTATTGATGTGCCTTTTACCATGGCTGATGCTACAACCTTGACCGAGGCTGGGTATGTTGGGGAAGATGTAGAAAATATTATTTTAAAATTATTGCAGGCTGCTGATTATAATGTAGAGCGGGCTCAAAGAGGCATAGTTTATATAGATGAGGTAGATAAGATCACTCGTAAATCTGATAATCCTTCTATTACTCGGGACGTTTCTGGCGAAGGTGTGCAGCAAGCCTTGTTAAAAATTATGGAAGGTACCGTAGCATCAGTTCCGCCACAGGGTGGTCGCAAGCATCCTCAGCAGGAATTTTTGCAAGTTGATACTACAAATATTCTCTTTATTTGTGGCGGTGCGTTTGCTGGACTAGAAAAGATAATATCTTCTCGGGGTAGAAAGACCTCTATAGGATTTGGGGCTAATATTAAGGCAGCGGAAGAGCGTACTCTGGGAGAAATATATCAGACTATGGAATCTGAAGATTTAATTAAATTCGGTTTGATTCCTGAGTTTATAGGTAGATTGCCAGTTATTGCAACGCTAGAAGATTTAGATGTGTCAGCTCTTGTCAGAATTTTGTCTGAGCCAAAAAACGCTCTTATAAAGCAGTATCAGCGTCTTTTTGAAATGGAGGATGTGAAATTACTATTTACAGAAGATGGTTTGGCGGCTATAGCGCAAAAGGCTGTGGATCGTAAAACTGGAGCCCGTGGTCTTCGTTCAATAATGGAACAAATTCTGATGGATACAATGTTCGATTTGCCTTCCTTGCAAGGTGTTGTAGAAGTTAAAGTTACGAAAGAGACGGTGGAGTCTAAATCTTCGCCTTTGTTAATTTATGCCGATAAGCCAGATTCTGGTAAAAAAAATTGGACAACACAGAAAGAAATTGAAGATATTCCAGCTTAAATTACAAAATATCGGTATAGCCAACAGATTAGCTTATGGTCTGCCGTTGTGTTTGGTTTTGTTTATATATAATAGCTTGCTAGGCGAAAGGATCTAGGTATGATTGAAGAGTTTCTGAATTCTTCAGAGCCGTTGGTGTTGCATGATGATATGATTTTTCCTGTAGTGCCGTTACGCGATATAGTAGTGTTTCCTAGTATGGTCGTTCCGGTTTTTGTTGGTAGGGAAAAATCTGTCTCTGCTTTAGTAGAGGCGGATAGAAATCGTAGCCATGTAGTATTGTTAACGCAAAAAGATGCCCTTAAAGATGATCCAATACCGAGCGATCTGTTTGAATATGGTACGTTGGCCAGCATTTTGCAGTTTTTAAAATTACCAGATGGCACTGTAAAAGTGCTTATGGAGGGGTTTAAAAGGATAAGAATAAAGAAATTTATTGACGAAAAATCTTTTTATGAAGCGCGTATTGAAATTTTAACTGAACCCGTAGAAGATGCAACTGAGATAGAGGCTTTGGCTAGATCTTTATTATATGATTTTGAGAATTATGTTAAAATTAATCGAAGGATCCCAGTAGAACTTGTTCATTCTTTAGCTCATACGTATGATCCATCTAGGTTATGTGATACGATCATTGCCAATTTGGATATAAAGTTAACCGATAAACAAGAAATGTTTGAGATGCTTTCGGTTAAGAAGCGCCTTCAGCGAGCGTTGTCTTTTTTAGAAGGTGAGACCTCTATAATAAATATGGAAAAACGCATACGCTCTCGCGTTAAGCGGCAAATGGAAAAAACTCAGCGTGAGTACTATCTGCATGAACAGATTAAAGCGATTCAAAAAGAATTGGGCGAGGGTTCTGAGCAAGGTGATGAGATTGCAGAGTTTGAAAAAAGGCTGCAGACTGTAAAGCTTAGTAAAGAAGCAGCTACCAAAGCTCAAAGTGAATTAAAAAAATTGCGTTCTGCTTCCTCTATGGCTCCAGAAGCTGGTGTAATACGGAACTATCTTGAATGGTTGTTAAGTTTGCCTTGGGGGCAAAAATCTAGAGTTAGCTTTGATTTAGCAAATGCGCAAAAAATCCTTGATGAGGCTCATTTTGGTTTAAAAGATGTTAAAGAGCGAATTATAGAATATTTAGCAGTACAAAATAGAGCTAAAAAAGTTAAGGGCTCTATAATTTGTTTGGTAGGACCCCCGGGGGTTGGCAAGACCTCTTTGGCAAAAAGTATTGCGCAAGCAACTGGTCGAGTATATGTAAAAATGGCTCTTGGTGGAATGCGCGATGAGGCTGAAATACGTGGACATCGCCGTACTTATATAGGTTCTATGCCAGGCAAAATTATACAGTCTATGAAGAAAGCTAAAAAATCAAACCCATTATTTTTGTTAGATGAAATAGATAAAATGGGTAGAGATTTTAGAGGCGATCCATCTTCTGCTCTTTTGGAGGTTTTGGATCCAGAGCAAAATGCAGCTTTTGTTGACCACTATTTGGATGTTGAATACAATCTTTCTGATGTTATGTTCATCACCACTGCAAATAGTTTGGATATTCCAATGCCTTTGTTAGATCGCATGGAAATTATTCGTATAGCTGGTTATAGTGAAGAGGAAAAGTTAGAGATAGCAAAGCAGCATTTGCTAAAAAAGGTATTGCGAGAGCATGCTTTAACTGGCAAAGAGTTTTCTTTGGATGAAGAGGCTATCCGTTATATAATTCAATATTATACGCGAGAAGCCGGAGTGCGTGCATTAGAGCGTGAACTTATGAAATTGGCGCGCAAGGCTGTTATTAAACTTACGAAAGAAAAAGTAGATGCTGTCGCTATAAATAGGGATAATATAGAGGAATATCTTGGTGCTAAGCGATATAAATATGGACAAATACATGGAGAACATCAAATAGGGGTTACTACTGGTCTAGCTTGGACTCAAGTCGGAGGTGAATTGCTGACTATTGAGGGTGTGGTTATGCCAGGCAAAGGTAAAATGTTAATTACTGGTAATCTTAAAGATGTTATGAAAGAATCTATAAGCGCTGCTTCTTCTTATGTGCGTTCAAATGCGATTAGTTTTGGTATCGATCCAGATTTATTCGATAAGCGGGATATACATGTCCATGTTCCTGAGGCTGCTACTCCCAAAGACGGGCCATCTGCAGGTGTTGCTATGGTTACCTCGATGGTTTCTGTTCTTACAGGGATTGCCGTTCATAAGGATGTAGCTATGACTGGAGAAATTACGCTTAGCGGGCGTGTTTTAGCTATAGGTGGGCTTAAAGAAAAATTATTAGCGGCAAAGCGTGGTGGAATAAAAAAAGTTTTGATTCCCGAGGATAATGTTAAAGACTTGGCTGAAATGCCGCCTTCTATTAAAGAAGATATCGAAATTATTCCAGTATATTCGTTAACTCAAGTGCTTGAGCATGCTTTGGTGACGTCTTTGCCAATATTAGAAAATCAAGTAGCCAATTCCATGTGGGCGGCTCCTGCAAAAAAAGATAGTAGTTTAGCTGTTAATTAAGCATTTTCTTGTTGATTATTTTATAAAAATGTATTTTAGTATAGTTTATCATCAACTCGTAAGAGTATTTAGACTAATTTAAATATGGATTGCACTGGCATGAATAAATCAGATTTTATCAACACTATAGCACAAAAAGCAAATATGAGTAAGGCTAACGCTACTGTTGCGTTAGAGGCAGTTTTGACCACTGTTGTTGAGACATTAGCAGCTGGAGACGCTGTTAGGTTGCCTGGATTCGGTACTTTTGAGGTTTCGCATCGGTCAGCGACAAAAGGACGCAATCCTTCTACTGGTGTTGAGATTGTTATACCGGCTCGTAAATTGCCAAAATTTTCTGCTGGTAAAACTTTTAAAGAAGTAGTAAATAAGTAAGCTATATGTAACCATTAGAATCTAGCCCACTAAAAAATACTTGACTTGATTTATAGTTCTCGTTATGTTTATCTGGTCTGATGGTTTAGCATATTTTATGTATGCACATATAGATAATATCGCGGATGTGGCGAAATTGGTAGACGCACCAGATTTAGGTTCTGGCGGGTGACCGTGGGGGTTCGAGTCCCTCCATCCGCACCATAATTTCTTTACACACTTATTTCATTTGTAGTTGTTTGCTTTGATGCATGTTTCTGCTCTTAATTTGCTGGATGTACAGAGATTATACTAGTAAATATGTCGCTTATTGTTACAGCGCTCTATGTAAATTATGATATATAAAGGCATAAAATATGCAAGTTGTTGAAAAGTTAAATGAAGGTTTGAAACGTGAATTAGAGGTAGTTTTTTTTGCTTCTGATCTTTTTAAAGAGCTTGATGATAAAATTGAGCAAGCAAAATCTACCGTGAGCTTAAAGGGATTTAGGGTTGGTAAAGTTCCAGCTTCTTATTTGCGTAAAAATTATGGTAAGTCTTTTATGGCTGAAATTATTAATGAAAAACTTTCCTCATTGCCTGCAACTTTGTTAAATGATAGGGGCGAAAAGCCTGCTTTGCGACCTGAAATTTCTCTAGGGGATGATGAGGCTTTTATCGAGCGTATTTTAAATAACAAGGAAGACGCAAAAGTTCTTTTAAAATATGAAATTTTGCCAAATATTGATATTAAGGATTTTTCAAAATTAGAAGTTAATAGGCTGGTTGCAGATATATCGCAGGCTGAAAAAGATAAACAGCTTGAAGAAATTTTTTCACAGGTTCGGGAATTTAAAGAAAAAAAATCAGCTGCTGTTTTGGGCGATAGGATCACCATAGATTATTTAGGCAAAATTGCTGATAAGGTTTTTGAAGGTGGTGCAGATAAGGATGTGCAGCTTGTCTTAGGTGCCAATAAATTTATTCCTGGATTTGAAGAGCAATTGGTTGGGCTCAAAGCTGGTGCTGAAAAAGTTATAGCAGTAACCTTTCCAGAGGATTATGGAGCTAAGTCGCTAGCAGGAAAGGATGCTACTTTCGAAATAAAAGTGAAAAAAGTGGAAAAAGCTGGTGAATTTATTATTGATGATGAATCGGCTAAAAAACTAGGGGCTGAATCGGTAGAGCAACTGAAGCAGTATGTAGATAGCCAGTTAGAAAGCAAATATGGAGCTATAACGCGTCAAAAAGTTAAACGTCAAATTTTGGATTTCCTAGATTCAGAATATGATTTTATGTTGCCAGGATCTTTAGTAGATATGGAAATTAAAAATATAGAGGCGCAAGTGCAAGGTGATAGCGCTAAAGACCATGATCATGATTGTAACGAGCATAATTGTACTGAGCATAATTTGCAATCTGATGAGTGGGAATCTCTGGCCAAACGGCGTGTAAAATTAGGTCTCGTATTAGCCAGCATAGGAGCATCTGCAAATGTTCAAGTGGGCCAAGAAGAGTTGCAGCGCGCTTTATTTCAACAATTGCAGTATTTTCCAGGTCAAGAGAAAGAGTTGCTGAATCTTTTCCAAAATAATCCCACCTTCGTAGAAAATTTAAAAGCTCCCATATTTGAAGATAAGGTAATTGATCATATTTTAGCTAGTGTTAAAGTTAATGATATATCAATTAGCCCTGAAAAATTAATGCATAATGATGAAGAACTTGAGATTAAACCGAAAGCTAAGAAAAAGGCGTCGACTAAGAAGGTTGCGCGTGATGATGTGTCTGTAGCAAAAAATAAGAAATAGCATAAATAATTGGCAAGATAGTAAAGGCTAAGTGATTATGGTAGCTGAGTTGGATTCTTTTTCAAATACCACCAAAAATTTTCTCTCTGGCGTTAGCGGTGATTGGGAAATAGTTATAGGTTTAGAGGTTCATGCTCAAGTTAAGTCTAAGTCAAAGCTTTTTTCTGGCGCTGCGGCAAATTTTGGGGCTAGCCCAAATGCTAATGTTTCCTTGGTGGATGCGGGTATGCCTGGCATGTTGCCGGTAATAAATGAATTTTGTGTAAAACAAGCCATTAAAACAGGGCTTGGGTTGCATGCTGAAATTAATCTACTATCTTCGTTTGACCGTAAGAATTATTTTTACCCAGATCTTCCGCAAGGTTATCAAATTTCTCAGTTTTATTCTCCGATAGTTGGAGAGGGAAAGATAACTATAAATGTTGGGCCAGATAAAAACGGTGCTTTTGAAGATATAGAAATAGGTATAGAAAGATTACATTTAGAACAGGATGCTGGTAAATCTATGCATGATCAGCATCCTACTATGTCATATGTTGACCTTAACCGGTGTGGTGTGGCGTTAATGGAAATTGTATCGAAGCCAGATCTTAGATCAGCAGAGCAGGCGAAAGCTTATTTGACAAAGCTTCGCACAATAATGCGTTATTTAGATACCTGTGATGGTAATATGGATGAAGGCTCTATGCGGGCAGATGTAAATGTATCTGTTCGTAAACCTGGAGGAAAACTTGGCGAAAGATGTGAAATTAAAAATGTTAATTCTATAAAATTTGTGGGCCAAGCCATAAATTATGAAGCGCGTCGGCAAATTGATGTGTTAGAATCTGGTAATATTGTTTTGCAAGAAACACGTCTATTTGACCCTATTAAGGGCGAGACGCGCTCTATGCGTAGCAAAGAGGATGCTCAAGATTATAGATATTTTCCTGAACCTGACCTTCCTTGCTTAAGTTTATCTAAAGACTATGTTGACGCAATAAAAGCTGATTTGCCAAAATTGCCGGATACTATAAAAAATGAATTAATTTATTCTCTGGGATTAAGCGCTTACGATGCTTCCATATTGATTTCTGAAAGACAAATTGTCGATTTTTTTTATAAAGCAGCAAAAAACCATGATGCTAAATTAATTGCTAATTGGATAATTAATGATTTATTAGGTGCCTTGAACAAAGAAGGTCTTGATATTACGGGCTCACCTGTATCTCCAGAGCAGCTTGGGGAATTAGTTGATCTCATAAAAACTGGTGCTATTTCCGGCAAGATTGCAAAAACGGTTTTTGATATTTTATGGCGTGATGGTGGGTGCCCAGCCCAAATAGTTGAGCAACATGGATTAATTCAAATTACTGATATAGCTAGTATTGAAAAGATTATAGATGATGTCATTGCTGCTAATCCTGAAAAGGTTTTGCAGCTTAAAACAAAGCCATCTTTAGTAGGGTGGTTCGTCGGGCAAGTTATGAAACTTAGTGATGGGCGCGCTAATCCACAAGTTGTTAATGATTTGCTAAAAAGGAAAATCGCTATTTAACATGTAGCTAATATTTTAATGGATGTATAATTAATGTTAAAATTTTTTAAGCAGATTTTTATTTGGTGGGGTGGCAACACAATAAATACTCGTTTTTTTACCTGGCGTGCAGGAAAAAAAATCGGTACTGATTTTTTAGGTAATACCTATTACGAAGGTGGATTGCACAAAGATGGCTATCCTCGTCGCTGGGTGATTTATAAAAATTATTCTGAGGCTTCTTTGATACCTGCTGGTTGGCATGGTTGGATCCATCATCGTGTTAATACACCTCCTGTAGATGAAATTTATCGCGCTTATGATTGGGAAAAAGCTCATCAACCTAATTTAACTGGTTCACAATTTGCTTATTTTCCTAAGGGTTCTATAAATGTTAAAGGTAACCGCGATGCGGTTTCTAGTGATTATCGCTCCTGGCGCCCTAAATAAGAGATAGTTATGGATTCAATCTGCAGTTTTGCAAAGTTATTAATTTTTTTAACTGTGGGGGCGTTAATCCTTTTTGATTTACCATTTGCCTCAGCTTCTTCGGCTCATTTGCAAGGCACGGAAGCTTCTTTTGTTGGTTTAGATAAAATTACTGGGCGTATTACCGGGTTTAAAATAAAAATTGGGGAGACCTATAGTTTTGGTTCACTGCGTATAACTCCTCGTGTTTGTTATACAGGGGATATAGGTGAATCAGAGCTCACCGATAGTTTCCTGGACGTTGATGAGATTATGCCAAACAATCAAATTAAACATTTGTTTAGCGGTTGGATGTTTGCTAATAGCCCTGGCTTGAATGCGTTGGATCACTCTATTTATGATTTCTGGCTTGCTTCATGTCGACTATAAGTAAGTTTGTTGGTTGCAATATGTAGAGCTATAGCTGCGGCATTAGAAACATTTAGAGATTTTATTCTCCCTGGTATGTGTAGTTTTGCTAAATAATTAACTGTAATTCGTGTGCGTTCCCGTAGGCCTTTACCTTCAGCTCCTAATACGATAGCAATTTTAGAGATAGGCTTTTGTAGCAGCGTTGTTTCTAAATTTGTTGGCCCCTCTGAATCCAAGCCAATGCTTGTAAACCCTAGCTGATGTAAATCATTTAGGGCGTTGCATAGGTTTGGTATGATGATATAATCCAGCATATCAAGCGCACCAGAAGCTGTTTTGGCAAGCACGCTAGTTTCACTAGGGCTGTGTCGTGATGTTGTTATTATTGCATCTACATCAAAAGCTACGCAGCTACGCATTATTGCTCCGATGTTATGAGGATCTGTTATTTGATCTAACAAAACAACGCAGTGAGCATTTTTGAGATCACATATTCGTTTTTTTTCTAGCGGACTTGCTATGGCAATAATGCCTTGGTGAATCACGATATGGTTAAAAATTTTGTTTAGTGCATGAGTATTTACAATTTCTGTCTCAACCTCATTGAGAGAATCATATGGTTTTATTTTTTCTAATGCATTTTTAGTTAGTAACAGTTTATATATTTTTCTGCTTTTGTTTGCCAAGGCAGCTAAAACAGTATGTATTCCATACAAATATATAGAATCTTTAGCTGTATAATTGTGGTTAATAGCAAGTTTATCTGTTATTATAGCGGAATTATTTTTTTTAGCGAAGCTTGTTTCTCTGTAGGATCGGCGTAGCCTTGCATAGTGAGAGTCTTTTTTAGTATTCATGATTGAAGCTTTGTATATTTATTTTTATGTCTTGGCAAGAATTTTTTTAAATATACTCTTGCTATAATTTTGAGATTGCTATATTAATGATGTCGTTCATGTAAAATCTATATATTATTGTATTTAGGTTTTAATGTGGAGGGGTGCCCGAGTGGTTAAAGGGGGCGGACTGTAAATCCGTTGCGTATGCTACGTTGGTTCGAATCCAACCCCCTCCACCATGTAATTTACTTCGTTGTTTGCGGGTATAGCTCAGTGGTAGAGCAGCAGCCTTCCAAGCTGAATATGCGGGTTCGATTCCCGCTACCCGCTCCAATAGGTTTATGGTATAAACGGTAAATTATATCGGAACAGCATTAGCTTTTCTATTATTGTGTTAATGGTAAGGCTGTGTTATTGAATTTTTTAGGATTTGTAAATTAATTTTCGCAATCTTTAAGGGGTCTGCATAATGGCAAAAAGTAAGTTTGAACGTAATAAGCCGCATGTTAATATAGGTACGATAGGGCATGTTGATCATGGAAAGACCTCATTGACGGCGGCAATTACGAAATATTTCGGTGAGTTTCGCGCTTATGATCAAATCGATGCAGCTCCAGAAGAAAGAGCTCGCGGTATAACTATTTCTACGGCTCATGTGGAGTATGAAACAGAACAGCGCCATTATGCGCATGTGGATTGCCCTGGACATGCCGATTATGTAAAAAATATGATTACTGGTGCGGCTCAGATGGATGGAGCGATATTGGTTGTTTCTGCAGCTGATGGCCCTATGCCGCAAACGCGTGAGCATATTTTGCTTGCTCGACAAGTTGGGGTTCCTGCTATAGTGGTTTTTCTGAATAAGGTAGATCAAGTTGATGACGCAGAGCTTCTGGAATTAGTTGAGCTAGAAGTTCGTGAGCTATTATCTAAATACGACTTTCCCGGCGATGACATACCTGTTGTGAAGGGTTCTGCTTTAGCTGCGTTAGAGGACAGTGATAAAACTATTGGAGAAGATGCTGTTAGACAATTAATGGCCGAAGTTGATAAATATATTCCAACTCCTCAGCGCCCGATTGATCAGCCGTTTTTGATGCCAATCGAGGATGTTTTTTCTATTTCTGGTCGTGGTACTGTTGTTACAGGGCGTGTTGAGCGTGGCGTGGTGAAAGTTGGCGAAGAAATTGAAATTGTGGGTATTAAACCTACTTCAAAAACTACAGTAACTGGTGTAGAAATGTTCCGCAAGCTTCTAGATCAAGGTGAAGCTGGTGATAATATTGGGGCTTTGTTGCGCGGGGTTGACAGAGAAGGTGTTGAACGTGGGCAGGTTTTAGCAAAGCCCGGAACAGTTACTCCACATACGAAATTTCAGGCAGAGGCTTATATTTTGACAAAAGATGAAGGTGGTCGCCATACTCCATTTTTTACAAATTATCGTCCGCAATTTTATTTTAGGACTACAGATGTCACTGGTATAGTTAGCCTTCCGGCTGATGTGGAAATGGTGATGCCAGGTGATAATGTTGCTGTAGATGTTTCGTTGATTGTTCCAATAGCAATGGAAGAAAAATTACGTTTTGCTATACGTGAAGGTGGTCGGACCGTCGGGGCTGGAATAGTGGCAAAGATAATAGAGTAAGAGTATATAGGAACTTTTCAATAGAATAGGTTTTTAGAGCTTTTATAAAATTTAGGGGTATAGCTCAGTTGGTAGAGCGGCGGTCTCCAAAACCGTAGGTCGCGGGTTCGAATCCTGCTGCCCCTGCCATTTGATGCTATTTTATTATGGGAAAATACAAGCTATATGAAAATGAATATAAAGCCTGGTTTGTTTATTAAGCAGGTGAAATCTGAAGCAAAAAAAATTGTTTGGCCAAGTCGTCGTGAAGCGACAATTTCGATGATATCTGTTTGTATGATGGTTTTTGTGTCTTCTATTGTTTTGTTTTTGATGGATCGACTTATAGAGTTTTCTGTATGGCGGTTTATTGGATTATTAGAAGCTATCTTTGGTTAGCTTGAGGGGTATAAGCTATGGCTATGAATTGGTATATTATTCAAGCTTATGCAAATTTTGAAAAAAAAGTTGCTGAGTCTATAGAGCGTGAGGCTAAGCGTAAGGGGTTAGATAGCTATATAGAGAAGATTTTGATTCCTGTTGAAAAGGTTGTGGAAGTACGACGTGGAAAAAAAATAAATACAGAGCGTAAATTTTTTCCAGGTTATGTTTTGATTCGTGTTGATTTAGTTGATGAAGTTTTTCACTTAATTAAAACTACGCCGCGTGTTAGTGGATTTTTGGGTTCAGAAACTACACCTACGCCTATTTCGGATAGCGAAGCCGACTATATTATGGGTAAAATGCATGAAGAACAGCAAAAACCAGTTTCTTCCGTTATCTATGAAATTGGTGAATCCGTGCGTGTGATAGATGGTCCTTTTGTTAGTTTTACCGGAATAGTACAGGAAGTAGAAGCCGAAAGATCTCGATTGAAGGTTGAAGTGTCTATTTTTGGCAGAGCTACTCCGGTTGATTTAGATTACTCGCAGGTCGAAAAGGGCTGAGGTAAATAAAATTAACAATTATGCTATAACGCTATTGTTTTTTTTATTATTTTGTACTAGACTAATGTTAGTTTATGGTGGGAGATGATTTTGATTGTAGCCACTCAAATTATTCGAACCACCTTAATGCTGCTGGACTTAAATTGCGTATGTGATTTTTGCCGGTTAATTGTAGCGAAATATAGTTTAAGAGGCAGTTTGTATGGCTAAAAAAGTTATAGGTCAATTGAGGTTGCATGTTCCTGCTGGGACCGCGAATCCTTCTCCTCCAATAGGTCCAGCCTTGGGTCAGCGTGGGCTTAATATTATGGAGTTTTGTAAGGCTTTTAATGCTTCTTCACAAGATGTTGTTGATAAAGGTGTGCCTGTGCCTGTGGTAATTACTTATTATCATGATAAATCTTTTAGTTTTTTGATGAAAACTCCGCCAGTCTCTTATTTTCTGAAAAAAGAAGCTGGTATTTCTTCTGGTTCTAAAGAACCTGGAAAGTCTTTTGTTGCTAAGCTTTCTCGTGAGCAGATAAGAAATATTGCAGAAATTAAGATGAAGGATCTTAACGCTAATGATTTAGATGCTGCCGCTCGTATAATAGAAGGGTCAGCTTATTCTCTGGGGATAGAGGTGGTAGACTAATATGGTTAAGCTTACAAAAAGAATTCAAAAAATATCAGCGGACGTGAATAAGGATAAATTTTATCCTTTGACTGATGCTGTCGCTTTGGTTAAAGAACGCGCTGTGGCTAAATTTGATGAGACTATTGAGGTTGCTGTTAATTTGGGTGTAGATCCTCGTCATGCTGATCAAATGGTGCGTGGTGTTGCTAATTTGCCTAATGGTACAGGTAGGACTGTACGTGTTGCGGTTTTTGCTCGGGCTGATAAGGCTGATGAGGCTAAGGAGGCTGGCGCTGATATTGTTGGCGCTGAAGATTTGGTGGAGTCTATAGCGAGTGGTAAAATTGAATTTGACCGTTGTATAGCAACTCCTGATATGATGCCGCTTGTTGGGCGTTTGGGAAAAATTCTTGGGCCTCGTAATTTGATGCCAAATCCTAAGGTTGGTACAGTGACTACTGATGTGGCTGCGGCTGTGAAGGCTTCTAAGGGTGGAGCAGTAGAATTTAAGGTTGAAAAAGCGGGTATTGTTCATGCTGGTGTAGGAAAAGCCTCTTTTTCTTCTGATAAACTTATAGAAAATATATCTGCTTTTGTTTCCGCTATTATTAGGTCTAAGCCTGTGGGGGCTAAGGGAGAATATATTCGTCGAGTTTCACTTTCTTCTACTATGGGGGTTGGAATTAAGGTGGATCCGTCAGAGCTTCGTGTTTCGAATTTATAAGAGGTGTTTTTGTTAATCAGCTTTGGGCGTTAGCCTGAGGGCACCGTTTGGTGCGTTCTGTCCAAGAGTATGGGTGATGTTTAATCTTAATTTATGCCTATACGAGACGGATGAATACTTTGCATTTTTTTTGGCGAAGTGTTGTCCATAGCGCTTTTGATTATTCATGAGCGGGCAGATATTTCGCTGTTGTTAGTTGGTTTTGTGCCCGGCAACTTTTGTTTAATAGGTTTTTTAACCGTTATATGTGGAGAAAAAGTTGAATAAAGAGGAAAAACGAATATTCGTAGCTTGGCTAAATGATGTTTTTCTTAAATCTGGCTCAGTTGTTGTAGCTCATTATTCTGGTCTTACGGTTAGCCATCTTTATAGTCTTAGATCTAAGATGCGTGAAGCTGGGGGGGGCGTTAAGGTAGCAAAAAATCGTTTGGCTAGAATCGCGCTTCAAGGTACGGATTCAGAGGGATTAATTGATTTTTTTACTGGTCAAACTCTTATTGGATACGCTGATGATCCTATGGTTGCCCCCAAAATTTTGGTAAACTTTGCTAAGGATAATCCTAACTTGGTTATCCTTGGGGGTGGCATGGGTAGCAAGGCTCTTAAGGCTGAAGATGTTGGAGTCTTGGCTGCTCTTCCTTCATTGGATGAATTGCGGGCAAAAATCGTTGGTGTTTGTGTTGCTCCTGCTGCAAATCTTGCTAGGATCACAAATGCACCTGCTTCTAAATTAGCTCGGGTTTTTTCTGCTTATGCTGAAAAGGCAGCTTGAAACTGAGTGAATTTATTTAATTACAAAATATAATATTAATTGAGGATATAATTAATTATGGCTGATATAGCAAAACTTGTTGAAGAATTGTCAACTCTTACTGTTTTAGAAGCGGCTGAGCTTTCAAAGGCTCTAGAAGAAGCTTGGGGTGTTTCTGCTGCAGCTCCTGTTGCTGTAGCTTCTGCTTCTGGTGGATCGGCGGCACCTGTTGAAGAAAAAACTGAATTTGATGTTATTTTATTAGATGCCGGAGCGCAGAAAATAAATGTTATTAAAGAGGTCCGTGGTGTAACGGGTCTTGGATTAAAAGAGGCTAAGGATCTTGTAGAGGGTGCTCCTAAGCCAGTCAAAGAAGGTGTTTCTAAGGATGAAGCAGAAAAACTTAAGGCCCAACTTGAAGCTGCTGGCGCAAAAATTGAACTCAAATAATCTAGTTCAGTATTCTGTATAAAATCTACGAGTTGGCGATAATTTATTGCCAACTCTTTTTGTTCAATTTATTTTTTATAGTCTTTAGCTTATAATATAAATTTTGTTAATATTAATAAATCAAAATCGAGGGGCAGGCATGGCGTATAGCCTATCATTTCATGGTCGCGAACGTATCCGTAAAATTTTTGGTAAAATTCCTGAAGTAGCTAAGATGCCGAATCTTATTGAGATTCAAAAAACGTCTTATGAAAAATTTTTGATGATGCACGAGCCTGAAACAGCTAGGCCGGATGAGGGTTTACAATCCGTTTTGAGCTCTATTTTTCCTGTAGAAGATTTTTCTGGGACGGCTCGCTTGGAATTTGTTAAATATGCATTTGATAAGCCAAAATATGATGTTGAAGAGTGTCAGCAGCGCGATTTAACTTACGCTGCTCCGCTTCGTGTTACCTTGCGTTTGATAGTTTTTGATGTAGAGGATGATGTTAAGTCGCGTTCTATTAAAGATATTAAGGAGCAGGACGTTTATCTTGGCGATATGCCTCTTATGACGGAGAAGGGCACTTTCATTGTTAATGGTACTGAGCGTGTTATTGTATCTCAGATGCATAGGTCGCCTGGTGTTTTCTTTGATCATGATAAAGGGAAAACTCATGGTTCTGGTAAGGTTTTGTTTGCCTCGCGTGTTATACCGTATCGTGGATCTTGGCTGGATATAGAATTTGATCCCAAGGATCTTATTTATGTTCGGATTGATCGTCGTCGTAAACTTCCTGTTACTACCTTGCTTATGGCTTTGGGCATGGACGCACAAGAGATTTTTTCTGTATTTTATAAGGTTGTTACGTTTTCTTATTCTAAAGGGCAATGGGTTATGCCCTATGTTGCTAATAAATTTAAGGGCACCAAGCTTACTTATGATCTAATTAATGCAAAAACAGGTGAAGTTGTTGCTTCCGTGGGAGAAAAATTAACAGCTCGTATGGCAAAGCAGTTAGCTGAAAATGGTTTAGGCTCTATAATAGTGCCAGCAGAAGAACTTTATGGTGCTTATCTTTCTGAGGATTTAGTTAATGCAAAAACGGGTGAGATTTATTTAGAGGCTGGTGAAGAGTTAGATGCAAAAATTGTCGATTCATTGCATGAGCTTGGAATAAAAAAAGTTAATGTTTTAGATATCGATCATGTTAATGTTGGTGCTTATTTACGTAATACATTAGTTGCAGATAAAAACTCTTCATATCAAGAAGCTTTGTTTGATATTTATCGTGTTATGCGTCCAGGCGAGCCTCCTACGCTAGAGGGCGCTGAGCTTCTGTTTCGGTCATTATTTTTTGACCCTGAAAGGTATGATCTTTCGGCGGTAGGTCGTGTTAAAATGAATATGCGCTTAGGCTTAGAATGTCCAGATGATGTTCGAACGTTGCGCAAAGAAGATATTATTGCAGTTTTGCAAACGCTTATAGCTCTTCGTGATGGAGAAGGCTTAGTAGATGATATTGACAATTTGGGAAATAGGCGCGTTCGCTCGGTTGGTGAGTTGATAGAAAATCAATATCGTCTTGGTTTGGTGCGTATGGAACGTGCAATTAAAGAACGGATGTCTTCGGTAGAAATTGACACTGTTATGCCGCAAGATCTAGTTAATGCAAAGCCTTCTACTGCAGCGATTAGAGAGTTTTTTGGTTCTTCTCAGCTTTCACAGTTTATGGATCAAACAAATCCTCTTTCGGAAATTACGCATAAAAGGCGTGTTTCTGCTTTGGGGCCAGGTGGATTAACTAGAGATAGAGCTGGATTTGAAGTACGCGATGTGCATCCGACGCATTATGGCCGCATATGTCCTATTGAGACGCCGGAGGGACCAAATATAGGCTTGATTAATTCATTAGCAACTTTTGCTAGAGTTAATAAATATGGCTTTATAGAAAGTCCTTATCGTAAGATTATTAATGGCAAGGTTACTAATGAAGTTGTGTATCTTTCTGCAATGCAAGAGGCAAAATATTATATAGCTCAGGCTAATTCTACAATTGCGGAAGATAATTCTTTGTCTGATGATTTTGTAGTTTGTCGACATGCAGGTGAAGTTTTGATGTCTCCACGGGAGAATATTGATCTTATGGATGTATCCCCGAAACAAGTTGTGTCTGCAGCGGCGGCGCTTATTCCGTTTTTGGAAAATGATGATGCAAACCGTGCTCTTATGGGGTCCAATATGCAACGGCAGGCCGTGCCACTTTTGCGTTCGGAGGCGCCGTTTGTGGGTACAGGTATGGAAGCTATTGTGGCTAAGGATTCTGGCGCAGCTATCTCTGCGAAGCGAGATGGTGTAGTTGATATGGTTGATGCAAATAGAATAGTTATTAGAGCAACAGAGGCTGTTGATCTATCGCATTCTTTAGTGGATATTTATCGTTTGCAAAAATTTCAACGCTCAAATCAGTCTACCTGTATAAATCAAAAGCCTATTGTTAAAGTTGGTGATATTGTTAAAAAGGGCGATATTATTGCTGATGGTCCTTCCACCGATTTGGGTGATTTAGCATTGGGGCGGAACGTTTTAGTAGCCTTTATGCCATGGAATGGTTACAATTATGAAGATTCTATATTGTTATCCGAAAAAATTGTGGCTGATGATGTCTTCACTTCTATACATATAGAAGAATTTGAGGTTGTGGCTAGAGACACGAAGCTTGGTGCAGAAGAAATTACTCGTGATATACCTAATGTTTCTGAGGAAGCTTTGCGCAATTTGGATGAAGCTGGTATAGTGCATGTAGGGGCTGAAGTTCATCCTGGAGATATCTTAGTTGGCAAGATTACTCCAAAGGGCGAAAGTCCTATGACGCCAGAAGAAAAATTGCTGCGTGCCATTTTTGGTGAAAAAGCTTCTGATGTCCGTGATACTTCTATGCGTATGCCTCCCGGAAACTTTGGAACAGTTGTAGAAGTGCGCGTTTTTAATAGACACGGCGTTGAAAAAGATGAGCGTGCATTGGCTTTAGAGCATCAACAAATAGAAACCTTGGTTAAAGATCGTGATGATGAACGAGCAATTTTGGATAGGAACATCTATAAGCAACTTTATGATATGATCCTTAACAAAAAAGCTATTAAAGGACCTGCTGGTTTTAAGGAGGGCTCTAAGCTGACGAGCAGTTTGCTACAGAGTATACCAAGGTCCCAATGGTGGCTGTTTGCTTTTGAACAAGAAAAATTTCAAGGTGAAATTGAGGCTATACGCAAGCAATATGATGAATCTAAGTCATTATTGACGCAGCGTTTCGAGGATAAGGTTGAGAAAATTCGCAAGGGTGATGATATGCTGCCTGGTGTTATGAAAATGGTAAAAGTTTTCGTAGCGGTTAAGCGAAAAATTCAACCTGGTGATAAAATGGCTGGCCGCCACGGTAATAAGGGGGTAGTTTCTCGCATTTTACCCGTGGAGGATATGCCTTATCTTGAGGATGGTACGCACGCTGATATAGTTCTAAATCCTTTAGGTGTGCCTAGTCGTATGAATGTGGGGCAAATTTTGGAAACACATTTGGGCTGGGCTTGTAAGGGTTTAGGAAAGCAAATCGATGTTTTGCTTAGTCAGTATCGCGTCTCTAATAGCATTGACGAGTTGCGCTCAAAACTCACACATATTTTGCCTGAAAATGGACGTAATGTAGCTGTTGATGAATATGATGATGATTCAATTGTTCGTTTAGCAGAACAAATGAAGGACGGCGTTTCTATTGCAACTCCGGTTTTTGACGGAGCTCATGAAGCAGATATTAATGATATGCTTAGTGAGGCGGGGTTAAATACATCCGGGCAGGTAACTTTATACGATGGTCGTACAGGCGAAGCATTTGATAGACCCGTAACCGTTGGTTATATTTATATGTTGAAATTACACCATCTTGTGGATGATAAAATTCATGCTCGCTCCATTGGACCTTATTCGCTTGTGACACAGCAGCCATTGGGCGGTAAAGCGCAATTTGGTGGCCAACGATTTGGTGAAATGGAAGTATGGGCTTTAGAAGCTTATGGGGCTGCTTATACTTTGCAGGAAATGTTAACGGTAAAGTCTGATGATGTAGCCGGAAGAACTAAGGTTTATGAAGCTATAGTTCGTGGCGACGATACTTTTGAGACAGGAATTCCTGAAAGCTTTAATGTTTTGGTAAAAGAGATGCGCTCTCTTGGCTTAAATGTTGAATTGGATGATATAAATAAACTAACATTGCAACAGCAAATAATAGAGGATAATAGCTAAGTGCTATTTTACTACGTTTTACTTAACATGATTAGGAGATAAGCATGAGTCAAGAAGTTATGAATCTTTTTAATTCGAACTCTTCCGTGCCCACATTTGATTCTATAAAAATTTCCATAGCCAGTCCTGAAAAGATACGCTCATGGTCTTTTGGTGAAATAAAAAAGCCAGAAACTATTAATTATAGAACCTTTAAGCCAGAGCGTGATGGGCTTTTTTGCGCGCGTATTTTTGGTCCTGTGAAGGACTATGAGTGTTTGTGTGGCAAATATAAGCGTATGAAATATAAAGGGGTTATTTGTGAAAAATGTGGTGTTGAGGTTACTCTAGCCAAAGTTCGACGTGATAGGATGGGGCATATTGAGTTAGCCGCTCCAGTTGCCCATGTTTGGTTTTTGAAATCTTTACCAAGCCGTATTGCTACACTATTAGATATACCTCTTAAAGACATTGAAAGGGTATTATATTTTGAAAATTATATGGTGACTGAGCCTGGATTGACTGCTTTAAAAATGCATCAATTGCTTAGTGAGGATGAATATATAAAATGTGCTGCTGAGTATGGTAAAGACAGTTTTACAGCAATGATAGGCGCTGAAGCTGTTTATGAAATTTTGTCTACTTTAGATTTAGCTAATTTGGCTGAGCGGTTGCATGAAGAGCTAGCTGTTACTACCACTGAGCTTAAGCAAGCAAAATTAATGAAGCGCATAAAGCTCGTTGAAAATTTTATTGAATCTGGTAATAAGCCGGAGTGGATGGTTTTAAAGGTAGTACCAGTTATACCACCAGATTTAAGGCCTTTAGTTCCTCTGGATGGTGGCAGATTTGCTACTTCGGATTTAAATGATTTGTATCGCCGTGTTATAAATAGAAATAATCGCTTGAAACGTTTGTTGGAGCTAAGAGCTCCTGGCATTATTGTTCGCAACGAAAAACGTATGTTACAAGAGGCGGTTGATGCGTTGTTTGATAACGGGCGCAGAGGCAGAGTAATTACTGGTGCTAACAGGCGTCCGCTTAAATCTTTGGCTGATATGTTGAAGGGGAAGCAAGGGCGTTTTCGTCAGAATTTATTAGGTAAGCGTGTGGATTATTCCGGCCGCTCTGTTATTGTTACAGGGCCAGAACTTAAACTTCATCAATGCGGGTTGCCGAAAAAGATGGCGTTGGAATTGTTTAAGCCTTTTATCTATGCGCGACTTGATGCTAAGGGATATGCATCTACAGTAAAGCAAGCTAAAAAACTGGTAGAAAAAGAAAAGCCAGAAGTTTGGGATATATTAGATGAGGTTATCCGCGAGCATCCAGTATTGCTTAATAGAGCACCGACCCTGCACCGCTTAGGAATTCAAGCGTTTGAACCAATATTGATTGAGGGAAAAGCTATACATTTGCATCCCTTGGTTTGTACAGCATTTAATGCAGATTTTGACGGAGATCAGATGGCTGTTCATGTGCCATTATCGTTAGAAGCTCAGCTAGAAGCTCGTGTACTTATGATGTCGACTAATAATGTGCTGCATCCTGCTAACGGTGCTCCTGTTATTGTTCCTTCACAAGATATGGTGCTTGGCTTATATTATCTTTCTTTGTTATATGACAATGAGCCAGGTGAAGGTATGGTGTTTAGCGATATGGCTGAGTTGCAGCATGCGTTGGAAACTAAAGTAGTAACTTTGCATTCAAAGATAAAGGGTCGATATTTTAATTTAGATGAAAAAGGAAATATGAAATCTAAATTATATGAAACTTCCCCAGGTCGCTTGTTGATAAGTGAGCTTTTGCCAAAGAATGCTGATCTTTCTTTTGATATTGTAAATCAAGAAATGACTAAAAAGAACATTTCAAAAATGATTGATAAGGTTTACAGGCATTGCGGACAAAAGGAAGCTGTTATTTTTTGTGATCGAATCATGCAGTTGGGTTTTTCTCATGCTTGTCGTGCCGGTATATCTTTTGGTAAAGATGATATGGTTATACCTGCTATGAAATCAAAATTAGTGGAGGAAACCGAAAATTTAGCCAAAGAATATGAGCAGCAATATAATGATGGGTTAATTACCTATGGGGAAAAATATAATAAGGTTGTCGATGCTTGGGGTAAATGTACGGATAAAGTGGCAGATGAGATGATGCAGGCTATTCAGCATGTAGAGTTTGATAAAGCCACAGGCCGTCGTAAACAAATGAACTCTATATATATGATGTCTCATTCTGGCGCTCGTGGCTCTGCGAATCAAATGCGACAATTGGCTGGCATGCGGGGATTGATGGCTAAGCCTTCTGGCGAAATTATTGAAACTCCTATTATTTCGAATTTTAAAGAAGGTCTAACGGTTAATGAGTATTTTAACTCTACGCACGGTGCAAGAAAAGGGTTGGCCGATACAGCATTAAAAACTGCTAATTCTGGATATCTTACGCGTCGGTTAGTGGATGTTGCTCAAGATGCTATAATTTCGCAACTTGATTGTGGGACCGATAAAGGTTTAATGATGCAAGCTATAGTAGATTCTGGGCAAGTGGTGGCATCTTTGGGTCAGCGCATATTAGGTCGTACAGTGCTACATGATGTTTACCATCCTACAACTAAGGAAGTGATTGTTGAAGGTGGACGTATGCTAGAGGAATCGGATGTTTCTGCGATAGAAGCTGCTTCGATTCAATCTATATATATTAGATCGCCTTTGACATGTGAAACTCGTTTTGGTGTTTGCGCAAAATGTTATGGTCGTGATCTTGCTCGTGGCACAATAGTTAATCAGGGAGAGGCAGTTGGTGTGATTGCTGCGCAATCTATAGGAGAGCCAGGAACTCAGCTTACTATGCGTACATTTCACCTTGGAGGAACTGCTCAGGTAGTAGATACCTCTTATCTTGAGGCTTCTTACGATGGTTTGATTGAGATAAGAAACCGTAATGTTATTCGAAATTCTGACGGCATTTATGTTGTCATGGGTCGTAATATGGTGGTGGTCATTAAGGATGAGAGTGGTAAAGACCGTTTCTCACAGAGAATAAATTATGGCGCGCGACTTTTCGTTGATGATGGTGATGCGGTTCGGCAAGGGCAACGTCTGGCTGAGTGGGATCCATATGCTAGACCTATTATGACTGAAATAGATGGATATATTGGTTTTGAGGATTTGGTTCCTGGTGTATCAATTTCTGAAATTGCGGATGAAGCTACAGGTATAATTAAGCGTCAAATTATTGATTGGCGCTTAAATCCTAGGGGTAGCGATCTTAAGCCAGCTATTGTAGTAACTGACAAGGAAGGTAATATTTTAAAATTGCCTAAAGGTTCTGATGCGCGCTTCCCGCTGTCTGTTGATACGATACTTTCAGTTGAGCCAGAATCTTATGTGAATGCTGGGGATGTAATTGCCCGTAGTTCCTTAGAAAGTGCAAAAACGAAAGATATTACGGGAGGCTTGCCTCGGGTTGCCGAGTTATTTGAAGCTAGGCGGCCAAAGGATCATGCTATAATAGCTGAAATTGATGGGGTTATAAGATTCGGTAAGGATTATAAAAATAAACTTAGAATACTTATAGAACCTAGTGATAAAGCTCTGGAGCCTATTGAATATTTATTACCTAAAAATCGTGCTTTCCACTGGCAAGATGGTGACTACATAGAACGTGGCGATTACCTTCTAGATGGTAATCCAGCACCGCATGATATTTTGGCAATAAAAGGCGTTGAAGCATTGGCCTCTTATTTGGTAAATGAAATACAAGAAGTATATAGGTTACAGGGTGTGCTTATTAACGACAAGCACATAGAGGTTATTGTGCGGCAAATGTTGCAAAAAGTAGAAATTATAGATACAGGGGATTCTAGTTATATAATAGGGGATCATGTTGATCGGATAGAGCTTGAAGAAATAAATGAAAAATTGCTATCAGCGGGTAAAAAAATTGCAGTTGGTACGCCAGTTTTATTGGGTATTACTAAAGCTTCTTTACAGACGCCTTCGTTTATTTCTGCTGCTTCTTTCCAAGAGACTACTCGCGTGTTAACTGATGCTGCCGTAGCTGGCAAAATTGATGCTTTGCAAGGCCTAAAAGAAAATGTTATTGTTGGTAGATTGATTCCCGCAGGTACTGGTGGTGCTATGAGGCAAGTTCGTACTATTGCTTATAATAGAGATAAGACTATAGTCGATAGCTTTAAGGATGGTTCTGCTATTAATGATGAAGCATCTTTATTAACTGATTTTCGTAATGCGACTGCCGTTTAATTGATAATAATTTTTTAAGTAAAGGGCAGCGGCTCTGCAATATGCATGGGTGCTGCCTTTTTTTTAAAACCATGTTTAAAGTTTGGCATAAACGCGGCTGATTTATTGATTAAACTTACTTTTGCATAATTTTACAGCTTGTTCTATCGGAGATAGAGCTTGCGTGGTTTTTAATTTATTTTGCATGCATTTACAGTAGGTTGGACATATTTTTTGGTTATTATTTTCGCTGCATTTCGTTATGCAGTTTTGTATAAAATCGATTTTGTTCTGCATGTAAATCATATTTTTATTGAAATATAAGGCACCGAATAATATTGGTTGATGCACAAGATAGATAAGTAGGCTGTACTCACTTAATATTAGTATTATTTTTTTTCCAAGATAGCGTTTTTTTGGGTTATTGGTGCTGGTTAGATTGTTTTTCAAATATAGCTTAGCCACTGCACTACCTAGTACAGCAAAAGCTGACCAGGGAAAAATTGGAACAAAATCTACCGAAGATTTTACATTTTTCGCGAGTCCTAAATAGGGTAAGACGTTATTAGCTGGATTCGTATCTTGCAGCCTATAGCTGAGGATAATAATTGCTGCAGCTATCAAAAAATCTATTACAAAATTGGCTCGCAATAGGCAGGCTATGAGTAATGAAGATATAGCGATTTCATGTAATATGCCAAAATAAATAAAATCTTGTGGAAAAATTATATAAGTCATGTAACTTATGGCAAATGCTGCAGATAAAATTTTTCCCAATCGCCATAAAAATTTTTTAACGAAGTTATTTTTTTGCGATGAGATAACAATGCTAAATCCAGCAACAAATAGAAAACCTACTGCAATAGTATGCGCAAATACGCGACTTAAGTATGTTTGATGCGCAGTTTCATGTATTATCTGAAAATAAACTAGATCCCAATAAAAATGATAGCCAATCATGGCTAAAACAAGGCCAGCACGAATAAGATCTAACCAATATAGGCGATGGCAGTTGGTAGTTGATTTAGCTCTTATCATATTATTAGTTGCGCTTAAAAAATAATTCCTATATTATCATATATATTGTAGTCTAAAAATGTAAAGTTGGAGGTGTATATGTTCTTATCCGTTTTTGATCTTTTTAAGATAGGCATAGGCCCGTCTAGCTCTCATACTATGGGCCCTATGGTTGCATCTAATATGTTTTTGGATAAACTTAAAGCTTATGCTTTAGAAACAAATACTATTATTGTATCTGTGAAGGTTTCCTTACATGGTTCCTTAGCTTTTACTGGTAAGGGCCATGCTACAGACGTTGCTGTTATTTTGGGCTTATGCGGTGAACATCCCGCAACTATAGATTTGGATGCAAGCGCTGATCAATTGAAGAGAGTATACATTCAAAAAATTATTGAGCCAGACGGTTATAAAGCTTATAGATTTGATCCGACAAAAGATTTAATGTTTGATTACAAAAATGAATTACCAGGACATCCAAATGGGCTTCGCTTTGAAGGACTTACTGCTGAAGATGAAACAGTAATAACGCAGGTCTATTATTCCGTAGGCGGTGGATTTGTAGTTACAGAGGAAGAACTTTTAGAAACTGAAAATATAGACTCCAGTGCTGATATGGCAGAATCATTAAAGGTGCCTTATCCATTTGCTACAGCTGCGGAAATGCTAGAAATGGCTAATAGCAGTGGTTTAACAATTGCAGAAATGAAGCGTCTTAATGAACAGTGCTTTATGCCCGATACTGATTTAGATGATCGTTTAGATAAGATTTGGAAAACTATGGATGACTGTATTGAACGCGGCTTAAAGATGGACGGCGTATTGGAGGGCGGGTTGAACCTTAAGCGTAGAGCAAAAGTTTTAAAATCTCATCTCGATAATCGTTCAAAGAAAAAGCAAGGACCATTTAATGCCAGTGATTATTTATCGCTTTTTGCTATCGCAGTAAATGAAGAAAATGCAGCGGGAGGGCGCATAGTTACTGCCCCTACCAATGGTGCTGCTGGTGTAATTCCAGCTGTTATAAAATATTATATAAAATTTTATGCGCCTACTAAGATAGAATCTATACGAGAGTTTTTGTTGACTGCCGCTGCTATAGGCGGGTTGTTAAAACACAACGCTTCTATCTCTGGAGCTGAGGTTGGATGCCAAGGAGAAGTTGGCTCCGCTGCTGCTATGGCTGCTGCTGGGCTGGCTTGTGTACTAGGCGGTACTCCGCAGCAAATAGAAAACGCCGCAGAAATTGCTTTAGAGCACCATTTGGGCCTTACTTGTGATCCTGTAGGTGGATTAGTTCAGGTTCCATGCATTGAGCGCAACGCTATAGGTGCTGTTAAGGCTGTTGCGGCAACCTCGTTGGCTTTATTAGGAAATGGCGATCATTTTGTATCTTTAGATGCCTGCATTGCTACCATGAAGCAAACGGGCATGGATATGTCTACCAAATACAAAGAGACTAGCCAGGGCGGGTTGGCTGTTAATGTTATTAATTGTTAGCAGCTTTTTTTTGTAGCATCTTTATAGGGTAAGAATTTTTTGCCATACCGATTCGTAAATGAATTTTGGATACTGGGAATGCTCGTCTTTTATTTCTTTTTATTTGACAGCTTAATAAGGCAAATAAATCGTGAACTTTTAGTTTATTTATAGTTTTTTTGCGCTTGCTTAATTTTGCTATAGCATTCGCAAACGAGAGTGCTATTTTTTTATGCACTCTCGGCGAAGCTGGGCTGAGCTTTTTGTTATTATCTGGACGGTAAAACATAATTATATTAAAACAAAAGTTTATTAAAGAATGGTTATACGGTCAGCTTATTGGATTACATAACAATTAAATTTTTCTTTTTTTAATATTTGACATGCAGATAGCCCAGCATCTTGGCTAGAAAAATTGGTTATTCTTACACGGTAATATTTTCTTTTGTTTTTTGTTATGCTTGAAATTTGCTGCTTTGTGTTAGCAAATAAGTTTTTATGGTGCTTGATGGCCTTGCGATAAATAGCCTTAGCACTTGCTAAGCTCGTTGTGGCACCAATTTGAATAGCATAAGTATGATTGCTTTTTGCTGCGTCTGCAGATTCTTGTGACGCCTGCAAAGCGCTAACCAAGGCTAAAGGTTGGGCCTTTTTTAAACTTGGCGTTGGTATTTGCTCCGCAATTGCCAGCTGATTCTCTGATGATAATAACGTTTTAGCTTGTGGAACAAATTTATGGAGCAAAGTGGCCATTCTAGCATCTCTTAATAAGGGAGAACGAGCGCCCATTATTACGGCAACTACATTTTTTCCATGTGCATAGTAAGAAGTTGCTAAATTATAGCCAGACATTTGTGTATAGCCAGTTTTAATACCATCCACGCCTTGCATAGTTTTTATCAATTTGTTGTGTCCATGTATTATTTTGCCTTTTATACCAAAGCTGGTTATTTTAAATAAGTAATAAAATTTAGGAAAATGCCTACGTAAGCTAAGAGCTAACGTAGCTAAATCGCGCGCTGTAGTATAATTATTTATGTCTGGTAACCCGGATGCGTTATTAAAATGTGTGTTCATCATACCTAATTTATGAGCTTCAGAGGTCATCATTTCTGCGAAATTTTTTTCATCTCCACCTAGATATTCTGCAACTCCAACAGCTACATCATTGGCTGATTTAATGATAATAGCTTCTGCGGCGTCTTGTACCGTAATAGTTTGGCCGGGGGTAAATCCAATCTTTGTAGGTGGGCGGGTGGCCGCAAAATGCGAAATTGGGATAGGGGTATTTGGTGAAAGACGGCCAGCTTGTAAGGCGTTAAATAATAAGTAAAGCGTCATCATTTTAGTAAGTGAAGCTGGATAACGGCGTGCGTTCTCATTAGCAAAAAATAATGTTTTACCACTATTAGCATCTATAACTATTTCTGCATATCGGTCTGCGAAAGCGCTTTTTGGCGCTGCAGTGACGTAATTTATTAGAGGCAGAGTGAAAATTAGATATAGGCTTATTAATTTTCTTAGCTGCTTTGTAGGCTGATAGATTTTGCTTAGAAGATAGAGATTTAGCTGCATTGAAGTCATTACCGAGTTAAAAATTTTATAATATTTGCTTATTTAATATTCTATGTAGGTTACAGTCTTCATCATTAAAGGCTGTTGGTTAATAAAATATTCTCAGTAATGATTTAAATTAATTTATTAGGCTTCTAATATAGCTTTTAAAGATTTCGCTTGTGCGTTTAATAAATTTAAATCTACGGCCTTGGAGTTGTGTAAATTTAAGGTTTTATTATTAAAGCGAGGGATAATGTGAAAATGCAAATGAAAAATAGTTTGTCCCCCAGCTTTTTCATTATATTGCATTATAGATATGCCATCAGCTTTAAAGGTTTTCATACACGCGCGGCTTGTTTTTTGTATTAACAGGATTATTGTTCGTAACACTTCTGGTGAAACGTCTAAAATATTTCTTGCTTTTGCTTTGGGCAAAATTAAACAATGTCCATTAGATTCTGGCATAATGTCCATTATTCCTAAGGCCTGTTGGTCTTCATAAAACTTTATGCTATCAAGCTCGCCTCGTAAGATTTTAGCAAAAATATTATTCTCGTCATAAATATGTGCAGTCATTATTTATTTTTCCTTTATGTTGAAAATTGTTTCTACCTCTACAGCGGCATTTAATGGCAGTGCTGCTACGCCAACCGCAGATCTAGCGTGCTTTCCTTTTTCTTCCCAAAGCTGTACGAATAAATCTGAAGCGCCGTTAGCAACTTTTGCTATATCATAAAAATTATTGGCTACTGCAACAAATACAGTAAGCTTTACTACCCCACCTATCAGGCTTAAATCTTTTATATATTCTTTGAGCTGAGCTATGCTATTTAAGGCGCAGTTTTGAGCGCCAATTATAGCTTCTTCGATACTTACATCGGTGCCAACTTTTCCTATAGGATTTAGCTTTCCTTCTTCAAATGGTAATTGACCTGACACAAATAATAAGTTGTTACTGCGTTGTACTGCTACGTAAGTAGCTAAAGCAGAAGGAGCTACGGGCAGTGTTAAGCCTAGGTTTTTCAATTTATCTTCGATTAACATGTTATTTAACCCTTAATTAATATAATTTTGCCTAGCGTATGTTATCCAAATCTTTTTGGTATGTAAATTAGAAAAGGCTTGTATTTAAGTAAAAAATTTGCTAATTGCTTGTACTATACCGCACACTTAAAACAGGGTGGCTAAGAGTTTAGCTGTCCACCGGTGGAGCTTGCTCCTATTTTAAGTGGAGGATAAAACCGGAAAGGATCTACTAAAAATGGCATTGCCTGATTTTACTATGCGTCAGCTTTTGGAGGCTGGCATTCACTTTGGTCACCAACAACATCGTTGGAATCCTAAAATGGCTCCTTATCTTTTTGGGGTTAGAAATAATTTACATATCATTGATTTATCGCAAACAGTACCTTTGCTTCACACTGCTTTAAAAAAGGTGTCTGATACTGTTGCTAATGGCGGTAGAGTTTTATTTGTTGGAACAAAAAGACAATCATCAGATATTATAGCGGAGTCGGCAACCAACTGTGCTCAGTATTATGTTAATTCACGTTGGTTAGGAGGTATGCTAACTAACTGGGGCACTATCTCTAACTCTATTAAGCGTTTGCGTAAATTAGAAGAGCTTTTGGTGTCTGAACAGCAGGGCTTTACTAAAAAAGAACGCTTAAATATAGAAAGAGAGCGTGAAAAATTAACGAGAGCCTTGGGTGGTATTAAAGATATGGGCTCCTTGCCCGACCTTATGTTTATAATCGATACTAATAAAGAAGCAATTGCCGTGCAAGAGGCTAAAAAACTTGGGATACCAGTGGTAGCGGTTATAGATAGTAATTCCAATCCTGATGGCATTGACTATCCTATCCCTGGCAATGATGACGCTTCTCGATCTATAGCGCTTTATTGCGAGCTTGTAGCTAGAGCGGCTATTGATGGAATTGAACGGCAGCAGAGAAACTTAGGAACAGATTTAGGCGCCCAAGAGTTGCCTTTGCAAGAGGCTCTTGTAGCAGAAAAGCTTGAAAATATGGATGAAAATAAAACAGATTCCAATTTGGCTGGGTAGCATTTTGTAATTTGATTGATAGTATTTTTATAGCACATGACTTATTTTAGAAGGGTATAGATAATGATAACTGCAGAACAGGTTAAAGAACTGCGTAGTTTAACTGGTGCTGGTTTAATGGATTGCAAAGCTGCTTTGAAAGAAAGTGCTGGTGACATAGAAGCTGCAATTGATTGGTTGCGTAAAAAAGGTATAGCTAAGGCGGATAAAAAAGCAGACAGAACTGCTGCAGAAGGTTTGGTTGGAGTAGCTAGCCATGAAAATACAGCTATAATGGTTGAAATAAATTCCGAAACAGATTTTGTAGCTCGTAATGGGGATTTCCAGAATCTAGTTCGGAATGTTATGCATGCTGCGCTTCAGTCAGATAGGCCATATGAGGATTTGGGCAAGGCTAAATATGATGCTGATGGAAAAACTGTTGATGAGGCTATGCGTGATGCTGTCGCTACCATAGGTGAAAAGATTTCTTTGCGTCGTAATGTGCGCTTGCAAGTAGATAAAGGGCTTGTGGCGACTTATGTGCATAATAGTGTTGCTGAAGGTTTAGGAAAAATTGGAGTACTTGTTGCAATTGAAACAAGTGGCGACAAAGCCGCTGCGGTTAATTTTGGGCGCCAAGTCGCTATGCATATTGCAGCAATAAATCCGTTGGCGCTTAATCAAAATGAGCTAGATGCAGAGGTTATAGCCAGAGAAAGAGCTATATTTTCTGAGCAAGCTAGGGCGTCTGGCAAACCAGAAAATATTATTGAAAAAATGGTCGAAGGTCGTATTCGTAAATTTTATGAAGAAGTGGTTTTGCTTTCACAACCTTTTGTGGTTAATCCTGATTTAACTGTGAGCGAAGCTTTAAAAGAAGCTGAGAAAACTGTTGGGGCTCCAATGGTTATTAAATCTTTTGTTCGTTTTGCTTTAGGTGAGGGTATTGAAAAAGTAGAGACGGATTTTGCCGAAGAGGTCGCTGCCGCAGCAAAAGCTTAGTCTATTATTTTTGGAGACCTCGCTGTGTCAATAGATACAACCTATAAACGTGTGTTACTTAAAGTTTCTGGCGAAGCTCTTATGGGCGAAAAGGGATTTGGTATTGATGTTGACGTTGTTGACCGTATAGCTGCAGATATAGCTAAAATGCGAGCGATGGGAGTTTGTATTGCTATCGTAATTGGTGGTGGCAATATAGCTCGCGGTGTAACTTTGGCCGCAAATAAACAAGAGCGCGTTACTGGCGATCATATGGGGATGCTTGCAACTGTTATAAATGCTTTAGCTTTACGCAGTGCATTGATGCGCTTGCAGGTTGATGCGATGATTTTATCTGCTATATCTATGCCTCAAATTTGTGAGGCATTTAGCCAACAGCGAGTTTTAAAAAATTTAGATGCTGGCAAAGTAGTGATATTCGCTGCTGGCACTGGAAACCCGTTTTTTACCACAGATACTGCTGCTGCTTTGCGAGCGGCAGAGATAGGTGCTGATGTGCTTATTAAGGCAACACAGGTGGACGGTATTTATGATGCTGATCCCAAATTATATAAGGATGCTAAAAAAATTGCTGCTGTAAGCTATGATGAAGTGTTAAAGCATAATTTTTCTGTAATGGATATGACGGCTATATCGTTGGCTAAAGAAAATAGCATTCCAATAATTATATATTCTATAATAGAGGTGGGTGGATTAGAAAAAATATTATCTGGCTCGGGTAATTTTTCCATAATTAGTTAACATTAAATTTTGCCATTTAAGACAAAGAGAGATTAACAATGAGTGATGTTTTTACTACTGTAGATTTAAAACGCCGTATGGAGGGTGCCCTTTCGGCGCTTTCACACGAGCTATCTGGTTTGCGTACAGGGCGTGCCTCGGCAAATTTACTAGACCCTATAAAAGTTGAATCCTATGGATCGCAAGTTTCGCTTAATCAAGTAGCAAATATTACCGTGCCTGAACCCCGTATGATTTGTGTTGCTGTTTGGGATAAAACGCAAGTTTCGGCCGTAGATCGTGCTATTAGAGAGTCTAGGCTTAATTTGAATCCTATCATAGATGGTACCTTATTGCGTATCCCTCTGGCTGATTTGAATGAGGAACGACGTAGAGAATTAGTAAAGATTGCACAACAATATGCAGAGCAAGCGCGTATAGCTATACGGCATGTGCGTAGGGATGGGATGGAGCATATTAAAAAATTAGAAAAGGATAGTGCAATTAGCAAAGACGATAGCCGCATTTTTTCTGAGCAAGTGCAATCTTTAACAGATAATATGGTAAAGCAAGTGGATGTATTATTAGAAAAAAAAGAAGCGGAAATAATGCAGGTATAATTTGGCTGCATAAGGATTTTTTATGACAGAGTTACGCCATATAGCTATTATAATGGACGGTAATGGCAGATGGGCAGAGCGTAAATTTTCTTCACGCAAGCTAGGTCACGCGGAAGGTGTCAAAATCGTTCCACGTATAATTGAGCGAGCCTTGAAAATTGGTTTGCCTTGCTTAACTCTTTTTGCTTTTTCGTGTGAGAATTGGACGCGGCCAGAAGATGAAGTGTCGAATATTCTAGAATTAATAAAGCGCTTTATTTCACATGATCTACAAACTCTGCACGAAAAAAATGTTAGGTTAAAGATTCTTGGTAGAAGAGATAATCTTGATGATTCGTTGGTAGCTTTGTTTGACCAGGCTGAATCTAAAACGAGTGAAAATACTGGTCTTATGTTGAATATAGCTTTTAATTATAGTGGGCGTGATGATATTATACGTGCTGTAAATAAATTGATTCTAGCCGATGATTTGGAAGTAACAGAGGAAAAATTTGCAACCTACTTGGATACTTCAATATTTGGTGACCCTGACCTTATAATTCGGACTAGTGGTGAAATGCGTTTATCAAATTTTTTGCTTTGGCAAGCGGCTTATTCTGAACTATATTTTTGCGATTGTTATTGGCCTGACTTTGGTGTAAAGCATTTCGATGCGGCGATAAAAGAATATAAAAAACGAAAGCGTACTTTTGGGCGGCTTAGTAATTCTAACTAGTACTTATTTTATTTATTTGGATTAATTATGCATAATTTATTATTACGCCTAGTTACGGGGTTTATTTTAGCTTTTTTTGCGGGTTTATTGACCTACTTTGGTGGAGTATGGTTTAATCTTTTTATAATCTTGTTATGTGGATTAGTTTATTTTGAATATCAAACTATAGCTAATACTTATTATTCGCTTTTATTAAAGTCATGTGCTTGGTTTTTTTATGCAATAGTTGCAATTTTAATATTAGCAAATATTTCAATATATGTTGTGCTACAATTGATAGCGTTTTTGTCTGTTTTGACTGGGATTTTAGCTTATTATGATTCTTTTTTTATAGCGGTAAGAAAAAAAATAAGTATTGAAAATATTTTTTGGCCATTTTTTGGTTTTTTATATACTGTTCTACCTTTGTTGTGTTTAAGTTATTTAAGAACAACCGTTGTTTTTGGTGATGTTATTGTTTTCTATTTATTTGCTGCTGTATGGGGTAGTGATATAGGTGGGTATGTTGGAGGCAAATTAATAGGCGGCGTTAAATTAGCCCCCAGTATATCGCCAAATAAAACCTGGGCTGGAGCATTTTTTGGTGGTTTTTTTGCTATAATTTTTGTAGGACTATTAGGGATTTTTATAAAAAAACTTAGCTTTACTTTTATTTGGCCTGCTTTATTGCTGGCCAGCTTTGCACAGTTAGGCGATTTATTTGAATCTATGATCAAACGAAGATTTTCTGTAAAGGATTCTGGTAGCATTTTGCCTGGTCATGGTGGAGTTTTAGACAGAGTAGACGGGTTGTTATTTGCTGTTGTTGCTTGGTCGGTGCTCCTTTTATTTACTAAGGACCTAATGGAGCTATTTTAGTTTGCTAACCAAGGCCTGAGTAGGTATTAAACTTATAGAAAAAATTTCTTGCATAATAAGCATATTTAGGTTATCTAGATAATGGATTTGATGCAAATCACGCTTGTGATTAAATAAATATAGTAGGGGTAGGAGCTAGAATATGCTTGCAAAGAGAACTAGTATTACAGGTAAAAAAGCTAGATGTGATCTGGCTGTTATCTCAAGGATAGCATTACTCGCAGGCGCTGTATATTTTTCTGCTTCAGTTTCTTCTAATGCTGCTGTTGTGCATAATATTTTTGTGCATGGGAATAATAAAATAAGCCAGCAAGAAATTATAGATCATTTAGGAATTAGTATTAATCAAGATTTTTCTAGTACCGCTATTGATACTGCTGTGAAGAATTTATTTGCTCTTGGCTTTTTTTCGGATGTACATGTTAATCAAGTTGGCGACAGACTTATAGTTTCAGTTAAAGAATATAATTTAGTTAACGGAGTTTTTTTTGAAGGTAATAAAAAAATTCCTTCTAAGAATTTACAGTCACTCTTGTTAATTAAGCCTAGGCAGTCTTTTAATTCGTCAAACTTGGCGGCGGATGTAAAGACTATAAAGGATGCTTATAAAGCAGCTGGTCTTGATAATGTGAATGTAACTACGCGCACTATGAATGTAGGTGGTGGTAGTGTTAATGTAGTGTTTCATATAGATGAGACAAAAGAACTAAAAATTAAAAAAATTATCTTTGTAGGTAATAATAAGTTTTCGCCAAGGCGCTTGGGTGAAGTTATACATATGCAGTCTACAGGATTGTTTACTTGGTTAACGCATGCCGATGTGTATAATCAAGATAGATTAGCAGTTGATGAGGAAGCGCTCAGGCATTTTTATTTTACGCATGGTTATGCTGATTTTAATGTAGTTTCTGCAAAGGCCGTTTTGGATCCTCAAACTAATAGTTATACTGTTACTTTTGTGCTTTCAGAAGGCCCTAAATATAAATTTGGTAATATAAAAATTGAAAGTACGGTAGATCAAGTCGCCGTTAAGCCACTGTATAATGTCGTAAAAACTCGTACAGGGCACGAATATAATAGCGATAAAGTAGAGGACAGCCTGAGTGCTATAAACGATGCCATTGTTAATTCTGGTTATGCTTTTGCAAAAGTCGATGCTCATACAGATCATGATTTTAATAACAAGACTATTTCTATGATATATAGTATTAATCGTGGTGAAAGGGCTTATATTGAGAGAATAGAAGTTTCCGGGAATAGTAAAACTAAAGATTATGTTGTTCGTAGAGAATTTGATTTAAGTGAAGGTGATGCACTTAACGCTACTCTAATCAGGCGGGCAAAGCGTAGATTGGAAGCATTAGGGTTTTTCCAATCTGTTGATATAACGACTAAACCTGGGGATGCTCCAGATCAGGTAGTGCTAGTAGTAAATGTGGTAGAAAACGCTACCGGAGAGTTTTCCGTAGGTGGTGGTTATACCACTGGTGGTGTTAGCCCAGGGGCTTCATTGGATTTGTCTGTTGCTGAAAATAACTTTTTAGGTAGAGGTCAATATATCCGTGTGGGCGCAGGCGCAGGCCGTGATTCTGCTCGTAACTTCAATTTTTCTTTTACTGAGCCTTACTTTTTTGGCCATCGCTTGCCAGTAGGTATAGACTTGTTTCGTACTACTTATCGTATGGATAATGATTATGGTGTTATGGAAATGGGGGGAAGTCCTAGGATTGTTATTCCTCTATCAGAAAATTTAGCTGCTAATCTATCTTATAATCTAGTAAAGGAGCGCTATAGTTTGGGCGCTGGAATAAAACCAGAAGCTCTTAAGCAACAGTATGCTGGTGCCATTGCCAAAGCGGCTGAGAAACCTTGGTTACGCTCATCATTAGCGTATGGTTTAGTCTATAATAGCTTAGATAACATGCGCATTCCTAGAAGCGGTTTGTATATTAAAGTTGCTCAAGAATTTGCTGGCTTGGGCGGTGAGGCCAAATATTTGAAGACTTATGGTAAGGTGATGTCTTATACTACTTTGTCTGACCAGCATGATATTATCGGACTTCTTTCTGCTGGAGCGGGCTTTATGCATCAAAGCGATGCAGGTGGGGCTCGTGTATTTGATATGTTTAAGAATGATAATGATATGGTACGTGGATTTAAATATAATGGTATGGGCCCAAGACAGAAATCACTTGGTGGCTCTACTTATTTTATCGGTGGTTCTAAATATATGAACGCTACAGCGGAGTTACAATATGCTATTCCTGTGTTAACGGATAGTTTAGGAATGAGGGGAGCTGTGTTTGCTGATGCTGGTACTGTATACGACAATCCTTACTTGCCTACCACTCCTTGTAGTGCTCCAAACACCCCTAAGAGCTGCGAGCCTGGTGTAACGAATAATAAAATGTTTTTACGCTCTTCCGTTGGTGTAAGTTTGATGTGGGCTTCTCCTATAGGGCCGTTGCGGTTTGACTACGCCGTTCCAATTAGAAAAGATAAGGGAGATTTGATTGAGGCCTTTAACTTTGGTGTTTCGAGTAAATTCTGAGGTGCCTTGTGAGCTCTCCCCGCTTTTATAATTTAGCTTCACCCATAACTTTGGGTGAAGCTGTTGAGCTTAGCGGCGCTAAGCTGTTGAATGAAGGTTATAGCGAGCGGCTTATAAAGAATCTTTCTTCCTGTGAAAAGGCCTCGAAAGATTCTTTGATATTTATTGAGAATAAAAAATATCTTTTAAATATTAAAAATCTTAGTGTTGCGGCTGTGTTGTGTACTGCTGAAATAGCTGAGGCGATACCTTCTCATATAGCTGTTTTAGTAGCAAAGCGACCTTATTATAGTTTTTGTATTATAGCAAATTTCTTGTACCAAGTTCCATTAACTAGCGACAACAGCCACTTAGATAGCAATTTTCCTAATAGCTATGTCGATAAAACGGCGATTCTAGAAGAAAATGTGATAATTGAAGCTGGTGCACATATTGGCGCGCATGTTCAAATAGGTAAGAATACTATAATCAAAGCTTTGGCTACTATTGGTCCTAATTGCACTGTAGGAAGAGATTGTTTAATAGGATATGGGGTCACCTTGCAATTTGCTATGTTAGGGGATAAGGTAATTCTGCATCCTGGAGCTCGTGTTGGGCAGGATGGGTTTGGTTATTTACCAGCTAGCGATGGTATTACGAAAATACCTCAATTGGGTCGTGTAATTATACAAGATAATGTAGAAATTGGTGCCAATTCTACTATTGATCGCGGTAGTCTTGATGATACGATAATTGGAGAAGGAACAAAGATTGATAATTTAGTGCAAATTGCACATAATGTTCGTTTAGGTAGGTTTTGTGTTATTGCTGGCCATTGCGGTATTTCTGGTAGTGTTACTGTTGGCGATCAGACTTTATTAGGTGGACATGTAGGTATAAAAGATCATATTAAAATTGGTTCAAGAGTGGCTATAGCTGCTGCGAGCGGCGTAATGAATGATATCCCCGACGGTGAAACTTGGGGCGGGGTGCCAGCTAGACCCGTTAAACAATGGTTTCGTGAAGTTATCACCTTACGAAATTTGGGAATTTCAGGAAAATAATAGGTTTTTTTATGAGTGATAAAACTCGTCTTTCTCATGCAGATATTTTAAAAATTTTATCGGTGTTGCCGCACCGTTATCCTTTCTTATTGATTGATAAAATAACAGCAATTGATGGGGACAATAGTGCTATAGGAATAAAAAATGTTACTTTTAACGAGCCATATTTCTTAGGACATTTTCCGGGGATGCCAATAATGCCTGGTGTGCTGATTATTGAGGCTATGGCTCAAACGGCAGGGACTATTTCTTTATTAGCAAATTTTGAGCAAAGCAAACCGGGAACCGTTTATTTTCTAACTATCGATAAAGCAAAATTTAGAAAACCAGTTGTTCCAGGAGATCAGCTGGAGCTGCATGTACATAAAATAAAATATAGGGCTGGCGTTTCAAAGTACGCATGTATAGCTCAAGTTGATGGCCAAAAAGTTGCTGAAGCTGAGGTTTCTGCAATGATAGGCTTAAGCGAAGAAAATTAAACTTTGGGGCAAAGCGTATAGCTGGTAAAAAGGATATTTCTATGTGCGCGCAAAATATACATAGCACGGCTTTTGTCGCTCCTGCTGCAAGGTTAGGAAGCAATGTAAAAATTGGTCCGTTTACTGATATTGGACCAGAGGTTGAAATTGGCGACGATTGCGAAATAATGAGCCATGTAGTTATAACTGGTACGGTTAAAATAGGGGCTGGTGCAAAGATATATCCGCATGCTGTTCTGGGATGTGAGCCACAAAATAATCGCCATAGAGGGGGTAAGACTGCTTTGGTAATTGGTCGTAATTGTACGATACGTGAAGGGGTGACCATGCATAGGGGCTCTGATGATAGTAAAGGTATTACGGTAATAGGTGATAATTGCTTATTTTTAGCTTATGCTCATGTGGCCCATGATTGTATAATTGGTAATAATGTTACTTTTGCTAATAATGTTATGGTAGGTGGACATGTAGAAATTGGTGATCGTGTAATTATAGGCGGCGGTGGTGCAGTTCATCAATTTGTAAGGGTTGGCCATCATGCGTTTGTTGGCGGGCTGGCCGCTTTAGTTAACGATTTAATTCCATATGGTTCAGCTATTGGTGTAAATGCACATTTAGGGGGGCTTAATTTAATAGGTATGAGGCGGGCAAATATGCCCCGTAGCGAAATACATAATGTGCGGCATGCAGTTGAGATGTTATTTGATAGGACAAAAACGTTAAGTGACCGAGTTATTGATGTGGGTTGTCTTTATGAGGGATCGCCTGCAGTACAAGATTTACTAGCTTTTCTTAATATAAAAACAAAAAGATCTTATTGTACTCCGTTAGTGTGACCTTTTAAATGACATTAACGGGATTTGAAAATATAGCTGTTGTCTGTGGTAATGGATTGTTACCGTTAACAGTCATACGGGCTTTATTGAGTTACGGGCATAAGCCCTTGATAGTATTACTGCGTGGTAATGTAGATAAAAGCTTGTATGAGCCATATATACTTAAGCATTGCGCTGTAGTTGAGATATCAATCTCTGAACTTTCTGTGTTCGTAAATACGTTACGAAAACACGATGTCTTTAAGGTAGTATTAGTTGGTGGGGTGAGCTCGCGTCCGAGAGCTAAAGATATAAAACTTGATTGGATTAACTTACTAGCTCTGAAAGAGTTATTACCAGCTTTTAAAAGCGGTGATGATGCTTTATTACGTAGTTTTATTAGATTTTTAGAAAAATTTGGTTTTACAATATTAGGGCCGCAACAAATTGTTCCGGATTTGTTAGCTCCCCCAGCTGCTACTTTAACAAAAACTTGCCCAAATACAAATGAAAAACGTAATTTATCAAAAGCGATAGAAGCTGCAAAAGTGCTAGGCGCTTTGGATATAGGTCAGGCTGTTGTAGCTGTTGGCGGACGTGTTGTAGCCGTAGAGGGAGCTGAGGGGACTGATAATATGCTATTACGTATCAAACAAATACGGTGTGAAAAACGCATTGAAAATTATGGTGGGGTATTAGTAAAAGCTGCTAAGCCAAATCAAGAATTGCGCATAGATTTGCCGACTATCGGGCTGAATACTCTATATAACGCTTATCAAGCTGGTTTAAAGGGTATAGGCGTAGAGGCTGGATGTAGTTTTATTTTAGACAAAGCACAAGTTATCCAACAGGCTAATGAATATGGTATGTTTATCAGCAGTTTTTAGGAGTAGCTTTGCGAAAAGTTTTTAATTTAGCTATAATTGCAGGGGAAGAATCTGGAGATTTATTAGGCGCTGATTTAGTTGCTTGTTTAAAAAAAATAGCACCACATTTAGAGCTGCGATTGATTGGTATTGGAGGAGAGCATTTAGCCAAACAAGGTTTACAAAGTTTTTTTCCCATTTCTGAGATTTCTTTGATGGGAATAGGTGAAGTATTAGTTAAATTACCTAAGCTGTTATATTATATTAATCGCTTAACAAAATATCTTCTTAAGCAAGAATTAGATTGTTTATTAATAATAGACAGTCCAGATTTTACTCATCGTGTTGCTAAAAAGATAAAAAGAATCCTCCCTACTTTACCGATAATCCAATATATTGCACCTTCAGTTTGGGCTTGGCGAGCAAAAAGAGCGCAAAAAATGCGATTCTTTATAGATCATCTCTTGGTTATTTTGCCCTTCGAAGTAGAATGTATGAAAAAGCTTAACGGTCCAGATTCAACTTATGTAGGGCATAAATTACTCTATAGCGAAGATATAAAAAAAGTACTTATAAGTAGGGGCGCAAGGGAACATTATGACGTTTTGTCATTTCCGACGTTGCTGTTATTACCAGGGTCGCGGCGCTTTGAGATAAAAAGGCTTATGCCTTTATTTGGGAAAATGATTGATAATCTTTTAACCCAAGTACCTCTGCTTCAAATTAAGATTGTAACCTTACCTCGTTTATATGAAGAAATATCTAAATTAGCAAAAAATTGGCAAGTTAAGCCTATTATAGAGTATACGGAGGCAGAAAAATGGAAAACACTAGCTCAGGCAGATATAGCTTTGGCAGCTAGTGGGACCGCTTTACTTGAATTAGCTTTGTGCGATGTACCCTCTATTTCTGTTTATAAAATGGATTTAGTTGCTAAGGTGATTATTAAGCCGCAGATTAAGATTTGGAGCGCTGCTTTGCCAAATATCATTGCTGGTAAACCAATAATTCCAGAATTTTATAATGATTATGCTAGAGCGGAGAATTTGGCCCATCAAGTGCAGTATTTATTAGAAAATAAATATGCCAGAAAAGCTCAATTAGCCAGCTTTGCTGATATGCGTACAATTATGCAAACACCAGAACCAGCTGGCGTGTCCGGTGCCAAGGCTCTTTTAAAAATATGTGGTGAAAACTTGGAGAGTAGCCTTGTTAAAAAAACGTAGGCTACTCTTGGTTAATTAACGTTTTTCTATATCAACATAGTTACGCTTGGTTGACCCTGTGTAAAGCTGACGAGGTCGGCCAATTTTCTGTGCTGGATCTTCTATCATTTCTTTCCATTGAGCTACCCAGCCAACGGTTCTAGCCAATGCAAATAGCACTGTAAACATTTCTGTAGGAAAGCCCAGTGCTTTTAAAGTAATTCCTGAGTAAAAGTCTACATTTGGATATAGTTTTTTCTCAACAAAATATTCATCATGTAGGGCTATATGCTCAAGTTCTATTGCTATATCGAGTAGTGGATCGTCTTTAATCCCTAACTCACTTAGTACTTCATGGCAGGTTTTTTGCATTATTTTAGCACGTGGATCATAATTTTTGTATACTCTATGTCCAAAGCCCATTAAACGGAACGGATCGTTTTTGTCTTTTGCTTTAGCTATATAAGTGGGTATATTTTCTACGGAACCTATTTCTTCTAGCATTTTTAGGCATGCTTCATTTGCACCGCCATGGGCAGGCCCCCATAGGCAGGCTACGCCTGCAGCAATTGCAGCAAAAGGATTCGCCCCTGAAGATCCGGCTAATCTTACCGTAGAAGTAGATGCATTTTGTTCATGATCTGCGTGTAGCGTAAAAATACGATCCATAGCTCTAGCTAATTTTGGTTTAATTTTATATTCTTCTGTTGGAACAGAAAAACACATGTGTAGAAAATTAGAAGCGTAGTCCAAATCATTTCGTGGATAAACAAATGGTTGACCAATACTATATTTGTAAGCCATTGCTGCTAAAGTTGGCACCTTGGCGATCAAGCGCATAGAAGCTATCATGCGTTGACGTGGATCTGTGATATCAATAGAGTCATGGTAGAAAGCAGACATTGCTCCCAGGCAACCTATCATCACCGCCATTGGGTGTGAATCCCTTCGAAATCCATGAAAAAACCTAGCAAATTGTTCGTGTACCATGGTATGCTCACGCACTCTTTGATCAAAATCGGCTTTTTGTGCTTTATTAGGTAGCTCGCCATGCAATAATAGATAGCAGCATTCAAGAAAATCTCCACCTTCGGCAAGCTCATCAATTGGATAGCCGCGATAAAGTAAAATCCCTGCTTCGCCATCTATATATGTTATCTTAGATTCGCAGGAGGCCGTAGAAGTAAAGCCTGGATCGTAGGTAAACATACCTAACTCTTTATTAAGCGGTGCTATTTCTATCACAGCTGGTCCAATAGTGCCTTGTTTTATAGCAAATTCAGCAGTCTTGTTCCCTACGCTAATTTTTGCAGTATCTTGTGACATTATATCCCTTCCTTTGTGATATTAGTATGAGCATATTAAAAAACAAATTTATAGCTTTTGCAAGTCAAATTTGTTTTATTCTAATTGGTCTTTGATGCGTGCTATAGCTTCTTCTTTCGTTAGTATCGTTAAAAGATCGCCGATGCCTAACGCTTTTTCTTGGCCAGTTAACGCTGCTCTGATTGGTTGTGCGATGGTTGGCAATTTGACATTATTATCTTTAGCAAAATTTTTTACTAGATTGTTTAAATTTTCCTTTGACCAATCATTGCAGCTTATCAAAATTGGCAAAAAGCTTTTAAGTAATTGCTTGTTTTCAGCGTTTAATATGCATAAACTTTGTGCATCTAAAATTATAGGTCTTTGTTTAAGAATAAACGCTGCATCTTGTAGTAAATCGAGTAATGTTTTTGCGCGATCCTTTAATACAGGCAGGGCCTGTTTAAGCTGTGTTTTTTGTTGCTCGCTAATTTGATGTGTCGCCTCTAATCCGATCTGCGGTAAGAGGCTTGGGAAATTTTCTATTAATAGTTTCAGTAGTTGTTCATTTTCGCTATGCTTTATGTAATAACCATTAATATGATTGAGTTTTTGAAAATCAAATTTTGCAGCGCTTTTATTAACATCTACTATGTCAAACCACTTTACGATTTGTTCTAACGACATAATTTCGTCATCGCCATGGCTCCAGCCTAGTCGCATTAGGTAGTTTATTAAGGCTGGCGCTAAATAACCCATATCTTTATAATTATTTACGCCTAAGGCTCCATGGCGTTTTGAAAGTTTTGCTCCGTCTGCTCCGTGTATTAATGGTATGTGGGCTGTTTGGGGCATTTCCCATTTCATAGCTTGATATATAATTGCTTGCCTGGCTGTATTTGTTAAATGATCATCACCCCTTATGATATGCGTAATCCCCATATCATGATCGTCGACAACTACAGCATGCATATAGGTTGGTGTGCCGTCTGATCTTAAAATTATAAAATCATCAAGGTCTTTATTTTGAAAGGCAATTTCCCCTTGCACTAAATCTTTGATTATAGTAGTGCCACTAAGCGGTGCTTTAATCCGTATAACTGGCTTAATATCTGTCTGTGTTGGGGCCTTAGTTTCATTGCGCCATGGGCTAGCATAGCGATTTGTGGTAGTATCTGCCCTGACAGCAGCAATTTCTTCTTTGCTTGCATAGCAATAATAAGCTCTACCTTGTTTTACGAGTTCTATTGCTATTTCTTGATGCCTTGATTTTCTTGAAAATTGTGAAATCGGCTCGCCACTCCAATCTATGCCTAACCACTTAAGTCCAGAAATAATAGCATCCACCGCTTCTTGTGTAGACCTCTTTAAGTCTGTATCTTCAATACGTAATAGCATCTTGCCGCCCATGTGTTTTGCGTAGGCCCAGTTGAATAATGCTGTGCGTGCACCGCCAATATGTAGAAATCCAGTAGGTGAGGGCGCAAAACGTGTTATAATAGGTTTGGACATGGTTATTCCTATCTTTTAATTTAGAGCGATTTAGTGTCAGGATATATAAACATATTATAAAATGCAAAGAAAATTCTTTAAGTTTATCAAAGCTAAACCAAAAGCAACACTGCAAAATCTACGTCCGGTTGTTTATGTTCCTATAAAATTGCCTCCCAAAACCTATACTTCACCAGCTGAAGCTATTTATAACGTTGTGCGCATTAAAAATGCTGTTGCTCATTCTAAAACTAAATATGCTTCGTTTCTCGAAGTATTGTTAAAGCGATATAGTTTTTTAGAAAGCTTTATAAATGCCATAAAAGAAGAAAAGCGATATGGGGCATTTTTCTTAATCGCTTCCTTGTTGTCGGTAGTAGGAGCAGTAATATATTTTTGGCTTGATTACGAAATAGCTATTAAATCAATATTAGCTGTAGCAGGCATAGCATTATCTTTAGCCTATTTATCTCGCCGTTTAAAGCCAGTTGCTTCTATATTTTTACTATTATTAGCTTTGTTGACTGGGGTAGCTGCTGCTAAATTGGAAGATTTGCGCTATAGTACTAAGATGTTACCAAAAGATACTGTAACTTACATAAAAGCAAAAGTTTTATTCCTTGAGCAGCAAAAAGCACATAAATATCGCTTGTTGCTAAAACTATTAGATACACAGCATCCGCATTTGGACGGCGCTCCTGATATAATTAGGCTATCAGCGCGTATAATACCTAATGATTTGGGTGTTGGAGATAATATAGAGGGTCGAGTATTTTTGCGTGCTTTGTCTGGGCCAGTACGGCCAGATAATTATGATTTTGCGTTTTATAATTATTTTCAAGGCATTGGTGCGCAAGGCTTCTTTTTACGTGCGCCTCAGCTTTATGCCACAAATGATAAGTTCGATATTATTACAACTATATCCTTAAAAATTTCTAGATTGCGCTTTGCATTATTGCAGCGTATAAAACAACATGATGGTAGCGAAAATGGGGCTATAGCCGCGGCATTAATTGCTGGTACGCACGGTGGTATTAGTCAGGAAACTAATAATGCTTTGCGTATTGCTGGGCTTGCGCATGTTTTAGCTATTTCTGGGTTACATATGTCTATGATTACTGGAATTGTTTTCTTTACCATTCGCGGCATATTGTCCCTTTTTATGTCTTTTGCATCGTATTTTTCTATTAAAAAAATTTCGGCTTGTGTTGCTTTAGTAGCTGCTAGTTGTTATTTTTTACTTTCTGGCTCCAGCCCTTCTGCTCAGCGCAGTTTCATTATGGCGTCGATTATCTTTTTGGCTATTATTTTAGACCGTCGCGCTATTACTTTACATAATTTAAGTTTAGCTATTTGGGTCGCAGTGCTTATTTATCCGCATCAAATATTAGACCCTAGCTTTCAAATGTCATTTTCTGCCGCTGGCGCATTAATAGCTGCCTATGGATTTTATACACGTTGGAAAAGCGAGGAAGGTCTAGGTCATATACCAGGGCCCCAAATTGGCTCTGTTTGGCTTGCTGGGTTTATGTATATAAAAAATATGTGGCAGGCTTTGTTTGCTGCCGCAACATCTTCGTTGGTTGCTGGCGCTGCGAGTGGTATTTTTGCTGCCTATCATTTTGGTAATACGGCTCCGTTTGGCGTTATCAGCAATGCTTTGATATTTCCGGTAATAACTTTTATTATAATGCCTTTTGCTGTGATTGCAGTTTTGGCTATGTTATTCCATTTGGAGGCTGGGCCCATTTTTATAATGTGCAAAGGCATAGTTTTGCTAAAGTATATTGCTTTTTGGGTGGTTTCTTTTTCACCTCATATACAAGTTAAGTATATTTCTTCTTTGACATTAGCTGTTTTGTCCCTTGGATTTTGTCTCTTAATAATTTTGCGTACAAAGCTACGGCTGATAGGGTTTTTTATAATGCTTTTGGGAGCTTTGATGTATTATTTGGAGCCTATACCAATTGCGTTGATTTCAGAAAATGGTAAGATGGTGGCGGCTATAAATAAAGATAGATCTCTTGCTTTGGCTTATAAACGACCTTCGAATTTTACGTTAACAAATTGGCAAAAAGCTTTTGGTATAGAGCATATTCTTTTGCCAGTAAGCGATGCAGAATCGCATAGCCGCTTGCAATTTATTTGTAATGCCGATGTTTGTTCTCATCGCTTGGTGAATGGAGAGATGTTATATGTAGCCGCAAATGAGCGTGGCAAAAATTTGGCGTTACAAGCGCAGGCTGCGTCAAAAATTATCTTTTTAAATTATAAAAATTATGATATGCCACAAACAGAAATAAGTAATAATTATCATATGCTAATTATTAAGAAAGAGAATTTGGCAGCACGCGGTGCGCTAGAGATTTTTGCTGATCATAAATTAGCTTGGGCAATAAATCATCCGGTGCGATCTTGGAATGCTTATAGAATATCTTCAGCTAGGGATTAAGGAGAGGCGGCTTTATATGGACCAAGATTTTTTAAAAGCTAAAGCCGCAAAAGCGGCGTTAAATTATGTGCATGATGGTATGTGTCTAGGGCTAGGTACCGGATCTACAGCTAATAAATTCATTAAACTTTTAGCTAAGCGTATTGAGGCCGGATTAAATGTACAAGCTGTGTCTACGTCACAGGCTACCTCGGACTTATGCGCTGATTTAGGTATCAAATTATATGAAGTCAATGATATACCGCGCTTGGATTTAGTAATAGACGGCGCTGATGAGCTTACTGCAGATTTGCAATTAGTAAAAGGCGGAGGGGGAGCCTTGTTGCGAGAAAAAATCATAGCTCAATTTAGTAATAAATTGCTTATAATAGCTGATGAAACTAAACTAGTTTCGCATTTGGGGGCTTTTCCCTTACCTATAGAAATTAACCAATTCGGCGCGCAACTAACAGCGTCGATGTGTCAGCAACTGTTTGAAGGCTATGGGCTAGAGCCAAAGCTTGCTTGGCGCAAAAATCAGCAAGGAGAGCTTTTTATAACAGATGGAGGGCATTATATATTAGATGTTTTGTTAAAATCTATAGGTAAGCTTGGTGAGTTGAATGAAAAACTGCTTTCTATTGCTGGTGTTGTTGAGCATGGTTTGTTTTTAAATATGGCTGATTTAGCGCTTGTTGCAACTAGAAAAGATGGTTTAGTGCTATTGAAGCGAGTAGATAATAGTGTTATATCTACTTATTATGATTATAAAAAAATCGATTTATGAGGAAGATAGATGTTATTTTTACGCTCGCTTGTATTTGCCCCCCTTAGTGTTTTAGTTACGCTGATTAGTTTTAATGTATATGCTGCTCAAGGCGCTTCGTCTGACAAAGATTTGTCTTTGGCAAAAAGAGCTGTGGCCGCAATACATGCTACCGATCAATTTGACAATTTTTTGCCTGGTGCGGCTAGTGAGCTTAAATCGCAACTAGTAAGTAAAGATCCAAACAGCGCTAGCCTTATTTCTAAAATAGTTGATAAGCAAGCCATGGCTTTGGTATCTCGCCGAGCAGATTTAGAAGAATCGGCGGCTAAGATTTATATGAAAAATTTTACTACTGAAGAGCTGCAAGCAATCATAGATTTTTATACAGGCCCAGTAGGCAAAAAATTATTATCAACTGGTCCAGAAACAATAGCTGAGTTGATGGCGACTTTTAAAAGTTGGAGTATGGATTTGGTTCGAGATTTAGCAGCGAATGTTAATAAAGAGCTTGAAGCGAAAGAGACATCTTCGAAGAGTCATAAATAAACTTTTCTCTTATTTAAGTTTATATCCTGCTTTAATTATTAGAAATTCTGTAGGTGGGAGAGAGTTATGTATGCTTATGATTTAATTGTAATTGGTGCTGGATCTGGTGGCGTGCGCGCAGCGCGCTTAGCTGCAAATTTAGGAAAAAAAACAGCCCTCATCGAAGAATCTGTGCTCGGCGGCACTTGTGTTAATCGTGGCTGTGTGCCTAAAAAGCTTATGGTGTATGCTAGTGAATACAATGAGAGTTTTTCTGCTAGCCGCGGTTTTGGTTGGAATATTTTGCAAGCTCCTAGCTTTGACTGGGCTAAATTTATGCAGGTTAAAGCGGCTGAGCTGCTTCGCTTGCAAGGTTTATATCAATCTAGTGTAGAAAAAAGCGGTGTTAATTTGTTTCGTGCTCGAGCAAGTTTCGTGGATGAACATACTGTAGAGCTTGATGATGGTTCTAGGCTTAGTGCAGATAAGATTATTATAGCCGTTGGTGCTAAGCCAAACTTGCCTGACGATATTATTGGTATAGAACATTGTATTACCTCTAGGGATGCTTTGGAGTTAAAAACTAAACCTGATCACCTAGTTATTTATGGTGGAGGATATATAGCTGTAGAATTTGCTAATATTTTTCACGCGCTAGGAGTAAAGACGACCATTGTGTGCCGCAGACCATTAATTCTCCGAGGTTTTGATAATGATCTACGAGTACAATTATCAGATTATATGCAACAAAAGGGTATAGAGTTAATATATAATTCAGAAATTATAGAAATTAAAAATCACGGGGCTACGAAAGAGGTACATTTAAAGGATACACGAACTTTAAATGCACAGCATGTATTGCTTGCCTTGGGACGTAAGCCGAATGTGGAGGGGTTGGGCTTATCTTTGGCTGGCGTGCGGCTTTCTTCTAGCGGTAGAATAGAGGTTAATGAATATTTGGCTACTAGCCAACCGCATATTTATGCTGTAGGCGATGTTGCTAGTGAGTTGCAATTGGCTCCAGTAGCTATACATGAGGCTATTTGCGTTATTAAGACTATCTTTGAAGGAGAGCAAACTAAGCCAGATTATAATATGGTTGCTAGCGCTGTATTTTCACAGCCTGAGATCGGTGTGGTAGGGCTTTCGGAGGTAGATGCGGCTAGCCTTTATACTAATTTAGAAGTATATAAAATTTCTTTCCGTCCTATGCGTAATATTATTAGCGGCTCTAGTGAAAAAATGTTTATGAAATTACTGGTAAATGCAGAGACGCAAGTGATAGTTGGAATTCATATTTTAGGGCCAGGGGCGGCTGAATTGATTCAGCTTCTTGCTATTGCGGTAAAAGCTGGTGCTACTAAACAGGATTTTAATAAAACCATGGCTGTGCACCCAACAGCATCAGAAGAGCTTGTGTTAGCATATCTTCCAACTTATACATATCTTAATGGCATCAAGCAATAAACATGCTGTAACAGCGGATAACGATTGGTTTGCTGCTTCCTGGCGAAATAAACCAATAAAGCAGGCTGCTTGTTATAGAAATTTAGATGAATTATTAGCAGTAGAAAAGACGCTAAAAGCTTCTGCTGCATTACTGCCCTATAGTGAAATTGTTGAGTTTAAAAAACATCTACAACAGGTAGCCTGTGGAAGAGCCTTATTGTTGCAAGCCGGGGACTGTGCAGAAGTTATAAGATTGCCAACAGAAATACAAGCTTACATAGCTTCGTTTCATGCTTTTTTCCAAGAGCTATCTACAACTATCGAGCAGAAGATTGGTAAAAAAATTATAAGCTTAGGACGTATAGCAGGCCAGCTTTCTAAGCCGCGTAGCTCTAAGTTAGAAAATGGCTTTGATGATTTACCGTCTTATCGTGGCGATTTAATTAATGATATAGCTTATAATAGCAATGCGCGCCAGGTTGATGCAAAACGAATGTTGCTTGGCTATAGCTATAGTGCTGCTGCTATAAAATATTTGCAACAGCTTAAAAATATTACCCGGCATAGTGTTTATACTAGTCATGAAGCTTTGTTGTTACCTTATGAAGAGGCGCTAGTTAGGCAGGTATCTGCTAGCAACATATATTATGCTTCATCAGCTCATATGCTGTGGATAGGGGAAAGAACAAGGCAATATGATCATGCGCATGTAGAATTTTGTCGAGGTTTACTAAACCCTATAGGCATAAAGCTTAGTAGACATATAGATATAGCAGAGTTATTGGATCTAATTGAAAGACTTAATCCTTTTAATGAAACAGCTAAAATAATTTTAATAGCTAGATTTGGCGCAAATTATATTGATAAATATTTACCGCAAGTTATAAAAGCGGTAACTCAGTCAGCAAAAAATGTTATTTGGTTATGTGACCCTATGCATGGTAATAACTTTACTATAGAAAATCAGAAAATACGATATATGACAGACATAAAACAGGAGACAAAAAGTTTTTTTGAGATATGCCAAGAGCTTGGTGTTTATGCTGGAGGAGTGCATTTTGAAGCTACTTATGAAAATGTCGCTGAGTGTATAGATGATTCTTTTGTGCAGTCGATAAATGACGTAAGAATAGGTTATAAAAGTTATTGCGATCCTAGGCTAAATAATTTGCAAGCTAGGGATTATGTTCGGTTTTTAAGTCAAATAATAAAAGAGCAATAGAGATTATTATGAATGAGTTTAAACTTGCTATTTCACAAGCTAATCCTACTGTCGGTGATATTGAGGGAAACTTTGCCTTAGCCAAGAAAGAAATTTTATCTGCGCACGAGGCAAAAGCCGATATAATATTATTCACAGAATTATTTTTATCTGGGTATCCGCTAGAAGATTTGGCACGCAAACCTGTATTTTTACAAGCTTGCAAGAATTCGATAACTAAAATAGTTGCGCTCACGAGCTCTTTAGATATCGCTGTTATAGTTGGCGCTCCTTTGTTTGAAGACAAACGGATATATAATGCAGCTTTTTTTATAGCTGGCGGTACGGTTTTAGGCATAAGTTATAAAAGAGATTTACCAAATTATGGAGAGTTTGATGAAAAGCGTATTTTTTCTACAATAAAAAAGCCACAAACAATTTTTTATAAAGGAATATGTTTTGGCATACCTATCTGTGAAGATATCTGGAATGATATGGACATATGCAAAGAATTTATGGAAGCGAGTGTGGATATTATATTGGTGCCTAATGCTTCGCCCTATCAAAGAAATAAATTAAGCTTGCGTAAAAAAGTAGTTAATAATTATACTAATAGATTGCATTGCCCTGTTGTATATGCAAATCAAATTGGTGGCCAGGATGGGTTGATATTTGATGGCAGCTCTTTTGCCTTTAACGCAGATGGAACTAGCATTCTACAAATGCCACAATTTACTGCTTCTTTGTCCTATATAAAGTGGCAAAAAATCGAAAATAAATGGCGTGGAGAAAGCGCCGATGTTAGTGTCGATCTTTTAGCCAGTGAAGAGGCTACAGATTATTCCGCTTGCGTGCTTGGACTACAGGACTATGTGCGAAAAAACAATTTTACCTCTGTCATGTTGGGCTTGTCTGGGGGGATTGATTCAGCTTTGTGCGCGGCCATTGCTGTCGACGCTTTGGGGGCTTCAAATGTTTATTGTTTTATGTTGCCTTATTATTACACTAGTGAAGCTTCGCAAAGAGATGCAGTTGCTTGTGCTAAAGCTTTGGGTTGCTTTTACGATAAATTGCCTATTGCAACAATTATGGAAGCTATATCGCCAATTTTACTGCAAAGCTTTGGAAAAATCGAAGCGGTTAATCACCGTGAACAAGGCTTATGGCATGAAAATTTACAAAGTAGACTGCGCGGCACTATATTAATGGCTATATCAAATAAGCTTAATTATTTATTGCTTACTACTGGTAATAAATCTGAGTTGGCGGTGGGTTATTGTACTTTATATGGAGATACAAATGGTGGATTTAATCCTATAAAAGATTTATATAAAACCGAAGTTTATAAGCTCGCCAAATGGCGTAATAAAAACTTTATTAATTGGTTTAAGGGTAAGCCATCTATTGTAATAGCCGAAAATATTTTAAATAAGCCAGCCAGTGCGGAGTTGCGTCCTGGACAAAAAGATGAAGATTCTTTGCCTCCTTATGATGTTTTGGATAAAATATTGTATGAATTATTAGAAAATGATGATTCTGTAGCAACGTTGCTAAAATTTGGCTTTGAAGTAGAGTTGATAAAAAAAATAGAAAATTTAATTTATAACTCTGAATATAAAAGGCGTCAGGCGGCACCTGGTGTTAAATTAAGCTTGAAAGATTTTAATAAGGATAGAAGGTATCCAATAACAAATAAATTTCGCGATAATAATTCTTTGTTCTGAATTGATTATAGTGTAGAGTTGATAAAAAGTTATATTAAGAATTTGGGGGAACTGTGGTAAGAGTTCGTTTCGCGCCGTCGCCAACTGGGTATATTCATATAGGAAATGCGCGCATAGCCTTGTTTAACTGGCTTTTTGCAAAAAAGAAAAATGGTATCTTTGTATTGCGTTATGACGATACTGATACGGAGCGCTCTCGACAAGAATACATTGATTCTATAGCAGAAGATTTACAATGGCTTGGAATTGAGCCAGAAGAAATATATTATCAATCTAAGCGCTTTGAGCGCTACGGACAGATTACTGAGCAATTGAAAGCCGATGGGCTATTATACCCGTGTTTTGAAACAGCTCAAGAGCTTGAACTACGGCGTAAAATAAAATTGGGCCAAGGCTTGCCGCCTATATATGACCGTGCCGCGTTAAAGTTAACAGAAGAGCAAAAAGCAGAATATATAAAAATGGGGCGCAGCCCACATTGGCGGTTTTTGTTGCCGAATTTTCTTGACGATCCTTTTCGCATGAAACCAACAACAGTAAGTTGGTTAGATGAAGTTAAAGGCGCGCAATTAATAGACCTTTCATCTTTGTCGGATCCGGTTTTAGTAAGAGAAGATGGCACTTATTTGTATACATTACCTTCCGTTATAGATGATATTGATATGGAGATAACCCATATTATTCGTGGTGATGACCATGTAACAAATACTGCTGTACAGCTTGCTATTTTTAATGCTTTGAATGCAGAGGTGCCAATTTTTGGGCATATAAATTTATTAACTACGGTTAATGGCGATGGTCTTTCAAAAAGAAAAGGTGACCTTTCTTTGCGCTCGCTTCGTGAAACTGGGTTTGACCCCATGGCAATAGCTTCTTTAGCTGTACTTATAGGTAGTTCAGAAAATGTTATGGCTTATAGCGATATGCAACAATTGGGTGAGCATTTTAGTTTAACTAGTACCTCTAAATCCGCAGCAAAATTTGACCCTGAAGAATTGACGCGTTTAAATAGTACGATAATGCATGAAAAGTCTTATAGTGAAGTACAGGATAAATTAGAAAAAATAGGTGTTACAGGTCCGAAAGCAGAACAGTTTTGGCAAATTATACGCCACAATATAGAAAAATTAACAGATATAGAATATTGGTGGGCGGTTATAGAGGACAAAGGGCTTGCATTTCATGACATGGTGAATAGTGATAAAGAGTTCCTAAATACTGCTTTTGAATTACTGCCACATGAGAAAATTGATGAAAATAGTTGGAAAAAATGGACTAAAATTATAGCAAATGAAACTGGCCGTGCAGGTAAAGCTCTCTTTGCCCCATTGCGCTTAGCTTTAACAGGTCGCTCACATGGCCCCGAGTTGGCTAAGCTTTTACCTTTTATAGAAATATCAACTATTAAGAATCGTCTGGTCTGGTGACGAAGCTTATGAGGTTTTTATCAGCATAAAAGCGGGGATATGTTCGCCAAATCCAGCCACAGATTTTTCCTGGTTATGTACTTTATGCCGGGTTGCAGGGTGGTGAACAATCTTTTTTGCAGGGGTTAGTGATAGCCACGGTATCTGATCTCCGCTCATTTCTTGAATAGCTTCAATTTGTTTAGTTTCTTTTGGTGTTACCAGCGTAAAGGCCTTCCCTAAACGTCCTGCTCTTCCGGTGCGTCCTATCCGATGTATATAATCTTCTTTATTATTTGGGATATCAAAATTAAATACATGACCAATTTCGGCTATATCGAGACCACGTGCAGCAATATCAGTGGCTACTAAAATTTGAATATTGCCAGCTTTAAATTCTTCTAAGATATGCATGCGTTGTTTTTGGCGTATGTCTCCATGCAGAGCGCCAGCTTGATAGCCTTCTTCTACTAACCATTTATAAATATCACTACTATCAGTTTTGCGATTACAAAAAACTATAGCGTTTACTAAAGTGGTTTTTTCCTGTTCCAATAATTTCTGTAGGGCTTGACGCTTGGCACTTTTATTTGGCTCAACATGAATTAGATATTGTTTTATTGTTTGGGCGCTAGACGAGAGGCCAGCAATTTGTATATGTATAGGGTCTCTTAAGTAATTATGCGCTAGGCTTTCTATTTGCGGGTCCATAGTTGCTGAAAAAAGTAATGTTTGCTTGCGCTTTGGCAAAAATTTTAAGATTGATTCTATGTCAGGAATGAAACCCATATCTAACATGCGATCAGCTTCATCTATTACTAAAATTTCTATAGCTGTTAATAAAATTTTTCCACGATTAAAATGGTCTAGCAACCGTCCAGGCGTAGCGATTAAAATATCGGCGCCAGTTTCTAATTTTTTTGACTGATTTTCAAAAGAGACACCACCTATTAACAGCGCTATGTTTAACTTAGATATTGTTTTATATTTGTTAAAATCGTCTGCTACCTGAGCCGCGAGTTCTCGGGTAGGCGCTAAAACTAGCGCGCGTGGCATTCTTGCTCTGCTTCTACCTTTTTCTAAGAGACTTAGCATAGGCAATACAAAAGAAGCAGTTTTTCCTGTTCCTGTTTGTGAAAGCCCAATTATATCCTTACGATTTAATATTTGGGGTATAGCTAATTGTTGTATTTCGGTAGGAGCCGTATAGCCAGCTTCAGCTATAGCCGCTACAATTTTTTCTGTTAAGCCCATATCTGCAAATGACATAATTTTTGTCTCATTTGCGTTTAATTTTTCGCTAGTCAAAAAAGACCCCTTATTCTGTAGTTATTAAGAGCTAAATTGCTCTGCTAATATACGCTCATCCCAAGAATGATCTGCATCAAATAATATTTTTGCTTCTAAATTTTTTGCCGTTTCGATAACAACCGATGTGACTGACTTTATCTCTACCATATCAGCAGATACATTTACAGGCCTTTTTTGCGCTTCTAAAATATCAAATTGTACTTTTGAATTATTATGTAATAAGGCTCCACTCCATCTTCTAGGGCGAAATGGGCTTACCGGGGTTAGCGCCAATAGTGGGGCTTCCAAGGGTAAAATAGGCCCATGAGCTGAAAGATTGTACGCGGTAGACCCAGCAGGTGTAGCAAGCATGATGCCATCGCATATTAGTTCTTCCATCCTTATTTTATTATCTATAGAAATACATATTTTTGTTGCTTGATGCGATTGACGGAATAATGAAACTTCATTTACTGCAAGAGCAGTTTTTGTGTGTCCGGTCTTTGTAGTAGCGACCATTTTTAGTGGGGCGATTTTTTCGCATATGGCGTTTTCTATGCGTGAATATAAATTTTCTGTATTGTAGTTATTCATCAAAAAGCCTACAGAACCCCGATTTAGCCCAAAAATACATTTACCTTTGTAAATCGGATTTTCCAAGATTTCATGCAGTAATTTCAGCATAGTCCCGTCGCCACCAAGCACTATTATAGTCGTGGCTTCTTCAATAGGGTAGTGGGGGTATAGAGCTGTCAGCTCTTTGCGCGCAGCCTTTGCAATGGTAGTGCTGGCATTTATAAAATGTAGTCGATTAGCTATAGTTTTATTACCTTCATTAAGCTGTTAATATAACTTTCATAGTATATCTTAAAGATTTGTACAATATGATAGAGAAATTATTATAGTTTTTAATTGCTTTTTCTCATTAAACTGTGTATTTTGCATAAATAATCCTTTGGAGGGGTGGTCGAGCGGTTTAAGGCACCGGTCTTGAAAACCGGCGTGCAGGGAACTGTACCGTGGGTTCGAATCCCACCCCCTCCGCCAGATTTTGAAGAGAGCTCTGGCTTTGGCCTACATCTCCGATATTTGATATAGACCATGACAATCACTTTTAAAGCACTACATGAATCAGATTTTCCGTTGCTGTTAAAGTGGCTGAAGGCGCCACACGTAAAAAAATGGTGGGATCAGGATGTGATTTATACAATGGGATTGGTGAAAGAAAAATTTGGCAAATACATTCATGGCATTGCTTTTTCAAAAAACTTAAGCCATAAAACATATGCCTATATTATCTGTGTACACGAAGAAATGGTAGGTTATATACAGGTTTATAATGCTCGTGATTTCTCTAATGAAAATGGCTTAGATTTAAGCACAATTTCTGATTCTATATGTGGCGTAGATTTATTTATCGGAGAACAAGCGTTCTTACATAAAGGATGGGGAACAAGAATTTTAAATGAATTTTTAAACCAAATAGTAACACCGCATTTTGATTGTTGCCTGATTGATCCAGCAAAAGATAATTTAGTTGCACTTAAAGCATTTAAAAAGGCCGGATTTAAAATATTAGAGCAATTTCAAATAGAATCTAATATTTGGATGTTGAAGGAGTTATCATCAAGAATTGTTCCTTTACCAACCATTCAAAAGCTTATAAAAGAACGCTATGGTTGTGCTAAAGCCGTATTCTGGGCGGGATCAGTTGCAGCGAATCATGGAACAAAGACCTCTGACCTTGATCTTGTAATTGTGTATGAAGCATTGCCACATGCTTATCGTGAGGCATTTATTTATGATGATTGGCCAATTGATGCCTTTGTCCATGATCTAGATACATTGCGATATTTCTGTGGTAGAGTAGAGGCAAGTGATGGTAAGCCTGCGCTTATTAATATGATATCGCATGGCCAGGAAATATTAGCACAAAACTCGGTAAGCATAAAAGCCAAGGCTATTGCTGCTGAAGCTTTAGTAAAAGGTCCGGATAGTTGGACGCAGTCTCAAATTGCCAAAGAGCGTTTTATCATCACAGATATCTTGGACGATATTAAATCTTCTAAAAACAAAGAAGAGCAAATAATATCGATAGTTAATTTGTTTGAACCCCTGTTACAATTTTATTTTAGAGCGCAGAAAAAATGGACTGCTAGCGGCAAATCGTTGATACGACTTTTTAAACAAGAAAATCCAGAGCTTGCGAAGGAATGGATTGCGGCTTTTGAAAGCTTGATACAAACGGGGGATGCTTCCGGCATTGAATGTGTGATTACAAAGATATTGGCGCCTTATGGTGGTTATTTGTGGGATGGCTTTAGGTCTGATGCGCCTGCAGATTGGAAGGAAGCTGAATTTACAACAAATTTTAAGGGTTAATAAAAAAATCTATGAACAGGGGCAATATGTTCACATTCCTAACCAAGATGAGTTTATGCTTATGAATACAAAAAATAGAAATTACCTTATCTTAATTATGTGGATCGTAGCGCTAATTGTAATTGGTGTAGCGATAGGCTCTTTAACTAGACCAGAAATTGGCACTTGGTATAGTCACTTAAACCGTTCGCAGCTGACTCCACCAAATTATCTATTCCAGTAGCTTGGACTATTTTATACGGCATTATTGGCGCTTGTGGCTGGCTCATTTGGCGCATATATTCTATCCCTAAGTTAAATATTATCAAAATCCTATATTTGACGCAGTTAATTTTAAACTGGAGCTGGACACCTTTATTTTTCTATTACCATTTAACTGGGCTTGCACTTGTAGTTTTAGTCGCTATGGATATTTTGGTCTTGGCGCTCATTTGCTTAGCTCGTCAAAAAATGAAGACAATTTCGCTGCTGCTGGTTCCTTATTTGTTGTGGATTCTGTTTGCGAGCTATTTAAACTTTTACATATGGCAGTATAACTGAATTAATATTAGCAATGTTGGCCAAGCATTTTGACAATTGGAGTTGGCTCGGCTGAGGTAAATTGCTCTATGCTATTATTCGCTATAAATTGGTCTAAGGCGCGGGGATATAGTTTATGTTCTTGTAGCAGAATCCTTGCGCTTAGCGAATTTACATCGTCGGTTTTTAATATTGGTACTTTTGCTTGCGCTAAGATAGGGCCGCGGTCAAGCTGCGCTGTGACCAAGTGAACGGTGCATCCCGTAATAGCAGCGGCAGCTTTTAAGGCTTGGTCTGGAGCGTTCAGGCCTGGAAAATTCGGCAATAAAGATGGATGTATGTTTAATATTTTATTTTCATAATGCGCTAAAATCTCAGCTCTTAAAATAGATAAATATCCAGCTAAGCATATTAGCTCTATGTTATATTGCTGTAACTTAGCTAATATGGCTTTTTCGTATAAGGTTTTGTTGGTATATGTTGCTTTTTCAATTATTGCTATAGGAATTTGGTGTTTTTTTGCAATTTCTATGCCCTTAGCTTGGCTATTATTACTTATTATCAAATTTATGCTAGCTGGATAATTAGGCTTTTTGGCAGCCAAGATTAAGGCTTGCATATTGCTACCCCGCCCTGATATTAAAATAGCTACTCGCTTTTTATTATATTGCATAAGGAATTTTTTATAATTACTTGCTCTGGGGTGGCTGTTTCGACTAATTTGCCTATTATATGCACTGTTTCATTTTGATCTTTGAAAAAGTCTTTTATTTTTTCTGCAAGCTCTGCTTTTACAATAATAGCCAAACCTATACCACAATTGAATATGCTAAGCATAGCCTCATCGCTTAAAGATAATTTTTGCGCTATCCAGTTAAATATTGGTAATTTAGGAAAATTGGCAAGATCGATCTGCGCACTAAGCTCATGAGTTAAAATTCGTGGTAAGTTACCAATTATTCCGCCGCCAGTTATATGGGCGATGGCTTTTATTTCAGGAAATTTTTTTAAAGCTGCCAGTACTGACTTGACGTAAATGCGTGTCGGTGTCAATAAAGTCTCAGCTAGATTTAGATCATTTTTATGCTCTAATTTTATTAATGGCTGTAGCAAAGAAAATCCGTTTGCATGCAATCCGCTTGAAGCTAACCCTAATATTATATCTCCAGCTTGTAGGTTATTTTTTGGCATCAACTGCTCTTTTTCTACAGCCCCTAGCGCAAAGCCGGCTAATTCATAACTATCTTTTTTATAAAAATCTTTTAATTGCGCTGTTTCCCCGCCTAATAAACTACAACCAGCGATTTTGCATCCTTTAGCTATGCTGCTTAGGATTTGCTTGTCTCTATCTGGCGCTAATTTATTAACGCCAAAATAATCCAAGAAAAATAGTGGTGTTGCGCCTTTTACGAGTAAATCATTAACGCACATTGCTACTAGATCTATGCCAATAGCACTATGTTTATTTGTGGCTGTAGCTAGTTTGATTTTACTACCCACTCCGTCACTACATGCTACTAAGATCGGGTTGTTGAAGTTTGTTTTTTGCAAATCGAATAGCCCGGCGAAATCGCCGATATTTGCTTGAGCGGCTGCACCATTTGTACAGCTAGTTAAGTTTTTAATAAAACTGGTGAAATTACCGCCAGCTGCTTCATTTACGCCTGCTTTAGCATATAGCTTTAGCGCTTCGTGTCTATTTAGAATTGTTTTTGACTTCTGTACCATATATACTATAGTAGCATATTTTAATAAAATTATCATGCAAGTGGAACGGATTTATTGATGGATCGAGAAATTAAGCCGACTAAAAACTTAGCAAGTTATACGGCAAAAAAGAGGTTAGGCTCCACTATACAGGGGCATGCAAAGCAAAGAGAGGCTAATAAAAACGTAGCTTTAGCACAAAATAATTTTTGGAAATTGGCATTAGTGATTTTGCTTTTATTGCCATTATTATTTAGCTCTATATTATTTCCCTTCTTTATTGGCTTGTTGATTGCTTATTTTTTGAATCCTCTTATCGGCTGGCTGTCTAAAATTGGCATATCAAGACTTTGGGGAACTGTATTGATAACTATTTTCATTTTATTGTTTTTAGCAGTCTTATTAACCTTTATTGTTCCCGTACTTGTGTGGCAACTTCAGCAATTTGTTACCAAAGGCCTTCCTATGTATCTAGAGGATATAAGAGATTTATTGAAGACGCATAATTTTTATTGGATAAAAAAATATTTTGGTAGCGATCCACAGCATGTAGAAAACAGTATTCAAACTTTATTTAGCTCTAGTAGTGAGCTGACTAAATCTCTTATGTCCTCCTTAGTTAGTTCGGGAAAATCGATTGTTGGTGCTTTTAGCTTATTTATTATAGCTCCGGTTGTTGCTTTTTATTTATTATTAGATTGGGATCGTATGATAGCTAATGTTGACGCTCTGATTCCTAGATATTATTTAACCACAATACGCACGATAATGCATGATATAGATAGGGCTGTTGCTGGGTTTGTCCGTGGTCAAGGAACAGTTTGTTTGTTATTGGCAATTTATTATATTGTGGGGTTGAGCTTATGTGGGCTTAATTATGCAATATTAATTGGATTATATATAGGGTTTGCAAGCTTTATTCCATATATTGGTTCTTTTAGTGGTTTTTTGCTTTCTTTTGTGGTGGCTTGGGCGCAGTACTATCAAGGCGAGTGGTTCTGGATGGGGGTAGTTGTGGCAGTGTTTTTTTGTGGGCAGTTCTTAGAGGCTTATATATTACAGCCAAAATTGGTCGGCAACTCCGTGGGCTTGCACCCGGTATGGTTAATGTTTGCATTATTTGCTTTTGGGTCCTTGTTTGGTTTAACAGGAATGCTTATCGCCGTCCCATGCGCCGCAGCATTAGGTGTGCTGGTTCGTTTTGCCATAGCACGTTATGTTAATTCGCCTATATATAAGTACCCAGTTAGATAGAAATATATTAGATGGTGGGCAGTGCAGAACAATTATCCTTACCATTTGAAAATAAGCCACTATATCATAGAGATGATTTTGTAATTGCACCAAGCAATATAAGCGCTTATCATTTGGTAAATAATTGGCCAGATTGGGGCTTTGCTAGCGCTTGCATTATAGGCGCGAAGGGGGCAGGCAAAACTCACCTTGCTTCTATTTGGCAAAGCAAAAGTCAAGCTTATAGGGTTAGCGCAAAAAACATTGGCGAGGGCTTTGCTTTACTGACTGCGGGCTCTAATATTTTACTTGAGGATCTCACCTATGGTGATTTTATTGAGAAAGAGCTTTTCCATTTATTCAATAATGTCGTTCAGGCGCGTGTGGTTTATCCGCAAGTTAGTTTACTGATTACAGCCCAAACTTCCCCGCTAAATTGGCCCATGGAGCTAAAGGATTTATTATCACGCTTTCGAGCTATACCGAAAATAGCTATAAACCCTCCTGAAGACATGGTATTAGCGGCAATTATGGGTAAATTATTTAGCGATATGCAGGTTAGAGTAGATAGCAAGCTGATAGATTATGCGGTTAGTCGAATGGAGCGATCTATTGAATTTGCCGTAGATTTTGTTAATCGCTGTAACGTTAAAGCTCTTGCTGAAAAAAGTAAAATTACGAAAACGATAATCGAAGCAGTTTTAACTGAATTGATGACGAAGGCTGGCAGAAATCAATAAAATAAGAAATTTTCTAAAAAAGTGTTTTTTTACTTGCACTAAACTAAAAAACCTTTTAGATATTATAAGTAATTCGGAGCGTAGCGCAGCTTGGTAGCGCACCTGATTTGGGATCAGGGGGTCGTAGGTTCGAATCCTATCGCTCCGACCATATTTTGGGAGGATAGTTTGATGTTGGCTCGTATTTATAGCCCTGCAAAGAATGCTATGCAGGCCGGCAAGGCTAATAATAATAAATGGATCTTGGAATATATTCCCGATGCTCCTAAAATGATTGAGCCTTTGATGGGTTATACTTCTTCTGATGATATGTTGCAACAAATTAAGCTTTTTTTTGCTACTAAAGAAGAAGCTGTTGCGTATGCTCAACGTGAAAATATAGATTATACAGTAGAAGAAAAACCAGCCGCTAAAATTAGCAAAAAATCCTATGGCGATAATTTCGCTTTTGATCGTACACAGCCTTGGACGCATTAATAAAGGAAAATATGGTCCCGTAGCTCAGTTGGATAGAGCAACAGCCTTCTAAGCTGTGGGTCAGAGGTTCGAATCCTCTCGGGATCACCAATTTTGTCTTTTAAAATAATTTCTCAAAGCAAAATTCGCAAAGCGGGGCTGCCGTCTTTACGTCGCGTGATTTTTCCTGCCAGTTCTAAAATCAATAACGCATCTTTAACTTCTTCAATAGTAGTTTGCGTTAAAAAAGCTAATGTTTTTATATTTATGCCACTATAGGTTAAGTTGTTTAGAACTTTTTCTATTATTGCGGCATCACACTCTAAGTCATTTTCTTTGTGTTTGATTGGCTCTGTTGGCACTAAGTTAGTGCTTTCAGATTCTAGTAAATATAATTGTCCTGGTAAGGGTTTGGCCGATAATGGCAATAGACATTCAATTACGTCTTGTGGTGATGTAGCTACCATAGCTCCAGACTTTAATAAGTCATTATTTCCCTGTGTTTGTGGGTGTAACAAATTTTGTGGGGTTGCGAATACTAAACGGTTATATTGTGCGGCGAGTCTTGCTGTTATTAGCGTACCAGATCTTCGTGTAGCTTCTATTACGACCAAGCCTAAGCTTAGTCCAGCAACAATACGGTTTCGCTTTGGAAAGTCCGCTCCAGTTGGTGTATAATTAAAGCTATGTTCGCTAATGATAAGACCATTATTGTCGATGATTTCATGATAAAGTTTATAATTTTCTTGTGGATAAATGTGGCCAGCGCCACCAGCTAAAACTACTACAGTGCCTGTTTTTACTGCGGCTCTATGGGCCGCTGTGTCGATGCCAGAAGCGAATCCAGAAATTATGGTAAAGCCTGCTTCGCCAAGGTGCTCAGCGAAACTAGCTGACAATTGTAAGCCTGCATTGGTAGCGCGGCGCGAGCCAACAAGCGCAACAGTTGGCTTTGTCAATTGGGCTATATTGCCATATATGGCCAATACAGGTGGGGAGTAGGGCATTTGATACAAGAGAGCTGGATAATTTTCTTGACCAGCAAAGATATATTCTATGCCATTTTCTGTAGCCTCTTCTAGCTCTTGCTCAATAGTATTTAATTCAGCTATTTTGATTTTAGCCTTCATGCCGCCTTTTTTTGCTAATATTGGCAAAACTTGCAATGCATTTTGTGGGCTACCATAGCGTTTTAATAACTGCCAAAATACCGCATCGGAAACATTTTCACTACGTATTAGCCTTAGCCAGCTACATTTTTCTTCATAGCTAAGCAATACTGATTTTTGTTTATTGAGAATCATGCTTTTTTGTGCCAATTTTATTTTCACACCCTGTGATTAAGCGTTTTATATTTTCACGATGACAGTAGCTAATTAATACTGCAATAAGCATAAATAATATAGAAATTGGCAGATTTGTGTATCTTATAGCTGTAATGTCGCAGCATATCCAAATAGAGATTAACGCGGCCAGAGAAGAATATCGTGATATAAAGGCTATTATTACCCAGCAACCGATGAAAATCAATGCTAAGCCTGGAGAAAATCCAGCTAGGGCTCCAATAAAGGTAGATACGCCTTTGCCTCCATGAAATTTTAAAAATATAGGAAAAATATGGCCTATTATTGCTAAAGCTCCGTGCAACATCACAATAAAGGCAGCTTCTGTTGGCCATGGCAAAATTACTCCGTGAGCGTAAGCAATACGGCCCAGCCAAACCGCGGCAAGGCCTTTCGCTGCGTCAGCCAATAGAGTAAATATGGCTAATTTGCGACCTCCTACTCTTAGGGCATTAGTTGCACCTATATTGCCGGATCCTTTTGTTCGTAAATCGCCAAGTCCATATAGCTTGGTAAAAATATAGCCAAAGGGGATGCTGCCTAATAAATAGGCTAATGATAAAGTAAATATAATCTCATACTTCACGTAATGGTAAACCTTTCTTAAAAAACTAATTTCGCATTATTGCTGGACTATGGTGTCAGATTTAAGCGAATATTAGTTTGCCATTTACAAAACTAGCTTGCACTTTGCCCTGTACTGCTCTACCTTCGATCTGCCAGGGTTCGTATAAATCTACGATAAGAAAGTCTGCGCTATGTTCGCGTCGTAATGTACCAGCATTAATTCCTAATATTTTAGCAGGATTGCAAGTAAGGGCGGCTATAATGGTAGAAAGTGGCAATGCTTCTGCATGGTATAATCTTAGACTAAGGGGTAGTAGGCTTTGTAAGTTCATAGAAGCAAACGGAGCGTGAGAAAATATCTCAGGGCTAGAATACTTGCTAAGCTTATTGGGCGCGCAGCTAATAGCATCTATGGTACCATTGTTAAGTGAAGCTACCAAGGCTTGGCGTTCTTCCTCAGCACGCAACGGGGGATGATACTTATAGTTAGTTGAAAAATTTCCAATATCATTTTGGTTGAAAGAAAGATGTGCTATAGAGGCTGCTGCTGAAATGTTTTGATTGTCAGATTTAGCGCGCTCTAAAGCTTTGCATGACGCGTTACAGCTTATATTCATAGCATGATATCTAGTTTGGGTCATGGAAGCCAGGCGCAAATCACGCTCGAGTCCAATAATTTCGGCTTCTTTAGGCGAAGTAGTTAGGCCAAGCCAGCTAGCCAATTGTCCTTCAGCTGCCTCGAAAGGAGCTCCATTGTGTAAGGCTAAATTTTTATCTTGTGGTTGATGCAAAATTGGCAGGTTAAAATCGCGCGCGTACAACATGAGTTGACGCATAATAGCGCTGTTACCAATTGTATTTTGACCATCGCTCAATGCTATTGCGCCAGCATTTTTCAGTAAACCGTAATCATTCATAAGTTCTGATTTTGCTTCTTTGGTAAGAGCCGCAGCTGGTAATAAATTTACCGCAGAATATTGCTCGGCAGTATAGTTTAGCCATTCTAGCAATATTACGTTATCTATAATTTGTGGTGCGGTTGGCATGATCAATAGGCTAGTAATGCCAGCCGCGGCCGCTTCGTTTCCAAGCTCTTTCACAGATTCTTTAGTTAGCTTTGGTATATAATTTTGCAGATTCACAATACCGGGACAGATAAGTTTATTGCTTACATCTATTACGATGGCGTCATTTTGCATAGATTCATAATTTTGCCCAAGTTCTATAGCTAGTATTTTTTTGTCTTGTACCAATAGCGCGCCAATAGAATCTATCCCTTGCGCTGGATCGATAATGTGAGCATTTTTAAATATTAAAAGTTGTTTTGGTGAGTGATTTTTTAATAATTCTAAGTTCATGCTATGTCCCAGTTAGCAAGGCTTCAATAATTGTCATACGCATAATTACTCCCATTTCCACTTGTTGTGCTATGGAGCTTTTAGGGCTATCTACTAATGCTGAGCTTATTTCTACATCGCGATTTTGCGGACCTGGGTGCAGTATCATGCAGTTTGGTTTGGCATTTTGCAATTTATCTTCGTTTAATCCATAAAAATATGCATATTCTTGCATAGAAGGTACAAAAGCCCCAGCCATGCGCTCGTTTTGCAAGCGAAGCATCATTACGACATCGGCATTTTTGATGCCGACTCTTATGTCATGAAAGATGTCTATGCCTAAATGATAAGCAAATTCTGGTATAAGTGTGCTAGGAGCTATAAGTCGTATCGTTGCACCAAGTCGACTTAACGACAAAATATTAGACCTAGCTACGCGAGAATGCAAAATATCACCGCAAATAGCGATTATAAGGCCACTAATCGTTCCTTTTGTTTTTTGGATTGTAAGTGCGTCTAGAAGAGCTTGACTCGGATGTTCATGAGTGCCGTCGCCAGCATTTATAATATGACAATTAGCATGTTTGGCTATAAATTCTGCTGCGCCGCTTGCATGGTGGCGTATAACCAAAATGTCTGGTTGCATAGCAGCTATCGTTCGTACTGTATCTAATAAAGTTTCGCCTTTTTGTACAGAAGAGCCTTGAGTCCCAAAATTAATTACCTCTAAACCTAATCGCTTTGCTGCGATTTCGAAAGAAATTCGAGTGCGAGTAGAGTTTTCAAAAAACATATTAACTTGGCTGTGGCCAGTAAAGTTTGGTAACTTCGTTGGCGATTCTAGCTTTTTTAGGGCGCTTTGTAGTAAATATTCGAGATCTGGTCTTGATAAATCTTTAATAGACAATAAATGTTTATGCAGCAAGGTAGAACAACCCTCAGGCTAAATAGGTTGGACTTATTATAAAGCTATAATTCCTATTTCACAAGCACCTTATTAAACTTATATTTAAACTTTCTGTATATTGTTTGCCGCACTAGTTGTTTAAGGAAAATATTGTGCCACATTTTGAAAATAATCGCTTTGGTCGCAGTAATGCTTTTTTAAGCGATACCATATTATTTAAAATTGCTTCTGGGTTGCCTGGTAATTTGCTTGGTTCTTTTGAAGAAGTCGGGGAGTTTGTAAGTAATCGGGATGCTCAAGATCTGGCGCGCTTAGCAAATCAATATAGACCTAAATTATATTTGAGTGACGAATTTGGCAACATACAGTCGCGTATAGAGATCCACCCTGCTTACCATGCTTTATCGCGTCGCTCTAAGCATATAGGGCTGGTGAGTTCCTTATGGGAAGAAGATAGTGAGGAAAATGGTTTGCGCTATCAAGCTCGGGCTATTAGATTATTTTTGATGGCTGGTTTAGAAAATGGGCATTTAGATGAGATTATTCAAACCAATGCTGGCATAGCCGCTTTGCTTAATGAAACTGAATTGTACCAAATGCTCAAACCATATTTGTTAAACCGCCAATATGATTCGGCCGATAAAGAGATACTTAAAAAGAATAGTATTTCGCTAGCCTTAGCTACAAAAAAAGATAGCGGGCATAATTTTGCAAAAATGTTGAGCTCAGATGCCGGCTTGGTAATGAATAATTACGCAGTAAACGCAAATAATTGTGTTGTTGCTAATCCGAATGCGGATGCTTTTTATATTATCGCGGAACTTGGCGGTGCTCGTTGTTGCTTTTTGGTACCTAAATATGACATGAATGGTAAAGCTAACAATATAAAAATAAATTATTTGATGGATAATGCTGGTTATTGTTCGCGTCCTTTGGCCAAAGTTAGCTTTGCTAATAGTGTGGGGTGGATGATAGGCCAAGTAGGCGAAGGAAATAAAATAGCTGATACTATTGATATTATGTTGCAGTTTGATCAGACAGTCATAGCAATTAGCAGCATGTGGTCGGCCCTACAATTTACAATAGAGACTTTGAGCCATAAAAATGAAGGCTCCACTCTGTCTGCGCTTACAACGCGGATCTTTGCCGATATTGCTTTGGATATAGCTGCTGCTCAAAGTTTAGTTTTTCGTTTGGCTCGGGCTTTTGATAACTCGGTTTCTGATAAAGCAGAGGCCGCTTTTGCTAGGATTCTTACGCCTATAGTCGCCTATTGGGCTAATGCTCTAACCATGCCAATTTTGGGAGAGCTTATTGCTCATTTGGGTATTGAAGCTTATAATGAAACGGCTTTTTTACCAAGATTTTTAAAAGATGCTCCGGTACGTAGCTTAAGTTCAAAAAATTTAAATGAGTTGGTTTTAGATGTGTTGAATTCTGCGCATAAGGCTCCCAATTTAATGCAAAATATATTTCAGCAAATTGCACCTTCATCATCTTCCTTAGGAGAAAAAACACACGAGGTTTTGAACGCTGCTATGCGTTTGGCTCTAAGTGATGAAGCTGCTGGGCGTTTTTTCATTGAACAAATAGCCTATGCTGCTTCTTGTTCGGCTTTAGAACAGCTTGGGGAGCCACAAATCATTGCTGCTTTTTCTGAAAGTAGGCTTGGTGGCGGTTGGCGTAGCTCCTACGGTACTCTAAATATGCGCCATAATGCAGAGCAGATTTTGCAGATATTGTATCCAGCTTTCTAGTTATTTTGTGGTTATTGCTCGCCAACGATCTAAAGCGCCTTGCAAAATAAAACATGCAGCGTTAGAATCAATGTGATCAGCGCGTTTTTTGCGCGACATATCCATTTCTATAAGTGTTCGCTCTGCCGCTACGGTTGAAAGTCTTTCATCCCAGAAAATAAATGGTAATTCTGTATAATTTGCCATATTGCTTACAAAACTGCGCGTAGATTGCACTCTTGGGCCCATGCTGCCATTCATATTTATTGGCAACCCAATAACTATAGCTGCTACTCGCTCTGCTTTTAAGCGTTCTAATAACAAGGCTGCATCTGTTACAAATTTTTTACGTCTAAGTAATGGGCGCGGATAAGCAAAGTTATAACCTATATCACTAATCGCTAAGCCTATAGTTTTAGAGCCTAAGTCAAGGCCTGCTAAGGTGCTATCTTTCTGTAAATATGGGGCTAATTCTTCTATTTTAATACAAGTCATGTCTATGAGTGTAATAAAATTTTATATAAAAAGGCAAGCAGATGTTGCGATTATGTTAAAGGTTTTGTATAGCTATTACGTTTATTATAAATTCTAAAGGAGATGCTATGGCTATTGATATAGCGGAATTGAAAAAAATGGCGAAGCTATCTCGCCTGCATATTCACCCAGAAAAAGCGGAATCTTTGTGTGCAGAAATAAATGCTATGTTTAAATTTGTTGACCAATTAGATAGGATTGAGGTAGATAATGTTGCGCCTTTTGTTTCTAGCTATCAGCAATCCATGTTGATGCGGCCTGATGTTGTAACGGATGGCAATATAGCCGAAGATATATTAAAAAATGCACCATCTAAGTTTGAAAATTTTTTTCTGGTGCCTAAAGTTATAGAATAAGAGGTAATGGATTATAAACATGGCAGATTTAACAAAGCTTAGCATTTGGCAAGCACGTGAGAAATTACAAAAAAAAGAAATTAGTGCTACAGAGCTAACGCGAGCTTACTTGCATGAAATTGAAAATGCTAATGAAAAGCTAAATGCTTATGTGGCTGTAACTGCAGAGCTAGCTTTAGATATGGCTAAGCAATGCGATGAAAATTTGCAAAAGAATCATATGCGAAACCTAGAAGGTATACCCCTTGGTATAAAAGATTTATTTGCCACAAAAAATGTGCACAGCCAAGCTTGCTCGCATATTCTAGATGGTTTTAAGCCGCCTTATGAATCAACGGTTACAGCAAATTTATGGGCAGATGGGGCTGTAATGTTGGGCAAACTAAACATGGACGAGTTTGCCATGGGCTCTTCTAATGAAACTTCTTATTATGGGCCAGCAGTTAATCCATGGCGAGCGGATGATAGTGACGTAGCTTTAGTGGCTGGTGGTTCTTCTGGTGGTTCTTCTTCTGCTGTGGCTAGTTTTTTATGCGCTGGCGCTACAGCTACAGATACTGGTGGGTCAATACGTCAGCCTGCAGCATTTACTGCTACAGTGGGAATTAAACCAACTTATGGGCGCTGCTCACGCTGGGGAATTTTTGCTTTTGCCTCTTCTTTAGATCAAGCTGGGCCAATAGCACGCAATGTACGTGATAGCGCAATTTTATTGCGCTCTATGGCTTCTTATGACAAAAAAGATGCAACAAGTGTAGATATAGCAGTGCCTAATTATGAGGACAGCATAGGTGATTCTATAAAAGGCAAAAAAATTGGTGTTCCATTAGAATACCGCGACGCTATGATGTCGAAAGAGATACTAAAAATTTGGGATGACGGAGTTAAATTTTTAGCGGATGCAGGCGCCGAAATAGTTAATGTTTCTCTTGAATATTCTAAATACGCCTTGGCGGTTTATTATATTATTGCTTCGGCAGAAGCTTCCTCTAACCTTGCACGTTATGATGGTTCTCGTTTTGGTTTGCGTATGCCTGCAACAGATATTAATGAAATGTATGAAAAAACTAGAAGTGCTGGCTTTGGCCCTGAAGTTCAGCGCCGTATTTTAACTGGAACTTTTGTGCTTTCTTCTGGATATTATGAGCAGTATTTTTTAAAGGCTCAGCGCGTGCGTAGCCTTATAAAACATGATTTTGATGTTGCTTTTGCTTCCGGAGTAGATGCAATATTAACGCCGACTACCCCCTCATTGCCATTTGCTATAGGTGAAAAAAATAAAGCAAAAGATTTTGTATCGATGTATCTAAATGATATCTTTACGGTTAATGTAAATATGGCTGGGTTGCCAGCTATCTCTGTTCCGGCAGGTCTTAGTGAGAATCATCTACCATTGAGTCTACAATTAATCGGGCGTCCTTTTGAAGAAAGCACCTTATTTCAGCTTGCACAGGTAATAGAAAGTAATGCAGGTAGCTTTACTCCTGATCGTTGGTGGTAGATTGTTGCTTATGTAACGTTTGTTGATTCGTGTGATATCTAATAGTGATTCCAAAATACAGCAGTGATTCTTCTCAATTTTAAAATTTTACTTATTCTATGCCATAAGTTTAGAGCTTATTATGCTATTTATACTGTGTAATAAAGCTATTGTTAACCATAATTTTTAAAATTGTTGAAAAGTTTTTCTAAATTCACAACCTATAGTTGCTAAACTTTATAAATATGCTACCCTTAGAATCAGGTAATGTGAAAGTTTTAGATAAGGTATAGTAGAATATGACAATGAAAAATTTAATAAATGAAGTAAATACACAAGCAGTAGTAGATTATGAGCCAACATTAGAGATTGTAGGGGCCGTAAAATGGTTTGATACCTCTAAGGGATACGGTTTTATAATTGCTGATAATAATGCTGTTGGCGAAGTCTTGATACATGCTAGCATTTTAAAGAAAGAAGGTTTTCAAGAAATTGCAACAGGTGCACGAATCAGTTGTATTGCTCGTAAGGGCGATAATGGCTTGTATTGCATTAAAATAATTAATTTGGATATGTCTAGTGCCACTGCAAGTTCCGTTTGTGCTGTAAAAAGCCAACAGAATGTAGTTGACGTTAGTAGTTATGAGCGGGCTATTGTTAAGTGGTTTAATGTTATCCGTGGCTTTGGCTTTTTAACTAGAGGTGAGGGAACAGAGGACATTTTTGTGCATATGGAAACGCTGCGCCGCTATGGCGTGATGCAATTATTGCCAGGAGATGTAGTTTTGGTTCGCTATGGGATAGGACAAAAAGGATTAACTGCTACAGAAATTCGGCCAGATGTTAGTCCACAATTTATGCAAACACATTAACTTATCTCGTGACCTGTGCAAATGTTTTAAATATGATATTATTAAGAATCATATTATAAGCTAGAGTATGGAAATGATGGAAAGCACAAAAAAATTATTTTTGCACAATGATATTAAGCTTAGCTTTTTTGACGAAGGGCAGGGCGATCCAATTTTATTGATTCATGGCTTTGCTTCAAACGCGAAGATAAATTGGATTGATACTGGGTGGTTCAAGCTTTTACTAGAGGCAAATTATAGGGTAGTTGCTATAGATAATCGAGGTCATGGCGATTCCGAAAAAATCTATGACCGCTCTGCTTACACGCCAGAGCTCATGGCTGGTGACGCCTTGGCCTTGTTGCGCCATTTAAACATAGAAAAAACGCATCTCATGGGTTATTCCATGGGAGCGCGAATCAGTGCTTATTTTTCTTTGTTATATCCAGAATATATCCGTAGCGTAATTTTTGGTGGACTAGGTATGGGAATGATAACTGGTGCAGGCTCTTGGGAGGTGATAGCTGAAGCGTTATTGGCTCCGGATATTAGCGATATTACAGATCCACGTGGCTTGATGTTTCGAAAATTTGCAGATAATACAAAGAGCGATAAGCAAGCTTTAGCTGCCTGTGTTGTTTCTTCAAAAAAAGAATTGACTAAAGAGCAAGTCCAGCATATTATGCAACCGGCCTTAGTAGTCGTTGGCGACCAAGATGAAATCTCCGGTAGCGCTCAGGAGCTAGCAGAAATTCTGCCCAATGGCCAAGCTGTTACGCTAAAAGGGCGTAATCATATGTTGGCTGTAGGTGACAGGTGCTACAAGAAGGCTGTATTAAATTTTTTGATGGCGAATAAATTATGAATGAAATAGAAATACAAAAAATTGAACGCTATCTGCAAAAGCGATTTAACAATTCGGCTCTAAAGCTTAAACCCTATCCAAAAAGCCCGGATTCTGCTGAAGTTTATAGTGGCTCGGAATTTATAGGTATAATTTATAAAGATGAGGAAGATGGTGAGCTTTCATATAATTTCTCTATGGCTATCTTAGATTTAGATCTTGATAATATATAAATTACAAAAAGCCAGATTGTTTTAAGCTACAATAAGAGTTTCTACCGATAATCAAGTGATCTTGAACAGCGATGCCTAGCGGCTCAACAGCTGCTTGCAATCTTAAGGTTATCTCTATGTCTGAACTAGAGGGCTCTGGATCGCCAGATGGGTGGTTATGCACCAAGACTATTGAAGTGGCACCTAAATCTAAAATTCGTCGTAATACTTCTCGTGGGTATACAGGGGTGTGGTCAATAGTGCCAATTTGCTGTAGCTCTTCGCTTAATAAAGCATTTTTCTTATCTAAAAATAAAATATAAAAATGCTCCCGTTTTTCGCTAGATAATTTAAGGCGGCAGTGATTTAATAAAGCCTCCCACAAAGGAAAAATGGATTGTTTTTTAGAAAGTGGAGCAAGAGTTAGTCTTTTAAGTAGCTGGTGGATAATTTTTATATCTATTGCAGTACTTGGTCCGCAGCCTGGTATCGCTAATAATTCCTTATATTCTGCGCCAAAGACATCGAACATTGAGCCGAAATATCCGATTAGCCTTTTTGCCAATGGCTTGACGTCAGCGCGTATAATTGAGCGAAATAAAATAAGCTCTAATAATTCATAATCTACTATTGTTGAGTTTGAATTCATAAAGCGCTCTCTTAGCCGTTCTCTATGGCCTAAATAATGAGCTTTTTCTTCTTTTAGTGAAATTTTTACTATTGGTCGTCTTGGCTCACTTTCAGGAAGTATTGTTGATTCATAAGGCAGGTGTGAGGCAAAGCTTATGTTTTCTTCTAGTTCTACTTTCTGTTTTGGACGAACCCGGCGGCTCGTTTTTTTCTTTTCTGTCATTGTTAGCTATTATTTAAATAATGTTATAGATAAAAGATTTTTTTTGGTGATAAGGTAAAAATTTCACATCCCGTTGCTGTTATACCAATCATATGTTCATATTGTGCGCTTAGTGATTTGTCTCTTGTTACAGCGGTCCAGCCATCTGCTAATATTTTTGCAGGTGCAGCGCCTAAATTTATCATTGGTTCAATAGTAAAAATCATGCCTGCCTTCAATTCAATGCCGCTGGCTGGGCTACCATAATGCATGATATTTGGCCAGTCATGAAAAAGCTGGCCTATGCCATGTCCACAAAAATCGCGTACTACGGAGCATCTATTTGCTTCAGCATGACGCTGAATAACATGCCCTATGTCGCCAGTGGTTATTCCGGGTTTAATAATTTCAATAGCATGCATTAAGCATTCATGTGTAATATTAAGCAAGCGGCGGGCCGCAGGTTTTATTTCACCAACTGGATACATTCTACTAGAATCTCCGTGCCAACCATTTACTATAAAAGTTACATCTATATTTATAATGTCACCGGGCTTTAAGCGACGCTCTTCAGGCATTCCGTGACATATTACATGGTTTATCGAGGTACAGCAAGAATATTTATAACCGCGATAATTTAAAGTAGCTGGTAGCGCAGAGTTCTTTATGGCAAATTCAAAAACGAATTTATCAATTTCTAAAGTTGTTAAGCCAGGCCGCACTTTATCAGCAAGTTCATCTAAACATTGCGCAGCAAGTTGCCCAGCTCGGTGCATAGCACTAAAGGCTTCTTGATCATAAATACGTATTTGGCCTCTATGATCCTTAGGCAGTTGTTTATAATCTATATACTCAATCTGTGACATAACCAAATTCTACTAATATTCGTATGCAGCTGCATCTTGCATATATAACATGTATGGTTTATTAATTAAACAATCTTAACATAATAATTTGCAGAAAAGATAAAATTATGGCAGGCACAGATAAAACCAAAATGAATATTCAGGGTGGCCCCGCTATTATTTTAGTCTCCCCGCAATTGCAAGAAAATATTGGTATGGCTGCTCGGGCTATGGCAAATTTTGGGCTTTCTGACTTGCGTATCGTTAGTCCAAGAGAGCGTTTTCCTTCCGTTCGAGCTATAAATGCAGCTACTAAAGCTGGGGCTATTATTGACACTGCGCAGGTATTTTACAGCTTGCCCGAGGCGTTGGCAGATTTGTCTTATGTTTTTGCCACTACAGCGCGAGAAAGGCAGGGGTATAAGCCTGTCTGTACACCAGTACAGGCTATGCAATTTAGCCGCGAGCTTGAAGCGCAAGGCAAAAAAAGTGGAATATTATTTGGGGCTGAAAAATCAGGGCTTCTTAATGAAGAAATCAGTCTTGCTGATAAAATTGTTACTTTTCCAGTAAATCCGGCTTGTGCTTCATTAAATTTGGCGCAAGCTGTGTTGGTTATGTCTTATGAATGGATGCAAACTGGGATGTTGGATAATGCTATACCTATCTTTGAGCCTGCGTCCTTACAGCCAGCGGAAAAAAAAAGCTTATATGCGTTGTTTGAGCAGTTGGAGCACGCACTTGAGCAGCGTGGGTATTTTCGTCCACCAGAGCGAAAAGCGGTAATGGTGAATAATCTGAGAGCATTGCTCACAAGGGTTAACTTCAACGAATCAGAGTTAAAGTTGATACGTGGTGTAATTTCTTCCCTTGAGCTTTTTGAACCAAAAGGGTTGCAATAGAGGATTTTATAATATGTCTGCTAGACCTATATTGTTTTTTGATAGCGGCATCGGTGGCCTGACTGTTTTGCGCGAAGCACGCTTGAAGATGCCGCAGTGGCAATTTATTTATGTAGCTGACGATGCTGCTTTTCCCTATGGAGATTGGCCAAAAGAAAGATTGCAAACACATATAATTCAACTTTTTGCTGAGTTGCTAAAGCGCTATGATCCAATTTTGTCTATTATAGCTTGTAATACTGCTTCGACTCTTGCTCTTAAAGATTTACGTGCTGCGTTTCCATCATATAATTTCGTAGGAACCGTTCCTGCCATAAAACCAGCAGCGGAGCAAAGCTACTCTAAGTTAATTTCAGTGCTTGCTACGCCTGGTACTGTAGAGCGAGAATATACCCAGCAACTAATTCATTCTTATGCTAAAGATTGTAGCGTTACTCTGGTTGGCGCAAAAACTTTGGCGATGCTAGCGGAGGAATATCTGCTTCGCGATAATGTTGACAAAAACGAGATTAAACAACAAATATTGCCTTGTTTTGTAGAAAAAGATGGGCGGCGTACAGATATTGTTGTTTTGGCTTGCACGCATTATCCATTTTTAATAAATAAGTTACGTAAATTAGCGCCATGGCCAGTAGATTGGTTAGATCCGGCTGAATCTATTGCTGCTCATGCAAAAGCACTCCTTTTTTCGCTTGGGGAGGATGCTATAGCTAATCAGCTAGGGCAAGATACAGCGTATTTTACTTCTAATAATATACCTTTTAGTACAAAGCGTTTGTTACAAGCTTTTGGATTGCATTAATAATACCTTGACATTTGTTTAAAATGGCTTTAAGAAATTAGTATAACTAACGTATCCCGTGGGCGATGTTGCAGTGCGTATGCAAGTTGCCCTGTCAGTTTTGGCTTTTGTCTAAGCTTAGGAGGGTGCGTTTCCTTAATTAAGCTACAAAAGGAAATGCTATGAGCAAACGCGAATCTACAAAATATAAAATTGATCGTCGTATGGGTGAAAATATTTGGGGTCGCCCAAAATCTCCTGTAAATAGACGAGACTACGGTCCAGGTCAGCATGGGCAACGCCGCAAGGGTAAGTTGTCTGACTTTGGGTTGCAGCTACGTGCTAAGCAAAAACTAAAAGGTTTTTATGGAGATATTTCAGAGAAGCAGTTTCATAAAATTTATGAAGAAGCTTCTCGCCGTCGCGGTGATACAGGTGAAACCTTAATTGGTCTGTTGGAATCTCGATTGGATGCTATTGTGTATAGAGCAAAATTTGTACCAACTATTTTTGCGGCACGACAATTTGTAAATCATGGACATGTTAATGTTAATGGACGGCGTACAAATATCCAATCTTATTGCTGCAAGCCAGGTGATATCATAGAAGTGCGTGAAAAGTCTAAACAAATGACGATGGTGTTGGAATCAGTTGGATTAGCTGAGCGCGATGTACCGGAATATATAGATGCTGATCATAGCAATATGGTAGCAAAATTCGTTCGTACACCAGCCTTTGCCGATGTGCCTTACGCTGTATCCATGGAGCCAAATTTAGTTGTGGAATTTTATTCTCGTTAAATGTCAGTTCTTTCTGGCTCTATATTTGAAAATATAGAAGGTAGCCTAGAGTTTAGTAAATTACAAAAGCGTCTGTTGCGAAATGTGCGGCAGGCGCTTAGTGATTTTGCTATGCAAGATGGTACAACACCACAAAAATGGCTTATAGCGCTTTCTGGTGGCAAAGATTCTTATGGGTTACTTACTATTTTGTTAGAGCTACAATGGCGTGGCTTATTGCCGGTTGAGCTGCTAGCATGCAATCTTGACCAAGGGCAGCCAGATTTTCCTAAAAATATTTTACCTGATTATTTAACCAAATTAGGCATAAAATTTCGCATTGAATATCAGGATACTTATTCAATAGTTAAAGAGAAATTACGAGCTAATCAAACTTATTGCTCTTTATGCTCTCGGTTACGCCGTGGTCACTTGTATAGGATAGCTAGGGAAGAGAATTGTAACGCGTTGGTCTTAGGACATCATCGTGAAGATGCATTAGAAACTTTTTTTATGAATCTATATCATGGTGGGCGACTAGCCACGATGCCGGGTAAATTACTTAATGATGAACAAGATATTCTCGTATTGCGGCCTCTTATTTATTGTGCAGAGGCAGATTTATCTCGTTTTGCTAAAGCTATGCAATTTCCTATAATTCCGTGTAACTTATGTGGGAGTCAAACTGGGTTACAGCGTAATTATCTAAAGCAGATGCTATTAGATATAGAAAAAGCTATGCCTGGACGTAAAGATACGATGATCAAAGCATTGTCTAATGTACGGCCTAGCCATCTTTTGGATAAAAAATTATTTAATTTTTCTGAAATTACAACTTCTGTCTAACAGAACAGTTTTAACATATTAGGTTAAACCCGGGGGTATTTGGATACCACCGGGTTTATTAGGTAATAAATTATTTTGCTTCTGCAACTATATATGACTTGATTTGCGCTTTATTGCGTGCGAAAAGCTTTCCCTTTTCGGCAATCAAAACAAATCCTATAGCAATAACACTCATTAAGAAGTATCCCATGGCTATCGGTTGAGTAGTACCATTAAGGTGTTGTGCAATTAAGAAGCCTAGGGCGCCGCCGATGACATTTTGTAAAAAACCAAACGAGGCGGAAGCAGTACCAGCTATTTTATGCAGTGGTTCCATTGCAAATGCGTCAAAGTTACAGCTAATAGCTCCATAAGAAAATATTATTGTCAAGAAAAAGGTAAGAAATAGGGCTATTGGAATATGACCGTTATGAGTCATGGTCCAGCATAACCATCCCAATGTTGCTAATGTATGTAATATTAAAAACCCATGAGATAAACGCTTGATGTCATACCGTTTTATCCAAAAAGCATTTAAAAAACTAGCAACAACCTGAGCCAAATAAATTGATCCAAAGACCACTGGTAATGCAGAGCCTAAATTAAATATACCAAGGAAAATTTGTGCTGAGGCGGTTAAACAACCGAGTAGCCCGCCAAATAAAAATGAAACGGCAAAAGTATAACCCAATGCTACGCGATTAGTTAAAATTATACGAAAGCTTTCCCTAACTGTTTTAAAGGTTAATGGCCGTTTTTCATAAAGGGTTTCTGGCAAGCGTATAGCTACCCACAATGCGATAGCAAGGCTAGAAATGGCCATAAAAGCAAAAGCGTATTTCCATGAGCCGAGATGTATTAAATATTGGCCAATTGCTGGGTCTGCAGCAGAAATCAAAATGAAAATGGTAAAAAATAATGAGATAGTAGTAGCCATTTTTGTACCTTCGAAAAGGTCACTAATCACAGAAAAGATTAGACCACGCGTTGCTGCTGCTCCAGCACCTTGAATTAATCGTAAAATTATAAAAAATAGAAAATTCGATGTTAGTGTGCAAAGTAACGCGCATATGCAATAGCACATAACGCCAAATATCAAGGGTTTTTTTCGACCAAATCTATCACTAATAGGGCCATAGAAAATTTGAAAATAACCGAGTCCAACTACATACATAAAAAATATATATTGTTGGTCGTTTGGATTATGTATTTGTAAATGCTGTGTTATAGCACTATAAGAGGGCATCAATAATTCATTAGCAAAGCAATTAATAGCCATTAAAAAAGCCAGTAAAACTACCAGCTCAACATAACCTATCTTAGATTGCACCTTTGCTATATGCTTAAGTTCCTCGGGACTTTTAGTCATAACATAATAACCTTTATTTTATTACAAAAGAAAAAATAACTATGGTTTTGTAAGCGAAAACCATAGTTTGCTAATTAAGTAGTAATAAATAGTGCGCTATTATTTTTTGTTATTTTGCTTACGCTTATACTACAAGAGTAGTTAATACATATTTTGTTAACTTTTGCAAGTAAAATTAGTTTTTGTCCACTACCAGTTTTGAAACTGTATGCTGTAGCTTTTCATTAAATAGCTCACCATTTTCAGCTAATAGCACAAAAATCAGTGTGGCTATACCAAGCGAGAAAAAACCAAAAGCTATAGGCTGTGTATTACCTTGAAATTGTTGTGCAACTAGCAATCCTAGTATTGAAGCTATTGTAGTTTGAGCAAAGCCAAGCACGGCTGAGGCGGTTCCAGCAACCTCGCCTAACGGTTCCATTATCAGAGCATTAAAATTAGCACCTAGGCATCCATAGGAAAACATGATAATCATGAATAAAAGCATATATATAGCAAAAGGAATCGTGCCTTGATGCATAAATGTCCATGCCGACCACACTAAAGAAGAACCGAGAAAGGCCAATAGTACTGTATGAGAAATTCGGCGTATCCCAAGTTTATTTACTAAACGAGCATTTGCAAAAGCAGCGCAGGCTTGAGTAATAGCAACACTAGCAAAAGCAATGGGAAATAATTTTCCTAAATGAAATACATCAACATATATTTGCTTGCTTGTGTTTATAGCAGAAAATAGTCCGCCGAATAGACACGAGACAGCTAAAGTATAATATAAAGAAAGATGATTTGAGAATATCAAGGAAAAGCTATCTTTTAGGGTTTTATAATTTAATGCTCGTTTTTTATATAAAGTCTCTGGTAATCGTAAGTAAACCCATATACCGATAAGAAAACTTAACAAAGACATGAACAAAAATATTATCTCCCAGTCACCAAATAACATCAATAACTGGCCAGTTGCAGGTGCAATTACTGGCACCAGAATAAAGACCATAAAAATCATAGAAGTTGTAGAGGCCATTTGATTGCCGTGATATAAGTCCCGCAACATGGCAATTGTTAGTATGCGTGTGGTGGCTGCACCAGCACCCTGCAACATTCGTAAAAATAAAAGCAGTCCGAAACTTGGCACTTTTGTACATAAAAACGCCGTTAGGCAATAGATTGTTAGGCCGACTAATAAGGGTATTTTTCTTCCATATCTATCGCTTAATGGACCATAAATTATCTGGGAGAGGCCGAATCCTAATAGATAGGTAAAAATTATATAATGTTGGTCATTAATATGGCTAGCATGTAAATCTGTGCAGATTCTGTCTAGTGCTGGCAGCATAACATCTATAGCTAAAGCGTTTAACGCCATTAAAGCTGCCATCATGATTACAAATTCTTTGTAGCCTATTTTTGCCTTTATTTCGGCAATATAATTCTCTTTGCTGTTGCTAATTTGCATTTTATTTTAAACTTTATTGAGTTTGGCTAAGCCTTAACCCCTTGCGCTTCAAGCAATTTTTGTAATTCACCATCTTGAAACATTTCGCGCACAATGTCGCATCCGCCTATAAATTCACCTTTTATATAAAGCTGGGGTAGGGTTGGCCAATTTGTGTAATCTTTAACAGCTTGGCGTAATTCAGGGGGGTCTAAAACGTCAACCGCTTTATACTTAACCTCTAAATGGTCCAAGATTTTTACTACTTGAGCCGAAAAGCCGCATTGTGGTAATTCTGGAGTGCCTTTCATGAATAGCAATACATCATTATTGGCAATTAAAGTGGCTATATGTTGTTTTAGATTATCCATTTTCTTTCCCCCGTGATTACAACCATACTAATATGCATATAATTATAATTTTTGCAAGAGGCTTTTACTTTTTATGGTGTTTTAGTTGTTAAGGCTAAAGCATGTAAAACATCGCCCATATTACCTTTGAGGCTGTCATAAACCAGTCGATGTTGTTGAAGTTTGCTAAGGCCTATAAAGGCTGTTGAAATAACTTCCGCAGCATAATGATTTCCATCGCCAGCAAGATCATTTATTGTAATTTTAGCGTCTGGTATAGATTCGCGTATGAAATTTTCGATTTCTTCTGCCTTCAGTGCCATTGCTCAAACTTTCGTGGATTATAATAAGCTAGTTCTAACTCTTTTATATCAATATTACAAATTTTTGCAATATTAAATTTATTTCCTTTTACTTGGCCTAGTGTGTGTAGTTTAATCTTTTTAGTTTTTGCCTTTGTCATAATCGCCGTCACGTTATCTTTTTTGGCACTGAAAATATAACGGGCTTGATCTTCGGCAAATAAAATTGGCAATGGGTCTTTCACGACTGGCAAATGAATATCTAAACCCAACTTTTCTGATATTGCAAAGCGAGCCAATGCGGCTATTAACCCACCGCTGCCCAGACTGAGGCAGCTATTCGCTAGCCCTGTTTTTATTAAGCTTTGTACAAAAATACCGTGTTTTCGCTCAAGCTTTAGCAGCACTTTGGGCGGTTTGCCTAAAAAATTAATTTCTTGCATGGCTTTGTATAAGGAGCAATCTAAGTGCCGTCCATGTTTTCCGAGTAAAAAAATATAATCGCCAGGATTAGACTTTTTATTCGCGCTTGTTTGTTGCCAATTTGTTGCTAGCCCCACGGCAACTAAAGTTGGGCTAGGCTTTATTGTTTTCTTATCTGTTTGATTATAAAATGAAACATTACCAGAAACTATTGGTAAATTTAAGCTTTTGCAAGCCTTGTTGAGTCCTTTGATTGTAGAGATAAATTGCCCCATTATTTCTGGTTGATTCGGATCAGCAAAGTTTAAATTATTCGTTACGGCTAACGCTTTGCATCCTATGGCGCTGATGTTACGCCAGCATTGTGCGACTAAATGCATTGCTCCTAAACGAGGGTCGGCTGAACAATATCGCGGATTAGCATGTGTGCTGAAGGCGATTGCTTTCTCGCTATGCTCAAGTTTTATTAAGGCTGCATCGCTGCCTGGATGTATAATTGTATTGCCTTGTATATAGCTGTCAAATTGTTCATAAAACCAATTTTTGGATGCTTTGTTAAAATTGCTTAGTAAATTTAAAATATCATTGGTTATATTGTTTGAAACTAGGTTATGTGTTTGCTTTTTTGCATAGGTTGCTTTTTTTGCTGCTAATTTGTAAGTTGGACTTTGCGTTGTTAAGGCGTATATTGGGACATTTGCAATTTGTTGTTTTTTATAATACACACACAAATATGGCTTTTTTTTGGTAGTACCTATTTTAGCAAAAGCTAAACCCCATTTTTTCGCTATGGCTGTAGCTGTATTTTCACAATTATCATACACCGCTAGTAACAAACGCTCTTGCGTTTCTGCTAGTAATAATTCTTTTGCTGTTAAGTTTTTTTGCAGTATTGGTATATTATCTAAGTATAAATCTATACCTAATGTATTTTTTGCTCCAAGTTCACTTACGGCTCCTGCAATGCCAGCCGCGCCCATATCTGTTGCAGCTTGTATACATTGCTTTGCTTGCATTTCCATAAAAGCTTCAAATAAACAGCGCCCAAAAAAGGGGTTTGCAATTTGTGAGCTGTTGCTGGGGATATTTGATTTTGTAGTAAAGCTTGCTGAAGCTGTAGCGGCGCCTCCAGTACCGTCACGACCAGTTTTTGCGCCAAGGTAGAATATTGAAAATTTTTGTGAAGTTGTTTTGGCGCGGATTAACTTTTCGCGTTTTGTAACTCCTGCCGCAAAAACATTAACTAAAATATTTTGATTATAACAATTGTCAAAAATTACTTTGCCGCCAATATTTGGTACGCCAAAACTATTGCTATAAGCGCCAATGCCGGAGGCAACTTCATTTATTAAATTTCTCATGTAAGGTTTTTCGGTATTACCAAAATATAGTATATTCATTAAAGCAATAGGTTTTGCGCCCATTGTAAAGATATCTCGTAAAATTCCACCAACTCCTGTAGCTGCGCCATGATATGGAGCAATTTGTGACGGGTGGTTATGGCTTTCGATTTTAAATACTAAGACATCGTCATTGCCAATATCTATTGCGCCAGCATTTTCTCCTGGACCTTGTAAAACAAATTTATTCTTGCTGTATAATCGTTGTAGCCAGATTTTACTGGATTTATATGAGCAGTGCTCGCTCCAGAGGGCTGTAAAAAGCTGCTCTTCAATTTCGTTTGGTTCACGTTTTAGTATTGTGATTATTTTTTTATGTTCATTGCAGTTCAAGACCATGTTGTTAGCCTATTATACTGGTAAAAAAGGCTAGGCCATCTGTACCACCTTGGTGTGGTAGAAAATAATTTTCTGGATGAGGCATTATACCGCAAATATTTCCGGCTTTGTTTATTATACCAGCGATAGCTGCAGTTGAACCATTGACATTATTTGTAGCGCTATAACGCATAATTATTTGATTATTCTCAACTAGGCTTTTTATTTCATTGTCGGTTGCGCTATAGCGACCATTAGCGTGGGCAATGGGTAGGCTTATTTTTTGATGAGCCCGATAATGTTGTGTAAAGCGCGTATTATTATTTGTTATTTCTATCTCAAGTTTTTTACATATGAATCGTTTTGTTACATTTTCTTGTAACTGGCCAGGTAATAATTTTGCCTTTGTAAGAATTTGGAAGCCATTACAAATGCCTAGAAGCATTACACCGCGTTTTGCACTATGTGCTATGCTGTTTATTATTGGACTGCGCGCAGCTATAGTGCCAGCCCCTTCTTCATCGCCATAGGAAAATCCACCAGGTATAATAATTAGATCATAGTTTAAATCTTGTGTTTCTTGGTGCCAAATATAATCTATTCTTGGAGACGAATATTGTTCTAAACACTTTTTGATTTCTGTATAGCGATTAAATCCAGGAAAAAGTATAATAGCAATTTTCATAGTTATTGTACTAAATAAGGAATAACATTATTGCCTATATGTGTTTTTTTTAAAAGCCCTAAGCGGCTAGCCGTTTCTTTATAGCCATTAATTAACTCTTTATAATTAACGTCTGCTTGCTCGCGCCCAAGTATTGTGCCAGTTCTTGTATCATAAAGCTTTGCTGTATCAGGAGATATTTCATCGGCTACTATTAACTGCATCAAATTATCATTGTAAACGCGTCCAAATTCTAATTTAAAGTCCAATAAATTTATATCTATTGCGGTAAATAGACCAAGCAGAAAATCGTTTATTCTTATGCAATATTGAATTATATCTTCTATTTCTTGTGACGTAGCCCAACCAAAAGCTGCTATATGCTCTTCGGCAACTAGGGGGCATCCAAGTGATGGTTCTTTATAATAAAATTCAATAATTGTTTGTGGTAATGCGGATCCTTCTTCTAAGCGAAAGCGCTTAGCTAACGAGCCCGTGGCTGCATTGCGTATTACTAACTGTAGAGGGATAATCTCTGCCGTTCGTATAAGCTGTTCACGCATATTTATTCTTTGTATAAAATGCGTTGGTATACCCAACAGTTGTAATTTAGTAAATATATACTCACTTATTCTATTGTTTAGAACACCCTTGCCATCTAATATTTCTCTATTTGCCGCGCTTATAGTGCTAACATCATCCTTAAAGAACAAAATATTTGTGTTGGGGGTAGGGCCGCTATATAAAATTTTTGATTTACCTTCATAAAGGCGATTACGACGTTTCATATAATTCAACTTTTATAATTTTTGCATAAATTGTGAAAAAACCATTAGACCCTCTGGCCAAGGCCCATGCCCGGTAGTTTCGTCAATATGCCCATTAGCCCCAGCGTCAAGAAAAAAGCCGCCTAGGGCTTGGCTTAAGTCACGCACAGCTTTTTGGTCAAGCTTATTGTCATTATTGCTAGCTAGCACAAAAGAAGGAAAAGATAGTTTTTTTGCTGGATACATACTAAGCTCTAAGTTATTTATGAATGATATCTTATTCTGTTCCGTAAAGCTGAATATAGCAGGTGATACAAAAAAGCCGCCTTTAATTTTTTCTATATTATCTTGTGATAATTTCTGTATTGCTTGGCAGGTTGCTGCTACTGCAAAGCTATGACAAATTAGCACTATTGGTGCTGAGCTGGTGCTTATAACCGTAGCTATTTGATCTACCCATAGTTGAAATAATTTAGCTGGCTCAGCATGGATGTTCGGGCAGGCCAAAAGGCGTGCGGTTTTTATATGCTCGCTCCAACGCTCTTGCCAATGACGTTCATTAGTTTGCTGTGGCGTAAAATTACGTGCCGAAATTATTAATATATTAGCTTCATTTATTTTCATTAGCCGCCCTTAAAAACACGTTGAAAAATAGTATCTATATGAGTTAAATGATAAGAATTATCAAAATAAGCTTTTAGCTCAGCCATCGGTAAATGCTTTTTTACCAATGGATCTTTTGCAAGTTCGTTAAAAAAATCATTCCCATTATCCCATACTTTTTTAGTATTATTTTGTACTATTTCATAAGCCTTTTCACGGCTCAATCCTTTTTGCGTAAGGGCCAATAGTATTTGCTGTGAGTGTATTAAGCCTTGCAGCTTCTCTAAGTTTTTTAGCATATTTTCTGGATATACTATCATGGTTTCTACAATATTAGTAAGTCTGGATAAAGCAAAATCTAGGGTTATACAAGCGTCTGGCCCGATAAATCGCTCCACCGAAGAGTGTGAAATATCGCGTTCATGCCATAACACGATATTTTCTAATGCGGGTTGTGTATAAGAACGTATTATGCGCGCAAGGCCTGTTAAATTTTCGCTAAGTATAGGGTTACGCTTGTGGGGCATTGCAGAAGAACCTTTTTGCCCATTTGAAAAACCCTCTGCTACCTCTAATATTTCTGTACGTTGTAAATGGCGAATTTCCGTGGCAAAGCGTTCAATGCAAGAAGCAATAACGCCCAAAGTAGCAAAAAACATTGCATGTCTGTCTCTTGGAATTATTTGTGTAGAAATTGGCTCTATTTTCATATGTAGTTTTTCTGCTACATATGCTTCTATTGCGGGGTCAATATTTGCAAAACTACCTACGGCGCCTGAAATGGCGCAAACAGCTATTTCTTCATAAGCAGCTTTCAACCTATTTTTGCAGCGTAGAAATTCACTATAAGAATAGGCAAGCTTTGCGCCAAAACTTGTAGGCTCTGCATGTACCCCATGAGTGCGCCCGATTGTCATGGTGTATTTATATTCCATCGCTCTGTTTTTTAGAGAAGTTAGCAACTTTTCTAATTGTGCTAATAAAATATCCGTAGAGCGCATTAATGTTAAGTTAAAGCTAGTGTCTAGTAAATCTGAAGATGTTAGCCCTAGATGTATGAAACGCGCATCTTCACCCACAATCTCTCCTAGGTGGGTTAAAAATGCGATTACATCATGTTTAACAACAGTTTCAATTTCTTCTATACGTTGTAAATCAAACTGTGCTGCTTCGCCGCGTTTTCTTATGTTTATTGCGGCGCTTTGGGGTATTTTTCCTATCTTGGCTAAAGCATCACATATATTAGCTTCAATCTCAAACCACGTTCGATATTTGGTTTGGGTCGACCATAGCTCAACCATTTCAGCTCTAGCATAGCGTGGTATCATCAGTTTTTTCCTTGGCGTAATTTTTGAATGCGGTGGGTATATTGTTCAACGTTTTTACCGCTAAATATATAAGAACCAGCTACAAAAACATTTGCTCCACTTGCTGAAAGTTCTGTGACATTTTCCTCGCTTACTCCGCCATCTACTTCTATGTCGATAGGGCGATTCTTTACTAAAGACTTTATTTTAATTAGTTTATCTAAGGTTTCTGTTATAAAGCTTTGTCCGCCAAATCCTGGGTTTACGCTCATTACCAAAATTAAATCTATCGACGATAATAAGGGCTCTAAAATTTGTATAGGAGTGCCGGGGTTTATAGCCAGGCCAGCTTTTTTACCCAATTGCTTTATTTTAGCTAAGCTTCGGTGGATATGGTGATTGTTTTCAGCATGTATGCTTATGATATCACAACCAGCTTTAGCAAATTCATCTATATAAGCATCGCAATTGTCTATCATCAAATGTGCGTCAAAAACTAATTCGGTTAAAGGTCGTAAAGCACGTACAACACCAGCACCAAAACTGATATTTGGTACAAAATGTCCATCCATAATATCTATATGTAGCCAATCTGCTCCGGCCGTTTCAATATCAGCGACTTCTTGCCCGAGTCTGGTAAAATCAGCGGCCAGAATGGACGGGGCGATATAGCGTGATTTATTCATTTTAAACCCTTTAATTTATATATATAATAACAAAAATTACATTGCTATTAAAGAGTAATTTGCTATATATATGTATAAGTTACAAGCCTTAAGTAGATTTATTATGAATAGCTCCCCCAATCTTAGAGAAGAATATGGTCAAGCAATGCGCTATTTTCCTAGTGCTTTGCATATAGTTACAACGCAAGGGGCTGCTGGCAAGCGTGGATTGACCATTTCTGCTTGCTGTTCTTTATCTTACGCTCCACCTACCTTGTTGATTTGCCTTTCCAAAGCTAAGCAGGGGAATAAAATTTTCTTGGAAAATAAGGTGTTTTGTGTAAATACTTTATGCGAAAATGACAAAGAGTTAGCAACTATTTTTGGAACGCGCTCACAGGAAGAAAGGTTTGCTGCAGCAGAATGGGCTAGTTTGGTTACTGGAGCGCCTGTATTGAAGAATTCTTATATTTCTTTTGATTGCCGTTTATCTACATATTACGAGCATGTCACGCATTATGCGCTTATAGGCGAAGTGATGGCGGTGCAGAGCTTTGATGATAGCTGTAAGCCACGTCCTTTAGTTTATCATGAAAAAACCTATAATATTATTTAATCTTTTTGTATAGATTTTAGTAATATATCGCCACTTGGTGCTAATAGAATTAAATATTCTTTTTCGTCACATTTTACTAACACTAGTTTTTTTTTGCTATCTAAACTAATTGCCTCTATTAAGGCAAGTCTATTTTTTGTTGGTCTATTTTTTGTAAAATGCGTTAATAGAAGAAAAATTAGGTAAATAGCGCCCAAAATTATAAACAGCACCGTGAATATAAAAAAGGTCCGCATTGCAGAGATATGATTAAACATGTCGAAATTATATAGCATTTTTTTAACCTAAGTTTTATATAGTAAGATATTTATACTATATAGGAAATTAATTTAAATTATGTTTTTACTTTTGGCAGCTTGCGCAGTACTGATAGCTGTAGTTTATTTATATTATCGTAAACTTGCTCGGCCTTATAATTTATTTGAATATGCTGTAAAACCAATTTTTATTTTAAACGCACAAGATGAAATTTGTTATGCAAATAGAGCTTATAAAGCCCTGGCTGTACATAAAGGAAAATTGAGTATTAATGCGCTATTTAATTCGAATAAAGCGGTTATCAGATTATTTTATGGACTTAAAGCAGAGGCAATAAAGGGGCATATGGCTGATGCAATTTTGCCTCTTAATGATGATTCGATGCTACATTTGCAAGCACAGTTGCTAGACAATGCTGGAAATTTGCTATGCTCATTAGAAGTGCTAACGCAAGAGAATACAGATTCTAAGCCTTTAAAAATTAATAATGAAGTTAATGTTAATATTGATAATCTTCCTTTAGCGGCTTGTTTAATTGATAAAAAAGGTGCTCTAGTAAAGCATAATAGTAATTTTTATATTTTTTTTGAACTAGATAAGCTAGAATCAAAGCTACAAGATCTTATAAACCCCTTAGATGCTAAAAAACTTTTGCAATTGTTTAATAGGCAGCACGTGGCGGAGTTAGCTATAGATTCTACTTTGCGTGATAATAGACATATTAAACTTTTTGCCAGAAAAGAAATAAGCAGCGACACAATTTTACTGCTGCTGCTTGAAACTACAGAAAATGAATTTTTAGGGCAAACAAGTGGAGAGAATCATAAGCTGCAAGTAGTTGGGCAATTGGCCGGGGGAGTTGCTCATGACTTTAATAATATTTTAACTGCTATAATTATGTCTTGCGATTTTTTGCTAAATAATCACCGTAGCTCCGATCCAGCGTATCCAGATTTGGTTTCTATAAAGCAGAATGCTGAGCGTGCTGCTGTTTTAGTGCATCAGTTACTTGCGTTTTCTCGCCGGCAAAATTTACGGCCAGTGATAGTGCATATGCCAGATTTAATTGCTGACACAAATAGTATGTTAGCGCGTATTTTGCGCGATACTACCAATTTAGAGATAAATTATGGCGCGGCATTGTGGCCAGTATCTATAGACTACGTTTCTTTTCAGCGTGTTATGATGAATTTGCTTATAAATGCTCAGGATGCGCTTGGCAAAAATGGCGGAAATATTGAGATTGCAGTTCAAAATGTGCCAGCAAATGAAGTAGAGCAATATAAATTCGTTGAGTTAGCGCATGAGAATTATTTATTGGTTTCTATAAGCGATAATGGTAGCGGAATGGCTGCGGATGTACAAGCAAAAATATTCGAGCCGTTTTTTACCACAAAGGATATCGGCAAGGGAACCGGGCTAGGGCTTGCCATGGCATATGGTATCGTTAAGCAAAGTCATGGTGTTATCGCTTGTCAATCAGAGCTGGGCAAGGGCACCAATTTTTACATTTTTCTTCCGGCTACCCGTGCTGAAGTTTTAGCTAATAATTCTAATGTAACAGTAGAAGAATCAAAAACCGACCCCGTTGATCTTTCTGGTAGTGGAAATTTATTAATAGTAGATGATGAAGATGCTATACGGTCTGGCTTGGTTCGATCACTCATTACTAGGGGGTATAAAGTAAAGGAAGCGGATAATGGAGCGCACGCTTTGGAGGTGTTTAGCGAAGATATAGATTTAGTTATTTGTGATGTATTAATGCCAGAAATGGACGGGCCAACGTTATATCTACATTTAAAAAGATTAAATCCAACAATTAAATTCCTTTTCGTTTCTGGCTTCACAAAAGAAATTTTTCAGCAAAAATATCAAGAATTAGGAACGGATTTTCATTTTATATCTAAGCCATTTTCATTAAAGCAATTGGCAGTGCGAGTAAAAGAAATTTTATAAAAAAAGGCCAGACATTAAGCACTGCCTAGCCATTTTAACTTATTTCTTTATATTCTGCTATGCCATATGTTTTTTTAGATTTTCATCAATCTTGTCTAAAAATCCAGTAGTAGAAAGCCATTTTTGCTCTGGCCCAATCAATAAAGCCAAATCTTTTGTCATAAATCCAGATTCTACTGTTTCTATGCATGTTTTTTCTAAATTTTCAGCGAAATTTTTAAGATCGTCATTATTGTCCAATTTTGCACGATGAGCCAAACCACGCGCCCAAGCAAATATTGAAGCGATAGAGTTTGTAGAGGTTTCTTCACCTCTTTGGTATTGCCGATAATGCCGCGTTACGGTGCCGTGTGCAGCCTCTGCTTCTACTGTGCTGCCATCTGGTGTCAATAAAACAGATGTCATTAAGCCCAGCGAGCCGAAGCCTTGGGCAACAATATCTGATTGCACATCGCCGTCATAGTTCTTACATGCCCAAACATAGCCGCCAGACCATTTAAGTGCTGAAGCAACCATATCATCAATCAGGCGATGTTCATACCATAATTTGCGTTTTTCAAATTCAGCTTTGAATTCCTTATCATAAATTTCTTGGAAAATATCTTTGAATTTGCCGTCATATACTTTTAAAATGGTGTTTTTGGTCGATAAATAAACAGGCAAGTTGCGCTGTAAGCCATAATTGAATGTAGCTTTCGCAAAATCTATAATAGAGGAATCTAAATTATACATGCCCATTGCCACACCAGCACTTGGTGCATCAAAAACTTCATGCTCAATGGTGTTGCCATCTTCGCCCACGAATTTTATTGATAATTTCCCCTTGCTTGGGAAGGTAAAGTCCGTAGCCTTATACTGATCCCCAAAAGCATGGCGGCCTATGATAATTGGCTTTGTCCAGCCCGGCACTAAACGAGGGACATTTTTACATATTATTGGTTCACGAAAAATTACGCCACCTAAGATATTTCGAATGGTTCCGTTTGGCGACTTCCACATTTGCTTAAGCCCAAACTCAGCCATTCTAGCTTCATCGGCTGTTATAGTGGCGCATTTAATACCAACGCCATATTTTTTTATTGCATTTGCCGCATCTACTGTTACAGCATCTTCTGTCAAATCACGATTTTGTATTGATAAATCATAATATTTTAAGTCAATATCCAAATAAGGTAAAATAAGCTTGTCCTTGATGAATTGCCAGATGATTCTGGTCATTTCATCGCCATCTAACTCTACAACCGGATTTGCAACTTTTATTTTTGCCATGTGGCGTTCCTTCTCTCAAAATTACATCTGTAATAATATATAAGTTTTTTGAAAAAATTTAAACTATAAAATAAAAAAGCCTGGAAAACCAGGCTTTAGAAATAAGTGGTGGGCGATGAGAGACTTGAACTCCCGACATCCTCGGTGTAAACGAGACGCTCTACCAACTGAGCTAATCGCCCTCGAAAACCTTTTCGCAATCTAATGCAATATTAAACAAAGCGCAAGCAAAAAATTTATTTTTGAAAAATATTTTTTATAGCTTGACATCGTTAAAATTAGAGCTTAACAATAGCAGCACTATTTTGCGCGGGTGTAGCTCAGCTGGTTAGAGTGCCGGCCTGTCACGCCGGAGGTCGCGGGTTCGATCCCCGTCACTCGCGCCATTATTTTCCTCAGGGTTTTTAAAATTATATTGACTATCGCAATGATTATTAGCTATGTTAGAATATAATCTCACGCTCTAGAAAGATTTAGCTAAATATGAATAATTTTTTAATCTCATACCTTCCAGTGTTAGTGTTTATGATAGTTTGCTTAGGGTTAGTAGGCGTGTTGCTTATTACGCCTTATATAGTTGCGTTTCGATCTCCCGATGCCGAAAAACTTTCTGCCTATGAATGTGGTTTTAATTCTTTTGGTGATGCTAGGATGAAGTTTAATGTGCGCTTTTATCTAGTTTCCATTCTTTTTATAATATTCGATTTAGAGGTGGCTTATTTATTTCCATGGGCGGTTTCGTTTAGAAGAATTGGCGTTTTAGGGTTTTCTTCGATGATGCTTTTTCTGGCTGTGTTAACCATCGGTTTTATATATGAATGGCAAAAAGGAGCTTTAGAATGGGATTAATCGCGAAGGCTCCTCAGTTAGAGCCGCTGGCTCCTCTTGCAATGTCAAAGACAGATGCTTTTTTAGAATCTATAAACAACGAGATTTCCGATAAAGGCTTTTTAGTTACTTCGACTGATGCGCTAATAACCTGGGCTCGCACTGGTTCACTTATGTGGATGAGCTTTGGTTTGGCTTGCTGTGCTGTAGAGATGATGCAGTGTTCTATGCCGCATTATGATAATGAAAGATTTGGCTATGCGCCAAGAGCTTCGCCGCGCCAATCAGATGTAATGATGGTTGCTGGCACTTTGACTAATAAAATGGCTCCCGCCTTGCGTAAAGTTTATGATCAAATGCCTGAGCCAAGATATGTTATTTCCATGGGATCCTGTGCGAATGGTGGCGGTTATTACCATTATTCTTATTCAGTGGTGCGTGGATGTGACCGTATTGTGCCAGTAGATATCTATGTGCCGGGTTGTCCGCCTACCGCAGAAGCATTATTATATGGCGTTTTGCTATTGCAAAAAAAAATACGTAAAACTGGTACTATAGAAAGATAATACGCTATGTTAGCTGATCTTCAATCTTATCTTGAACAAGCTTTATCTGATAAGCTAGAAAATACTTCTCTGTCTTATGGCGAGTTAGCCATTGTGGTTAAGCTTGAACAATTATTAGAAGTTATGTTATTTTTGCGTGATGATGCTAAATGTCAATTTATCAGCTTTATTGATTTAAGTGGTGTTGATTATCCAGAGCAAGAAAAGCGCTTTCATCTAGTGTATCATCTTTTATCTCCTAGATTAAATTTTCGTCTCCGCGTTAAAGTGGTTACGGATAAAATTATCGCTGTACCCTCTATATGTGCTGTATACCCAGGGGCTCAGTGGTATGAACGGGAAGCTTATGATATGTACGGGGTATTGTTTCGAGGAAATCCTGATTTACGTAGAATCCTTACGGATTATGGATTTGAGGGGCATCCCTTGCGTAAGGATTTTCCGGTTACAGGGTTTACTGAATGTCGCTACGACAGTGATTTGAAAAAGATAGTGTATGAGCCTGTTTTGCTTAAACAACAAATGCGTGATTTTGATTTTATTTCGCCTTGGGCTGGTTATCCTATAGAAGAAAAGAAAAATTCGGAGGCATAAAATGGCAGAAGTTGATGTGCGAAATTTTAATATTAATTTTGGCCCGCAACATCCAGCTGCTCATGGGGTTCTTCGTCTCGTATTAGAGCTAGATGGTGAAGTTGTAGAAAGAGTAGATCCGCATATCGGCTTGCTGCATCGCGGTACAGAAAAATTGATGGAAACTAAAACATATCTACAGGCTGCGCCTTATTTAGATAGGCTTGATTATGTTGCGCCAATGAATCAAGAGCATGCTTTTGTGTTAGCTGTAGAAAAATTACTGCAGCTGGAAGTTCCAAAGCGTGCGCAATTAATTCGTGTATTGTTTTCAGAAATTGGGCGTATTTTAAGTCATTTGCTTAATGTTACTACGCAAGCTATGGATGTTGGCGCTTTGACGCCTCCTTTGTGGGGCTTTGAGCAACGCGAAAAATTGATGATTTTTTATGAGCGTGCATGTGGGGCTCGTTTGCATGCAAATTATTTTAGGCCAGGAGGTGTGCATCAAGACCTACCAGAGAAACTTGTGCAGGATATTGGCGATTTCTTAGATCCATTTTTAGATGCTTTGGCAAAGTTAGACGCTCTTGTTACGCCTAACAGAATTTTTAAACAGCGTAATGTTGATATAGGTGTGATTAGTGAGGCCGAGGCTTGGGGGCGAGGTTTTTCGGGTGTGATGTTGCGCGGCACTGGTGTTGCTTGGGATTTGCGCAAGAGTCAGCCATATGAATGTTATGATGAATTAGAATTTGATATCCCAGTCGGTAAAAATAGTGATTGTTATGATAGATATTTATTGCGAATGGAAGAAATGCGGCAGTCTGCTTATTTAATGCGGCAATGCGTTGACCGGTTATTGGGTAGCGATAAACTTGGTGAGATTTTAAACTCGAATCATAAAATTACACCTCCTAATCGTGCGCAGATGAAGCAGTCTATGGAGGCTTTAATAGAGCATTTTAAATTATTTTCGGAGGGTTTTCATGTGCCTTCTGGTGAAGTGTATGCGGCTGTAGAAGCTCCTAAAGGGGAGTTTGGTGTGTATTTAGTAGCTGATGGCACCAACAAGCCATATCGGGTTAAGCTTCGAGCTCCAGGTTTTGCGCATTTACAAGCTATGGATTTTTTAACAAAAGGACATATGTTGGCCGATGCTACAGCTATCTTGGGCTCGCTTGATATTGTGTTTGGGGAGATAGACCGATAATGTCTGTGCGTCGTTTAGCGGCTGATAGTTTGCAGCCAGATAGTTTTTCTTTTAATGTAGCCAATCAAGCATGGGCAGTTAAAACCATTTCAAAATATCCCTCTGGGCGCCAACAATCAGCGGTGATTCCCTTGTTGATGCGCGCGCAAGAACAGCAAGGTTGGATTAGTAAAGCTTCTATCGAATACGTCGCTGATATGCTAAAAATGCCTTATATTCGAGTTTTAGAAATTGCTACCTTTTATACTCAATTTCAGCTGCAGCCTGTTGGTACAAAAGCTCATATACAGATTTGTGGTACTACTCCGTGCATGCTGCGTGGGTCAGAAGAGTTAATAAAGTTGTGTAAAAATAAAATTAATAGCGAACCGTTTAAGACAAATGCAACTGGTACTCTTTCATGGGAAGAGGTGGAGTGCTTGGGGGCATGTGTAAATGCTCCAATGGTTATGATTTTTAAAGACACTTATGAGGATTTAACTCCAGAGCGGTTAGAGAAAATTATAGATGCTTTTGAGGCAGGTAAAGGCGACAAGATTTTACCGGGGCCGCAAAGCGATAGAAAATGTTCTGAGCCTATAACAGGATTGACTTCCTTAAATAATAAAACCGTGGATTAATTTTTTTGTTAAAGCTGATATCTATAACTAGACTAATGCTTAATAAAGTGTTAGCTTGACAGCGAGTGAAATAAGAAGAAGTAAAATGCTAGAAGATAAAGATCGTATATTCACTAATATTTATGGTTTTTATAGTACATCCTTAAGTCAGGCGCGTGAACTAGGTTGGTGGGATAACACTAAATCATTGCTTGAAAAAGGTAAGGATTTTATAGTTGAAGAAGTCAAGAAGTCTGGTCTGCGTGGTCGTGGGGGGGCTGGTTTTTCTACTGGTTTAAAATGGTCATTTATGCCAAAGCAGGCAGCTGAGCGCGCTCATTATTTAGTCATAAACGCTGATGAATCTGAGCCAGGCACTTGTAAGGATAGAGAAATTTTACGTCATGAGCCTCATAGTCTTATTGAGGGGTGTGTTTTAGCTAGTTTCGCCATCGGAGCTCATGTTGTTTATATCTATTTGCGTGGTGAGTATATACGTGAGCGCGAAGCATTACAAAATGCGGTAGATGAATGTTACGAAGCTGGTTTGTTGGGAAAAAATACTAAGCATGGCCATGATTGCGATATAATTGTGCATCATGGTGCTGGGGCATATATTTGTGGCGAAGAAACGGCTTTATTAGAAAGTCTTGAGGGCAAAAAAGGTCAGCCTCGTTTAAAGCCGCCTTTTCCAGCCAATGTAGGCTTATATGGCTGTCCAACCATAGTAAATAATGTTGAATCTATAGCGGTAGTGCCAACTATTTTACGGCGCGGAGCAGAGTGGTTTGCCTCTATTGGTAGGCCAAATAATGCTGGTACAAAGCTATTTATGATTTCTGGGCATGTAAATACGCCTTGTGTTGTAGAAGAATCTATGAGCATTAGCTTTAGAGAGTTGATAGAAAAACATGCAGGTGGAGTGCGCGGTGGTTGGGCAAATCTCTTAGCTGTTATTCCTGGTGGTGTTTCTTGCCCAGTGGTTCCAGCTGCGGATATGATGGACGCTATTTTGGACTTTGATGGTATGCGCGCGGTGGGGTCTTCTTTTGGTACTGGTGGTTTAATAGTAATGGATAAATCCACAGATATTGTTAAAGCTATTTGGCGTATATCTGCCTTTTTTAAACATGAATCCTGCGGGCAATGCACTCCTTGTCGTGAAGGGACGGGTTGGATGATGCGTTTATTAGAACGCATGGTGGCTGGCAAAGCACAAAAAAAGGAGATTGATTTATTGTTTGATATTTCAAAGCAAATAGAAGGTCACACAATATGCGCTTTAGGAGATGCTGCTGCTTGGCCTGTGCAAGGGCTAATTCGTCATTTTAGATCAACAATTGAAGAACGTATAGATATTTATACGAATAATGAAGCAGTTGAATCAATTATATAATATTTGTTAATTAATAGAAGTAACAGCGGTTACGCCGTAGATCTGGAAAAACAATGATAAAAATCAAAGTTGATGGAAAAGAGCTAGATGTCCCAGAGCATTTTACTTTGCTGCAAGCAGCAGAAGCTGCTGGCGTAGAGGTCCCTAGATTTTGCTTTCATGAGCGATTGTCCATTGCTGGTAATTGCCGTATGTGTTTGGTTGAAGTAAAAGGCGGGCCTCCGAAACCGCAGGCTTCCTGTGCACTTGGTGTGAAGGATTTACGTGCTGGTCCGAATGGCGAGTTGCCGGAAATTTTGACTGCTTCGCCCATGGTAAAAAAAGGCCGAGCAGGGGTCTTAGAGTTTTTATTAATAAATCATCCTCTCGATTGTCCGATATGCGATCAGGGTGGAGAATGCGATTTGCAGGATCAGGCTATGGCTTTTGGTCGCGCCACCTCCCGTTATCATGAGGCAAAAAGGGCAGTAGAGGAAAAATATCTTGGCCCTTTAGTAAAAACAGTAATGACACGTTGTATTCATTGTACACGTTGCGTAAGATTTACTACGGAGGTAGCGGGTATTTCAGAACTCGGTCTGGTTGGGCGTGGTGAGGATGCAGAGATTACCTCTTATTTAGAGCACGCCTTAACTTCCGAGCTACAAGGAAATATTATTGATCTTTGCCCGGTTGGGGCTTTAACAGCTAAGCCATATGAATTTAAGGCTAGGCCTTGGGAAATGCATAAGGTAGAGACATTGGATGTTATGGACGCTTTGGGAAGCTCTATTCGTGTGGATATTCGTGAGAACGCAGTTATGCGTATTTTGCCTCGTGTTAATGAGGAAATAAATGAGGAATGGATTTCAGATAAAACAAGATTTGTTGTTGATGGTTTGCGTTCGAATCGTATAGATAGGCCATATATTAAGGATTCAAATAATAAATTCATTGAGACTTCATGGGATGAAGCGTTTGCAGCTATTGCTAATGCGGTGAAGGCTAATAATAGGGAGGCTATCGGTGCTATAGCCGGGCCTTTGTCTGGTGTAGAAGAAATGTTTGCTCTCAAAGAGTTATTGGCTTCTTTAGGGTCTAGCAATATCGATTCTCGTCAGCATAATTCTGCAATACATCCTTCTTATGGACGCGGTTCTTATTTATTTAACAGTTCAATTGAAGCCATAGAAAATGCTGATGCTATATTATTGGTTGGTGCAAATCCTCGCATTGAAGCTTCTGTTTTAAATGCTCGGATACTTAAAAGGCAGCGTAACGGCGATATTCCAATAGGTGTTGTTGGTAAAGCTGTAAATCTACGCTATCCGTATGAATTTTTAGGTGAGGGCACTAATAGCTTAGAGGATTTGCTTAACAGCGATAACAATTTTGTCGAAAAGTTGAAAAACGCGAAGCGTCCGCTGATAATAATAGGTCAAGCTGCTTTATCGGGTAAAAATGGGGTCGCTAACCTTTTTGCTGCATTGAAACTTAGTGATATGGTTGGTGCTTTAACACCAGACTGGAATGGTTTTTGCGTATTGCATACGGCTGCATCTACAGTAGGGGGGTTAGATATAGGATTTGTGCCCTCTGTTGATGTAACAGCTTCTGATATTATACATAATAGTAAAGTTTTGTTTTTACTTGGAGCAGATGAATTTGATTTATCTGATAAACAAGCTTTTACTATATATATAGGTACTCACGGTGATTATGGAGCTAATAACGCTGATGTTATTTTGCCAGCCGCTACGTATTTAGAAAAATCGGCGATTTTTGTAAATACTGAGGGCCGTCCGCAGCTTACAAATAAAGCTCTTTTTGCTCCTGGACAGGCAAAAGAAGATTGGTCGATAATTCGTGCTTTGTCGGCGCAGCTTGAAGTACCATTACCTTTTGATTCGCTACAGCAATTGCGTGCATTGTTATATAAAAAACACCCGCATTTGTCCAAGACAAATAAAATTATAACTAGCGATGTAGAGGAATTGAAAGCCCTGGCTTTGCGATACAAAAAGCTGGAGGTAGGTGACTTTTCAACCGTTATTGAGGATTTTTATTTAACCAATGCTATTGCAAGATCATCTAAAATATTGTCAGAATGTTCTGCTTTTTTTAATAGTCAAACAGAGCAACTAGCTAGCATTTTATATACGCAGAAATAGGATAGGGATCGATGTTTTCAACTTTTTTTTCTGCTTTAATTGTTTTATTAACTTTGCTAGGTAAGTCCTTGCTATTGATATTAATTTTATTATTTTTGATAGCATATTTATTATATGCCGATCGTAAAATTTGGGCGGCTGTTCAATTGCGGCGTGGTCCAAATGTTGTTGGTCCTTGGGGTTTGTTGCAATCTTTTGCCGATCTTCTTAAATTTATTTTAAAGGAACCTATAATTCCATCTGGCGCAAATAAAGGTGTGTTTTTGCTGGCTCCGTTCATTTCTGCTGTCTTAGCTTTAGCTGGTTGGGCAGTAATTCCGGTTAACGCTGGATGGGCAATAGCTGATATAAATGTTGGTATATTGTATATTTTTGCTATGTCCTCGTTAGAAGTATATGGGGTTTTAATGGGAGGATGGGCATCTAATTCTAAATATCCATTTTTAGGTGCCGTGCGTTCAGCGGCGCAAATGATTTCTTATGAGGTCGCTATAGGTTTTGTTATAGTTACTGTTTTGCTTCTCTCTAACTCCTTAAATCTTACAACTATTGTGTTGGCTCAAGCGCATGGCCTTGGTGCTAAATTAGGTTTGCCTCTTTCTTCATTTCTGGATTGGAATTGGCTTTCTTTATTTCCGCTATTTATAATATTTTTTATTTCTTCTTTAGCAGAAACTAATAGACCTCCATTTGATTTAGTCGAGGCAGAGTCAGAGTTAGTTGCTGGGCATATGGTTGAGTATTCTTCAACGCCATATATGTTATTTTTTCTAGGTGAATATGTAGCTATAGTTTTATTATGCGCTTTGATGACTGTTTTATTCCTAGGGGGCTGGTTGCCGCCTTTAGATGTTTTTTGGCTAAATTGGCTTCCTGGTGTTTTTTGGTTTATTCTAAAAGTTTGTTTGCTGTTTTTTATGTTTGCTATGGTCAAAGCTTTTGTTCCACGCTATCGCTATGATCAGCTTATGCGGCTTGGGTGGAAGGTTTTTTTACCATTATCACTAGCTATGCTTGTGCTTACATCTATTTTTATTGAGCTTACGCTTTAACTGAGGCTTGTAGGAGTTTTTAATGTCCAAAATAATGAAAACGATTAAGTCTTTTTTTCTCTTAGAGTTTATAAGTGCTTTTGGCCTAGCTATGAAGCAATTTGTAGCTCCTAAACCAACGATAAATTATCCTTATGAAAAAGGTTATGTTAGTCCACGCTTTCGTGGTGAGCATGCATTGCGCCGCTATCCAAATGGTGAAGAACGTTGTATAGCATGTAAATTATGTGAGGCTATTTGCCCTGCGCAAGCAATAACTATAGAAGCTGGCCCCGCACTGGCTGATGGCACTCGTAAAACTACACGTTATGATATTGATATGGTTAAATGTATTTATTGCGGATTATGTCAAGAAGCTTGTCCTGTAGAAGCAATTGTAGAGGGGCCAAATTTTGAGTTTTCTACTGAGACGCGTCAGGAGTTATATTATGATAAGGAAAAACTCTTGGCTAATGGCGATAGGTGGGAAAGAGAGATTGCCCGTAATATTTCTTTAGACGCGCCTTATCGATAATAGAGTAAAAATAATAGTTATGATAGGAAAAAGCTTATGTTGGTAAATATAGTGAATATATTGTTTTGGGTATTTTCCTCAATTTTACTCTTGAGTGCGCTTTTAGTAATTTTAGCACGCAATCCTGTTCATTCTGTGCTTTTCCTTATTTTAGCTTTTTTTAATGCAGCTGCTTTGTTTTTGCTAACAGGTGCAGAATTTTTGGCTTTCATTTTACTGATAGTGTATGTTGGCGCAGTAGCAGTGCTGTTTTTATTTGTTGTGATGATGTTGAACATAGATTTTGCAGAAATGCGTGCGAGAATAACTCGTTATTCTTCTTTAGGATTAGTCGTAACGGCTATAATGTTGGCTGAGTTATTAGCAAGTTTTACAGGCTATAATTTTGCTAAGCATATTGGACCTAATAGCTTTAATCCTATTTCCCATGCTAACGTATCAAATACCCAGCTATTGGGTGATATTCTTTATACTAAATATGCTTTTTATTTTGAGCTTTCGGGTTTGGTATTGTTAATAGCTATGATAGCCTCTATAGTATTGACATTGCACCATAGGCCAAACGTTAAAAGGCAAAATATAGCAGAGCAAGTAGCCCGTTCTAGGGAAAATGCTATAGAAATCAAAAAAGTTCAGTCGGGCAAAGGAATTTAAATGTTAGTAGATGTAAGTCATTATTTAGTGGTTTCCGCTTTTTTATTTACAATAGGTGTTTTAGGAATTTTTTTGAACCGTAAGAATGTTATAATCCTGTTGATGTCTATAGAGCTTATTTTACTGGCTGTTAATTTAAATTTTGTGGCTTTCTCTGCTGCGCTGCATGATTTATTAGGACAGGTTTTTGCATTGTTTATTTTAACGGTGGCGGCAGCCGAAGCTGCCATTGGGTTGGCTATTTTAGTTGTGTTTTATCGCAACCGTGGGTCTATAGCCGTAGACGATATTAACTCTATGAAAGGTTAGCCCAATGGTATATGAATTAATAATCGCGCTTCCCTTAGCTGGATTTTTGATAGCTGGTTTGTTTGGCAAGGATTTAGGAGATAGAGCCTGTGAAGTTATAACAAGTGCATTTATGGTGCTGGCGGCATGTCTATCCTGGTTAGTTTTCTTTATGTTGGCTATAAAAAATGGGCATAGTGTTTATATTCATATTTTGCCCTGGTTAACTATTGGCGACTTTAGCTTTGATTGGGCTTTGCGTATAGATTCCTTAACTGCGGTAATGCTTATTGTAGTAAATACGGTTTCTTCTTTGGTTCATATTTACTCTATAGGATATATGCATCATGATAAAAGCCGTACAAGATTTTTTGCCTATTTATCTTTATTTACTTTTATGATGTTAATGCTGGTGACATCTAATAATTTGGTTCAAATGTTTTTCGGATGGGAGGGCGTGGGGCTCGCATCATATTTATTAATAGGCTTTTGGTATGAAAAACACTCCGCAAATAAGGCTGCTATCAAAGCATTTGTTACAAATCGTGTAGGGGATTTTGCTTTTCTTTTGGGTATCTTTAGCATTTTTATGATTTTTAATGCGCTGAATTTTGATACTATTTTTGTTAAATTAGCGTCGCATAATTTTGTACAAAATTGGCAATTTTTAGGATTTAATTTTGCTGCTAATGGTATTATTTCAGTGATTTGTTTATTGCTATTTATTGGTGCTATGGGAAAATCTGCGCAGTTTTTATTGCATGTTTGGTTGCCAGACGCGATGGAAGGGCCTACACCAGTTTCAGCATTAATACATGCCGCAACTATGGTCACGGCTGGTGTGTTTATGGTTGCCAGATTTTCGCCTTTGTTCGAGCAAGCACCTTTAATATCAATTTTTATAGTAATAATAGGCTCGATGACAGCATTTTTTGCTGCTACAGTTGCTTTAGTTCAAAATGATATAAAGCGTGTTATAGCGTATTCCACATGCTCTCAGCTAGGTTATATGTTCACTGCTTTAGGTGTAGGAGCTTATAGTGCTGGGGTTTTTCATTTATTTACACATGCTTTTTTTAAGGCTTTACTGTTTTTGGGTGCTGGTTCTGTTATTCATGCGGTATCGGATGAACAGGATATGAGAAAAATGGGTGGATTGTATAAATATATACCTGTTACTTACGTTACTATGCTAATAGGCACTCTTGCTCTTACTGGCTTTGGTGTACCAGAAACATTAATCGGTACAGCTGGCTTTTTTTCAAAAGACGCAATTATAGAAGCCGCTTATGCATCGTCTAATATTGCTTCAATGTTGGCTTTTTGGTTGCTAGTTATAGCTGCTTTATTTACAAGTTTTTATTCTTGGCGCGTGGTGTTCATGACTTTTCATGGCAAACCTAGAGCTACAACGGATGTTATGCATCATGTCCATGAATCTGGTAGCGTTATGCTTATCCCTTTATTGGTTTTGTCGCTAGGTGCTTTGTTTGGAGGTATAGTATTTAAAGATTATTTTATCGGCGAGTTCTATAATGCTTTTTGGAAGGGTGCTTTGTTTACGAATTCTTCGAATCATGTACTACATGCTATGCATCATGTAGATTTTTGGGTAAAATCAGCCGCCTTTATTGCTATGCTAATAGGTTTTTTTACAGCTTTTATTTTTTATATAATTGCTCCGAATTTACCGAAAAAGCTCGCTTTTCGTTTTCCAAAAATTTATGACTTTTTATTGAATAAATGGTATATAGATGAATTATATCAGGTAATTTTCGTAAATCCTGCTTTTAGATTGGGCAACTTATTTTGGAAAAGCGGAGATATTAATTTTATTGACCGTTTTGGCCCAAACGGTATAGCCTCAAAAGTTTTGGATATTACTAATAAGGCTGTTCGCTTGCAAAGCGGATTTATTTATCACTATGCGTTTATGATTATTATAGGTATGGCTGCTTTGCTTACTTTAATGATGGTTGGGAGTTTTTTTTAATGACCGATTGGCCTGTTCTTTCTACCCTTATCTTTTTTCCACTTATAGGAGCGTTTATTATCTTTTGTATTAAAGATAATAATGATCTTGCAAGGAAAAATATTAAAATGGTCGCACTGCTGACCAGTATATTTGTATTTTTTCTTTCATTAATCATTTTATTTAGCTTTGATAAAACCACTGCTAATTTTCAAATGGTAGAATATTTCGGATGGCTAGGCAGCGGTATAAATTATCATTTGGGAATAGACGGCATATCTGTTCTTTTTGTAGTTTTGACAACTTTGCTAATTCCTTTTTGTATCTTAGCAAATTGGAATAGTATTAAGGACAGAATAAAAGCTTATATGATAGCCTATTTGCTTTTAGAAACTATGTTGTTAGGAGCTTTTTGTGCTTTGAATTCTATAGTTTTTTATAGTTTTTTCGAAGGTAGCCTTATACCAATGTTTATTATAATTGGTGTGTGGGGCGGCAAGAATCGTGTATATGCTAGCTTTAAGTTTTTTCTATATACTTTGTTGGGTTCTGTTTTAATGCTGGTTGCGCTAATGTGTATGTATGCTAAAAGCGGTTCTTTGGATATAGTCGATCTTATGAAATATAAGTTTCCTATTAATATGCAATATTGGCTTTGGTTGGCTTTCTTTTCTTCCTTTGCTGTTAAGATGCCTATGTGGCCAGTTCATACTTGGTTGCCAGATGCGCACGTAGAGGCTCCAACCTCTGGCTCTGTGATCTTAGCTGGTATTATGCTAAAGCTTGGTGGTTATGGTTTTTTGCGTTTTTCTTTGCCAATGTTTCCAGATGTTTCATATAAATTAGCGCCCCTTGTTTTTGCGCTTTCGATTATAGCTATCATTTATACCTCATTAGTTGCCTTGGTTCAGTCAGATATGAAAAAACTGGTGGCCTATTCTTCTGTAGCTCATATGGGATATGTTACAATGGGTATTTTTGCTGCAAACCAGTTATCTATTGAAGGGGCCATGTTTCAAATGATTTCTCATGGTTTCGTTTCCTCTGGTTTGTTTTTATGCATAGGGGTTATTTATGACCGTCTTCATACTCGTGAAATTGCTGCTTTTGGTGGTTTAGCAAAAATTATGCCCTTATATGCTACAGTATTTTTAATTCTTACGATGGCCAATATTGGATTGCCCGGAACCTCAGGATTTATCGGTGAATTTTTATCGCTTGCGGGAACGTTTCAGGTTAACACTATTACGGTATTTTTTGCAACTTTTGGAGTGATTTTGTCTGCTGCTTATGCTTTGTATTTGTATCGCCGCGTTGTTTTGGGCCCCTTGGAAAAGGAACATCTTAAGGCTTTATTAGATTTGTCGCAGCGAGAGAAAATTCTTTTATATCCCATGGTAGCTTTGACAATATTTTTTGGTATATACCCATCGCCGATTATAAATATTATTTCGGTATCAGTAAATGCCCTTGTTAAGCACATACAGTAAAGAGGTAAAATATGCATTTAAACATGATAGCGCAATTATCGTATATTTTACCAGAGATTATCCTCACTGTGGGTGCTTTATCCATCTTAATGCTAGGTAGTTTTAGCGATAAAACTTCTTACAAATTACTCATTAGCCTGTCTATAGGGTTTTTAGTAACAGCTATGTTATTGCTAGTAGCCTTGCCTCATGCTGGCTTTGCCTTTGGAAATGCCTTAAAACTGAATGGCTTTGGCCGTTTTATGAAAATCTTAGTATTGCTAGGTAGTATAAGCTCTATAATTTTATCTATAGATTATTCTAAAAACATGGAAATAGATAAATTTGAATTGCCTGTCCTGTATTTATTGGCAACGGTGGGTATGTTTTTTATGATTTCCGCTGCAAATATGCTTACGCTTTATTTGGGGTTAGAGATGCAGTCATTATGTTTATATGCTTTGGCTGCATTTGACAGGGAAAAATTAAAATCAAGCGAAGCAGGGATAAAATATTTTATTCTTGGTGCTCTATCATCTGGTCTTTTACTTTACGGCATATCTCTTTTATATGGTTATACGGGCCAAATTGGCTTTGCAGAACTTTTACAAATTTTTAAAACTGAGCCTTATAATATAGGTGTAATCTTTGGCTTGGTGTTAGTTTTGATCGGTGTGGCATTTAAAATTTCAGCTGTGCCATTTCATATGTGGACACCAGATGTTTATGAGGGGGCGCCTACGCCCGTTACTGCCTTTTTTGCTGGGGCCCCAAAGATTGCAGCTTTTGCAGTATTAACAACTTTGGTCACTGGTGCATTTGCTCCTTTAACCACATCAGCTGTAGCCTTGCCAGCATGGAAACAAATTTTATTGTTGCTCTCTTTAGGATCTATGCTACTTGGAGCATTTTCTGCTATAGGACAAACAAGTATAAAACGTGTTTTGGCATATTCTTCTATAAGCCATGTTGGTTATATATTGTTAGGTCTGCTAGCTGGTAATATGACAGGAACTGTATCAGTTTTAATTTATCTAACAATATATCTTATAACTATTATAGGCTTTTTTGCTTTTTTACTTTCTATGCAGGGACGAGCTGGTTATGCAGAAGATATTTATGATTTATCAGGAATAGCAAAAACGCATCCTTATATTGCTGTATCGGTTACAATTTTATTGTTTTCGCTTGCAGGTATTCCACCTTTAGCTGGGTTTTTTGCTAAATGGTATAGCTTTATTGCTGCTGTCCGTGGTGGATTTGTAGGTTTAGCTATTATTGGGGTGATATCTTCAGTTATTGGTGCCTTTTATTATTTGCGTTTAATTAAAATCATTTGGTTTGATGAGACAAAAATAGAGTTTTTAGAGCCTAGACCAGAGCTAAAATTTTTGTTGGGTACCTCTAGTTTGCTAATTGTATTTTTTATAATTTGGGGCCATGCAATTTATCCTTTAGCCCAGTTAGCAGCTATTTCTTTATTCCAGTGATTTCTTTATGAGCTTTTATTTAGCTAAGCAAGCCAAACAAGAGGGATATAAATTAACGACTTACGGTTCTGTTAGCTCCACCAATGATTTGGCGCTGGAGTTACTTTTAGACTATAAAAAAGGGAATATAGCTAGAGCTGGCGATGCTTATTTACCCGAAAAACATTGGATAGTGGCTGAGCAACAATTGAAGGGTCGTGGTCGCCGCGGCCGTGGTTGGGTGAGTCCAAAGGGTAATTTATATTGTAGCTTGGTTTTGTATGACATAAAAACTATAGAGGATTGTATAGCTTTGAGTTATATTGCTGGTATTAGTTTACGCGATTCTGTAGAGTATTTTAGACAGATTTATCTTAAGCAAGAAATCGATTTATCCTTAAAATGGCCCAATGATATTTTGTTAAATAACAAAAAACTTTCAGGAATTTTGCTGGAGGTGAAGTCGTTAGCCGCAGGACTTTACGGTGTGGTAGTTGGTATTGGTGTAAATGTTGCAGAAAAAATAGAAAATCTAACTTATCAAACTTCTTCCTTACATGAGCAGGGGATAATTTGCACTCCATCAATGCTATTTGAACGCTTAAGCTATTATTGGTTAGAGAATTATGCTATATATAAATCTCCTAATGGAGCGGAGCAAATTCGTAATACTTGGCTGGCTTATACTTCGTGTGTCGGTAAGCATATTACTATTAAATTGCAAAACTCTACAATTTCTGGTACATTTGAAAGCTTGGATGAAAGCTTTAGCTGCCTGGTTCGTTTAGAGGATAATAATGTCATTAAAGTTAATAGCGGTGATGTATTATTTGGAAATATGATTTCATAATAGGGTAACGGTTTAAATAAATATGAACGATAATAGTAAAGAATTGTGCTTTACGCCTTTGGGCGGTGTTGGCGAAATTGGAATGAATTTGGGGGTATATACTTATGGTACCGAAGAAGATAAAGAATATTTGATAGTTGATATGGGGGTTTCTTTTGCTGGAGAAGAAGCACCAGGAGCCGACTTAGTTTTGCCCGACATTAGTTTTTTGGAAGGGGAAGCAGTAAATATAGTTGGTCTAGTTATTACACATGGACACGAAGATCATTATGGTGCAGTGGCAGAACTTTGGCCACTTTTAAAAGTGCCGATCTATTGTACAGCATTTACTGCAGCACTTTTGCAAAGTAAATTTACAGATGCCGAAAAATTTAAAGAATTGCCTTTACATATTTTTAAACCAGGCGATAAATTTAAAATTGGTGAATTTACTGTAGACACCATACAAATGAATCATTCAATTCCGGAAGCTACAGCCTTAGCTATAAAGACCTCTGCAGGAACGGTTGTACATACTGGAGATTGGAAAATAGATGACTCTCCAGCGCTTGGAGATAAAACAGATTTAGAGAAATTAAAAAAACTTGGTGATGAAGGTGTCCTAGCTCTTGTTTGTGATTCGACAAACGCAGCGCAAAGTGGCGGCTTCAATACAGAAGCTACTGTAAAAACGAATTTAGAAAAAATCATAGCCAAGGCTAAAGGAAGAGTCGCTATAACTACTTTTTCATCAAATGTTGGGCGCATTATTTCGATGATTAAGGCAGCTAGGGCTAATGATAGAAAAATTTTATTGCTTGGTCGCTCAATAAAGCGTGTCGTTAATATAGCTATAGATTTAGGTTATATTGGCTCAGACGAGACTTTTTTGAGTGAGCAAGAGTATAATGAGGTGCCACGAGATAAATTAGTAATAATTCTTACGGGTAGTCAAGGCGAAATGCGAGCTGCTTTATCGAAATTGGCAGATGGAGCGATGAAACAGATTGAGCTAAGCCGCGGAGATTGTGTAGTTTATTCCTCTCGTATGATTCCTGGTAATGAAAAACTTATTTTAAGGGTACAAAATGCGCTTATTGATCAAGGCGTAGAGTTAATAACTGTGGCTGATCAACAAGTTCATGTTTCTGGCCATGCTAGCCAAGATGAGCTAAAGAAAATTTATGAGCTAGTGCGGCCAAAAATCTTGGTTCCAGTACATGGTGAGGCGATACATTTAGAAGCTCATGCAAAATTCGCTACAAAAGAAGGTATCGGGCAAATAGCTCGTATACGCAATGGCGATATGTTGTTGCTCTCTGGCAAAAAAGCCAAAATAATTGATGAAGTCCCTGTGGGTCGATTATATCGTGACGGCAAATTACTGGGCTATGACACTGAGCTTGGAATCAATGTAAGAAAAAAGTTAGCACAAGTAGGGCATATTGCAGTATTTATTGTTTTGACAAATCGGCTAAACTTAGCTTTTTCACCTAAATTAATTATAAATGGGTTGCCCGCCTTTGATCAAGAAGGCGAATCAATGTATGATCTTATTCATGCTGCGCTAGAAGATTTAATAGATGATTTGCCTGCTAAAAAGCTTAAAAATAAAGTTGCATTAGAAAGCGCTTGCAATAGCGCTGTTGTGCGTACGGTAGAAAAAGCTTGGGGCAAAAGGCCTTTAGTGACTTCGGTTATTCATTATATTTCACGCTGATCGGTATTATTATGCGCTTATCTAATTATTTTTTACCTATTTTAAGAGAACAGCCCAAAGAGGCAGAGATAACATCGCATAGTTTAATGTTGCGTGCTGGCATGATAAAACAGCAATCAGCAGGTATTTATACTTGGTTGCCTTTAGGCAAGCGGGTATTAGATAAAGTAATAGCTATAGTTAAGCAAGAGCAAGATAGAGCTGGTTTCAATGAATTATTGATGCCGCTTTTGCAGTCGGCTGAGCTTTGGCAGGAAAGTGGCCGCTACGATGATTATGGCCTAGAAATGTTGCGCATAGTCGATAGACATGAAAGAAAAATGCTTTATGGCCCAACGAATGAAGAAGTTATAACAGATATTTTTCGCAGCTATGTGCGTTCTTATAAAGAGTTGCCAGTTCGCTTATATCAGGTGCAGTGGAAATTTCGTGATGAAATTAGACCGCGATTTGGCCTTATGCGTGGTCGAGAATTTTTAATGAAAGATGCATACTCTTTTGATATAAATCTTACGGAGGCTAAAAAAACTTATAATAAAATGTTTGTAGCTTATTTACGCAGCTTTAGTCGCATGGGTTTAAGAGCAATACCAATGCGAGCTGATACGGGCCCCATAGGTGGCGATTTAAGTCATGAGTTTATAATTTTGGCTAAAACGGGTGAAAGTGCTGTATTTTGTAATAAATGCTTTTTAGATTTTAATGTTATGAATAGTCAGCTAGATTTTAATGATGATAGCCAGTTAAACTATATAGTATCGCAGTGGACCAAGCCTTATGCTGCTACCGAAGAGATGCATGATAAAGCTGCTTGGTCGCAATTAAGCAAAGAAGACAGGGTAGAGGCTAGAGGTATCGAGGTAGGGCATATTTTCCACTTTGGCACTAAATATTCTGCACCGATGAATGCTAAAATTATGGATGCCGATGGTAAAGATATTTTTCCTTCTATGGGGTCATACGGTATAGGTATTTCTAGGTTGGTTGCAGCAGCAATTGAATCTTCGCATGATGAAGACGGTATAATATGGCCAGCCCCCATAGCGCCTTTTGATTTGGCTATAATTAATTTGCGGGTTGATGATGAATTGTCTAATGGCATAACAGATAAATTTTATAATTTTTGTAGCAAGATCGGGCTAGAAGCTTTAGTAGACGACAGTAATGAGCGTGCAGGAATCAAATTTGCTAGCATGGATTTACTAGGCCTGCCTTACCAAGTGATAATTGGTCCAAAAGGTGCTTCAACTGGTATGGTGGAAATTAAAAATCGTAAAACATCTGAAAGACTCCATTTGTCAATAGATGAAGCTTTAAACTATTTGAGTACAAATATCTTATCAGGTAAAGTTTCTTAAATAATTATACTTGTTTATAAGATAATATCTATTATGTAAAACACTAATATTCATTATGGAGCAAATATATGCGCGCGGGTTTGTTTAGCTTATATGAGTGGAAGATAGCGCTGCGTTATATGATTCCTAGTAAAAAGCAAACCTTTACATCAGTTATTTCTTGCATTTCTTTGCTAGGCATTATTGTTGGTGTATGGGCCTTAATAGTTGTTACTTCCGTTATGAATGGCTTTCGGTCGGAATTGCTTGATCGTATCCTGGGGGTAAATGGCCATATAATTATACAAAGTGCTGATACACAACATTTGAGCGATTACCTTGCCTTAACCCAAAAATTACGCGCCCTAGAGGGCATAAAATCTGCAGCCCCTGTTATAGAAGAGCAGGCCTTGGCACAAGTGCCTGGATTGGGAAGCTCCGGCGCTATTATTCGCGGGGTCCTGCCTGAAGATTTGAGTTTGATGTCTACCATAACCCGCCATGTAAAAGCAGGCGATATTGCTGATTTTACGCAAGCTAATAGCGTGGTTATAGGCGCAGGTATGGCAAAAAAATTTGGGTTAACTATAGGGGATAATATTACAGTATTATCGCCTACTGGTGATGTTACGCCTTTTGGCGTTAATCCGCGTACCAAATCTTACAAAATTGCCGCTATATATGAAGTTGGTATGTATGAGTATGATTCTGCAATTATTTTTATGCCTTTAAAAGAGGCACAAAGCTTTTTTAATTATGGCGATAAGGTATTATCTATAGAAATATTTTTGAATAATCCAGATAAGGTAGAATTTTATAAAAAACAAATTGCTACTATGATTGCTCAACCGCTTAATATAATAGGCTGGGAAGAGCGGAATAAGGCCTTTTTTTCGGCCCTTACCATAGAGCGCAATGCTATGTTTATTATACTTTCGCTAATTGTTTTAGTAGCAGCGTTAAATATTATTTCAGGCTTGGTAATGCTAGTTAAAGACAAGGGAAAAGATATTGCTATATTGCGTACTATGGGGGCGGCTAATAATTCTATATTACGTATATTTATTATGGCTGGCATGGTTATAGGTGTCTTGGGTACGCTTATTGGCCTGGCTCTTGGTATAGCTACTTGTTTGAACATAGATAATTTGCAGCGATTTATTTCCTGGCTTTTTGGGGTAAATGTTTTTAATCCAGAGCTTTATTTTTTAGCTAAATTACCAGCAAAATTGGACTGGATAGAGGTGTTTACCATTAGCTTTGTTACTTTATTACTATCATTTTTGGCTACATTAATTCCAGCTTGGAGTGCGGCAAAGTTAGATCCTATTGCTGCTCTAAGGTATGAATAATGAGTGCGGTTTTAGAACTTAAAGAAGTTTCAAAAGCTTATTATAGCAATGAGCAAAAACTGCAAGTATTAGATAAACTTTCTTTGCGTGTAGATGCGGCTGAAATGGTGGCTTTGGTCGCGCCTTCAGGCTCTGGTAAATCTACGCTTTTACATATCGCCGGCCTTTTAGAACAACCTGATAGTGGAGTAGTGTCTTTATATGGTCGGCCTTGCTCTAATTTATCTAATAGTGCTAGAACGGCAATAAGAGGCAATGATATAGGCTTTGTTTACCAAGCGCATCACCTTTTGCCAGAATTTACCGCATTAGAAAATGTTATGATGCCACAATTTATAATTGGTCGTTCTGTAGATTTGGCTAAAAATAGAGCAAAGAAATTATTGCGTTATTTACGTGTGGATGATAAAATAAATAATCGACCAAGCGAAATGTCCGGAGGGCAGCAGCAAAGAGTAGCGATAGCGAGGGCTGTAGCGAATGCGCCGTCTATTTTGTTGGCAGATGAGCCAACGGGGAATTTAGATCCGCAGACTTCTGATTATGTTTTTCAGATATTTTCTCTTTTGGTGCGGCAAGCAGGAATCTCTGCCATTGTTGCAACGCATAATTACAATTTGGCAAAAAAGATGGATAAAATTATAACCTTAAAAGACGGAAAAATCGTAGAATTAAAGTGTTAAAAAATCTAGCCACTAATTTGTCTTTTGTTCATTTACATGTGCATTCTACTTATTCTTTACTAGAGGGTGCATTGCAGACCTCTGAAATAGCATCGGCGGCTTATGATGATGGCCAGCCTGCTATAGCTCTTACCGATAGTAATAATTTGTTTGGTGCTTTAGAATTTACGTCTGCTTGTTTAAGCAAAGGGGTTCAGCCTATTGTTGGACTGCAAATCCTATTAGATTTTGAAGCAGAAACTAATAATAAGAATCTTGGCTGTGTAGTACTATTGGCTAGTGATGATACTGGCCTGGCAAATTTGCTGCATTTAGCAAGCAAGGCATATTTGGATGCGCCGGACGCCCATGCCACTGATCTGGCTTATATTAAATTATCTTGGCTTAGGGATTATGCCGCTGGGCTTATTTTATTAACTGGTGGGGTAAATGGTCCAATCAACAAAGCTTTGAGCGAAGATAATGTTAGCAAAGCTTTGGTGCAATTAACGAGTTTAAAAAAGATATTTGCAGACCGATTATATATAGAATTACAAAGATATGAGGATTATAGTAAAGCTGTAGAGCAAAAATTATTACAATTTGCTTTAGAAGAAGATATTGAGTTAGTCGCTACTAATGAAGCGTTTTTTTTGAACAAGGCAGGGTTTGAAGCACATGATGCTTTGCTAGCTATAGCCCATGGTAATTTGGTAGCAAATAAAAATCGCCCGCGTGTTTCAAGCGATCATTATCTAAAAAGCCAAAAAGAGATGGTTGCTTTATTTGCTGACTTACCAGAGGCTATAGCTAATAGCGTAAAGATTGCTCAGCAATGCAGAAGCTTTGTAAAGAAGCGCGAGCCTATCTTACCTAAATTTGCGGATAATGAAGAGCTGACAATTCAATTGCTTAAAGATCAAGCATTTCAAGGGTTAGAGCATCGTTTAACTACAAATGGACTGGCAGAAAATTTTACGCGCGAAGATTACATAAAGCGCTTGGATTATGAATTAGATATTATAATAAAAATGAAATTTCAGGGTTATTTCCTTATAGTTGCTGATTTTATCCAATGGGCAAAAATGGCGGGGATTCCTGTAGGTCCGGGCCGTGGCTCTGGAGCTGGAGCTTTGGTTGCCTATGCGCTTACCATTACAGACATAGACCCATTGCGGTTTTCTTTACTATTTGAGCGTTTTTTGAATCCAGAGCGGGTTTCAATGCCAGATTTTGACATAGATTTTTGTCAAAATCGACGTGGCGAGGTTATAAAATATGTGCAAAATAAATATGGCAAGGATCGTGTAGCGCATATTATAACTTTTGGTAAAATGCAAGCCCGGGCTGTATTACGCGACGTAGGTAGGGTATTGCAAATTCCATATGGTAAGGTTGACTATTTATGTAAGCTGGTACCTCAAGGACCGGGTTCAAACATAAACCTTGCACAAGCAATACGAGAAGAGCCTAAATTTCGAGAAGCGGCCTTAGAGGATTCTAATATTGACAGGCTGCTGGAAATAGCCCTGCAATTAGAAGGACTATACCGACATGCTTCTACACATGCCGCAGGTATTGTGATAGGAGACCGACCATTGCAAGAATTAGTGCCTATGTATTTTGATGCTAAATCACAAATGCCAGTAACACAATATAATATGAAATATGTAGAGCAAGCAGGTTTGGTAAAATTTGACTTTTTGGGATTAAAAACCCTTTCTGTTTTAAAAAATGCGGTTGATTTAGCTCGCAGAAAAGTAAAAGATTTGGATTTATTAAAAATAGATTTAAAAGATCAAACTACGTATGATTTACTTTCAAATGGTGAAACTGTAGGGATATTTCAAGTGGAAAGCGCTGGCATGCGGCAAGCTCTAATCGGCATGCAGCCAGATTGTATAGAGGATATTATTGCCCTAGTTGCTTTATATCGCCCAGGGCCAATGGAAAATATTCCCGTTTATAATCGCCGCAAAAATGGGGCAGAAATAGTTAGTTATATTCATCCTGAGATAGAAGATATTTTAAAAGAAACACAAGGTGTGATTGTGTATCAAGAGCAGGTGATGCAAATTGCTCAGCGCTTAGCTGGTTATTCATTGGGCGAAGCTGATTTGCTTCGCCGTGCTATGGGTAAAAAGATACATTCAGAAATGGAGCAGCAAAGAGCAAGGTTTATCAAAGGCGCAGAAAATAATAATATAGTCAAAGCTAAAGCTAATGAAATTTTTGATTTATTAGCAAAATTTGCAGATTATGGTTTCAATAAATCTCATGCTGCTGCCTATGGTTTGATTTCCTACCAAACGGCTTATATGAAAGCTAATTTTCCTGTAGAGTTTTTAGCTGCTTCGATGAATTATGATATGCTTAATACCGAAAAGTTAAATGATTTTAGAATAGAGGCGCTGCATTTAGATATAGAAATAATTCCTCCCAATGTACAAACTTCAGCAAAAGATTTTGAAGTTTTGGATAACAAAATATTTTATTCGCTAGCAGCGATAAAAGGGGTAGGCGAAAGTGTGGCAGCACATATAGCCCAAGTAAGAGGCAAGCAAAAATTTGCTAGTTTAGAGCACTTCTGCCAGGCTATAGATCCTAAAGAAGTTAATAAGCTTGCGTTAGAAGGATTAGTAAGTGCTGGTGCTCTTGACTGTTTCAATATAGATAGGGCTAGTTTATTTGCCTCTGTGCCGCGCATGTTGAGCTATGCAACGCGAGCCAAGCAGACTAAAAATAGCGCCCAGCAAGATATCTTTGGTGATCTTACACAAAATACTTTGGACAAGCTAGATTTAATAAGTGCTAAAGCTTGGTCTTTAGATGAAAAGCTGCATAGAGAAATTGTGAGCTTAGGTTTTTATATTACTGGTCACCCATTAACTCGTTATAGTAAATATATATCTAACTATAAATCATATCCAGAAAATATTGCTAAGTTTAGAGCCACTTTTAGCACGGCTGCTACTTTAATTGCCAAGCAATTGCGAAAAACTAAAAAGGGTGAGCGTATGCTTATCTTAACTTTTTCACAACCGAATAATATTCAATTTGATGTGCCTTTATTTGACGATAAAGTGCAGCAATTTAGCGATAAACTTGTCATAGGGGCTTCTATGCTATTGGATTTATATGTTAAATATTATGAGGATAATGAAAGGGCAAACATTACAAACTTGACCTTACTAAAGGAGGGCAATGATCCAATTTATTTTAAATCTCTTAAGCTTGCCGTAACGCAAGCTAGCCATATAGAAACCATACACAAATTATTGATTGAAAAAGGAAAAAAAGGTAATTATAACAGCGAGTTAAATTGTGAAGTTAAATTACTTTATAAAGAAGAAAAACAAACATTAGAGCTATCGCTTGGACAAACTTATGTTATTGATGAATCTATCTATAATGCGGTAGCTTCTATTGATGGCTTGCGAATACTAGAAAGCCTACAATTTTAAAGCATCATATTTGTAAAGCCAGTTGAGATTTTCTAGTAATCGGTTGCTGCCCATAAATCTCATTGTAACATCTCTTGTCTTAGCAATTATTCCCTTAGCGTGATAAGCATAAGCGTTTAGATTACCGCGAAATTTTACCTGCTTAATGCGCTGTGTTCTTTTTTTTGCGTAAGTGCACAAATTATTTCTCGTAGCAAAAGTTTCTGAGCTGCATAAATGTACAGCAAGCTTTGCGGCATCTTCTATAGCCATAGCGGCACCCTGTGCAGCAAAAGGTAAAAGGCTGTGCGCCGCGTCACCAATAAAAATTATACCGTCTTGATTTAAATAATTTATGTTAAGTGAGCTAAAAATTGGCCAGCGGCTCCATTGAGCATCCTGTGCAAATGTTAAAATATTTGATTTTGGCACTGTTATTGATGTAGCTAACTCTTCTTTTGTTATCATAATCAAATTATAGTTTTCTCCTTGGCAAATTGGATAGCATACTGAATGCTGACTATGATCCATAAAGACACTAATTTCATAATTACTTAAACCTAGATGCTTAGCTTTTTGCGGTAAAAATGTAGTGCGCCAAGCTGTATAGCCGCTATATACTGCTTTTTCTGGCCTAAGGTTCGACCAAACTCCATCAGCACAAACTAAAAGCTTGGTTGGTATATCGTATAAGATACCAGTATTTTTTTTAACCTGTATAACATATCCATCTTGCTGTTGATTTGTGTAAGCTATTACCTCATTTCCAAGACGCAAATCGATCAATTGATTCTGTGCGCGTACAGCATCTAATAAGACAGTCTGTAAATCGGCTCTATGTATTGTAAGATATTGTGAAAGATTGTTGCTTTTAGCATATTGCGCAATAGGCAAAGAAATAATTTTTTGGTTATTAGTAGCATTTATTAAATTAATTTGTGTTGGAAGCGCTGCTTTTTCTAGACAGGCTTTTAATACATCTATCTTCTCTAATAATCTTGTAGCATTGGGGGAAAGCTGTAATCCTGCGCCTATTTCTTTTAGTTCTGATGCTTTTTCTAATATTATAGAAGCTACCCCATATTTCGCAAAATATAAAGCCAAGCTTAATCCAGCTATGCCCCCGCCAGAAATTACAATTGGTGCTGGGCTAATAAGCTTTTTCATATATTTTTAAATTTTTAAAACATAGCGTGTGCGACAATAGGGACATCTTTTTTCTGTTTCTTCGCCCATATTCAAAAAAATATGGGGATGATCAAATGGCGCATCACTACCAGAACACATAAAGTTTTTGGAGGTGATTTCTACTGTTTTTTCACCGTTTATATTATTAACTTCTAAAGTTTCATGCTCGGTCATAATTTCTTACCTCTAGTTAAATTTTATAATAAATAGCACGATTATTCTTAAAGCAAAAGCCCAGCTTACCTTGTAATAGCTCTTCTGCCAAATGGCCGAATATTTTAGCTCGCCAACCATGCATAACTGCCGTACCTTCGCAGGTATTTTGCAAAACCATTTGCTTTAAATTCGCTGTTGTTGCAATCATAGAGGTTGCTATATGATTTTCATGGGCTACTAGCTTTAACAGAAACTGCAGCATTTCAACAAGCGAGCTATTGCCTATATGAACGGCAGGGGCGTCTATCAAAGGTAACGTTTGCATTGGTAACTCAGTAACTTCATTGACTATATCGCACAATATTTTATAGTCAAATTTATGCCTGATGCCAAATTTTTTTACAGTTTTTAATGCTAAAAATTCTTGCTCATTTTTAGGTTGGATATTAGCAATTTCACTTATTATTTCATCTTTGAGCACCCAGCTACGTGGCAAATTGTGTTTTCTGGCCTTATCTTCGCGCCAAACAGCGATTCTTTGAATAATAGCTAACTCGCGCTGACTGTTACGTTTAGTTTTCAATCTAAGCCAAGCTTCTTCTATGGGGGGATCATAAGTTTCTGCTTTGTATAATGGTTTTAACTCTTCTTGAACCCAGCTTTCACGACCAGCTTTTTTTAATTTTTTAGTTAATTTTGCATATATATCGCATAAATAAGTCACGTCATGTAAGGCGTAAGTTAACTGCTCTTGGCTTAGAGGGCGTGTGGACCAATCGGTAAGTTGTGAAGATTTGTCTAATTTTATTTTTAACAGACTTAGTACTAGTTGTTGATAGGATATGAAATCATCATAACCGCATAGCATAGCAGCAATTTGACAATCAAAAATTGGCGCTGGAATAACTCCATGACTTTCAAAATATAAGATTTCCAAATCTTGTCGACCTGCAAAAAATACTTTTACAATTTTTTGATTTTGCAATAAAGAAAAGAAAGATTCTAAGTTTATCCCTTCTGCCAAGGGGTCAATAATCGCATTTAAGCTATGGGTTGCCACCTGAATTAAGCACAGCTTAGCATAATAGGTTTTCTCGCGCAGAAATTCTGTATCTATAGCTACAAAATCTGTGCTTTGCTCTATCTTTGCTATCAACTCATTCAATTTTTCAGTACTAGAAATAATGTTCATTATAATACTCTATATAACTTGATTTATTAAAAGTAATAAAATATCATGAAGATAGCAAGCTTTTTAGATAGAAGGATTAGTTAAAATGCATCGATATCGCAGCCATCTATGTAACGAACTTAACATTGCGAATATCGACAGCCAAGTGCGTCTTTCTGGTTGGGTGCATCGCGTACGCGACCATGGCGGAATATTATTTATAGATTTACGCGACCCTTACGGCATTACACAGATCGTGGCCTCGCCACAAGATGCAGCTTTTAGCGTAGCAGAAATACTGCGCAGTGAATGGGTTGTTTGTATTAACGGTGTTGTTAAAGCGCGTGCCAAGGATGCGATTAATAAAAATCTTGCTACTGGTGAAATAGAAGTTTTTGCTTCGGATATTGAAATCTTATCAAAAGCTGAAGAATTGCCTCTACCTGTATTTGGCGAGCCTGAATACCCGGAGGATATAAGGTTGAAATATCGTTTTTTAGATTTACGCCGCGAAACCTTGCATAAAAATATTATGAGCCGCACCAATATTATTGCGTATATACGTGAGCTAATGCAAAAAGCAAGCTTTACAGAGTTTAGCACTCCAATATTAACAGCTTCTTCGCCAGAGGGAGCACGCGATTTTTTAATTCCTAGTCGGATACATAACGGCAAGTTTTTTGCTTTGCCTCAGGCTCCCCAGCAATATAAGCAATTATTGATGATGTCTGGGTTTGACAGATATTTTCAAATTGCTCCTTGTTTTCGTGACGAAGATCCACGAGCCGATAGACTACCTGGGGAATTTTATCAGTTAGATGTAGAGCTTAGCTTTGTAGAGCAAGAAGATATATTTAGTCTTATGGAGCCGATAATTATTAAATTATTTGAGAAATTTGCTAATGGCCAAAAAGTTACACAAAAATTTCCGCGCATTCCATATGAAGAAGCAATGCGAAAATACGGATCAGATAAACCAGATTTACGCAATCCCATTATTATGTCGAATGTTTCGTCATATTTCAAAGATTCTGGATTTCAAGTCTTTGCTAATATTTTAGCTAATAACCCAAAGGCGGAGATTTGGGCTATTCCCGCTCCTGGGGGGGCTAGCCGCGCATTTTGCGATAAAATGAATAGTTGGGCGCAATCAATTGGTGAAGCTGGGTTGGGCTATATTTTTTGGCGTATGAATGATGGCGCATTAGAAGGAGCTGGACCAATAGCCAAAAATTTAGGACCACAGCGCTGTGCTGAATTGCAAAAGCAATTGAAGTTAAAAGACAATGATGCCTGTTTTTTTGTTGCTGGTGTACCTAAAGCGTTTTGTAGCTTTGCTGGTCGAGCTCGTACCAAAATTGCTGAAGAGTTAAATATTATAAATCAGGCCGGGTTTGAATTGGCCTGGATTGTAGATTTTCCTTTTTATGAATGGAATGAAGACGAAAAAAAGATAGAGTTTTCGCATAACCCATTTTCAATGCCACAGGGCGGCTTACAAGCCTTACAAGATAATGATCCATTAACAATCAAGGCTTATCAATATGATATCGTTTGTAATGGATTTGAAATTGCCTCTGGCGGTATACGCAATCATTTACCAGAGCTTATGATTAAAGCTTTTGAGCTTGCTGGATTTAGCAAAGCAGATGTAGAAGAGCGCTTTGGCGCGCTTTACCGTGCATTTCATTATGGCGCTCCACCGCATGGCGGCATGGCTGCTGGCATAGATCGCATTGTTATGCTATTATTAGGCGCAAAGAATTTGCGCGACATTTCAATATTTCCAATGAATCAACAAGCAATGGATTTATTGATGGGGGCGCCAGCTCCAGCAAGCAATAAACAGCTTAGTGAGTTAGCTTTGCGTGTTGCCCCTAATATAAAATTATAATTAAGATTTTGTAGTAATATTTAATAAACTTAATAATTGTGGCATGTGATCTTTTAATAAATATATAGCAAACAAAGATACAGGTATTTGCGGTGCTGCAATGATACGTAATTTTTTTAGGTTAGTTTTATACAAGAGATTCGCATAGGTAAAATTGCTTGCAAATAGCTCTAACGTGCTTAACCCTTTTACATTACCAAAAGACATTAAACCCTTAATAGTTTCATCATTTGCTAATTTGATGTTTAAATTTTTAGCCACCAAATTATGCGTATTGTTATTAAGCGAAAATACTGCTGTAGCACTACCAGTATAGTTGGGTGTGCTTTGTAAAGCAAAGCTACCTAAGCTTAATAATTGTTGCGAGTTATCCTCGCTGTCTTTTAATTTTATCTTTGTCGCACTAGCCAGAATTTTATCATTTTGTTGCAATAATAGCTTGCTACAATTTAGCTCATCTACATTGCTACCACTTTGCTTTAAGACTATATCGTTTAGTTTTGCAGCCATATTTAGCGAATAAAACTCAGCCATATCTATAAAAGAATTTAGCGGCGTTTTACGTAAATTATGAATTATAATTTTATCAATAGTTTGGCCCGACACTTTTACATTATAGTAGATAATGTCGACACCGTGTTTTTCTATTTTACCGACTGAATCTATTTTAGGCAGAGCAAAGGCGCTTAGAGCAAAAATACATATAAATGGTAGAATAAACTTCATTGCGTGGCTTTACTTATCATAGGACTTTAACTAGTATAGTTATTTAATAAACTTTTGTGGTAAATAAAGCTATGGCTAATAATAAAAATTCTGCTGTGGAAGAAATAGAGCTTAAGCGTGCGTTAGAAGAACGATATCTAGCCTATGCCCTGTCTACAATAATGCATCGCGCGCTACCTGATGTACGAGACGGGCTAAAGCCAGTGCATCGCAGAATAATTTACGCTATGCGTTTATTAAGGCTGTATCCAAATCAAGCTTATGCAAAATGCGCCCGCATCGTGGGTGATGTTATGGGGAAATTTCACCCCCATGGCGACAGCTCTATTTACGATGCTTTGGTGCGATTGGCACAGGATTTTTCTGTACGCTACCCATTAATAGACGGGCAGGGCAATTTTGGCAATTTAGATGGTGATAATGCTGCCGCTATGCGTTACACAGAAGCTAGAATGACAGATATTACCAGCTTTTTACTAGATGGGCTTAATGAAGATGCCATAGATTTTCGCCTTACCTATAATGAAGAAGATAAGGAACCTGTAGTTTTACCTGCCGCTTTTCCGAATATCTTAGCTAATGGTTCATCTGGAATAGCGGTGGGTATGGCAACTTCTATTCCTCCACATAATATTTCTGAACTTTGTGAGAGCTGCTTATATCTGATACAGCATCCTAACGCCAGCACCCAGGAGCTTTTGCAGTTTGTTAAAGGCCCAGATTTCCCAACTGGTGGTATTGTAATAACCAGCCAAGAAGAATTACACGAAGCTTATAATAGTGGCCGAGGTGGCTTTAGGCTAAGATCGAGATGGCATAAAGAAAGCGGTGAACGCGGTACTTATCGTCTTGTTGTTACCGAAATACCGTTTCAAATACAAAAAAACCGGTTGGTAACAAAAGTACAAGAAATGCTATATGCACGCAAACTGCCTATGCTAGAAGATATACGTGATGAATCTGCCGAAGATGTGCGTATCGTTATTGAGCCAAAGTCAAAAAATACCGATGCTGAACTCTTAATGGAATCTCTATTTAAGCTTACCGAGTTTGAAGTGCGTATTGGCTTGAATATGAATGTGTTAAGCATGGGCAAAATCCCAAATGTTTTATCGCTAAAAGAAGTTTTACAGCAATGGTTAAACCATCGCAAAGAAGTTTTAGTAAGACGCTCTAATTTTCGCTTAGCCAATATTGAAGCACGCTTAGAATTGGTAAGTGGGTATTTGATAGCTTATTTAAATTTAGATGAAGTTATAAGAATCATACGCGAAGAGGATGAGCCAAAACCAGTTCTTATAGCAAGTTTTGAGCTTACCGATAATCAGGCAGAAGCTATTTTGAATATGCGACTGCGTTCTTTGCGCCGCTTAGAAGAGCTAGAGTTAAAAAAAGAGCAAGCTGCTCTTGAAGAGGAAAAAAAACAATTAGAGACTTTGCTGGCGAGCGAAAAGCATCAATGGCAAATCTTAAGCAATGAAATTAAGACCTTGGCAAAAAATTATGGACCAACCACAGAGCTTGGTAAACGCCGCACAGATTTTGGCACAGCAATTGAGCATGATGTTGAAGCTTTAGAACAAGCGATGATAGAAAAAGAAGCAGTTACGGTAATTATTTCTGAAATGGGCTGGGCTCGCGCACTTAAAGGCCATTTATCTTCGACTGATAATATTACTTTTAAGGAAGGCGATCAGGCAAAATTTATTTTGCCAGCTTATACAACAGATAAATTATTATTAGTTGGTAGTGATGGTAGATTTTTTGCTTTAAATATTCATACTCTTCCCGGCGGGCGTGGACAGGGCGAACCAATACGTCTCTTGCTTGAGCTAGAACAGGACCAAGAATTATTAGGAATTTTTATTTATAAGCCAGATGATAAATTGCTGCTAATTTCTCATCAAGGCTACGGTTTTATGGTTACACAAAGCGAGTTACTTTCTACCACTAGAAAAGGTAAACAAATTATGAAGGTGAAAGCCCCAGATAGAACGGCTTTGTGCAAAGTAGTATCTGGCACGCATTTGGCTATTATAGGCGATAATCGTAAATTGCTTGTATTTCCACTCACGGAAATTCCACATATGTCACGCGGCAAGGGAGTACGCTTGCAGAAATACAAAGATGGTGGAGTACGCGATGCTATCTGTTTCGATATTTCAACGGGACTGCAATGGCACGATAGTGCAGGGCGTAGTTTTACAAGACAAGCCGAAGAAATAACAGAATGGCAAGGCTCTAGAGCTGCGGCTGGTAGAATGGCACCACGTGGCTTTCCAAAATCCGGTTATTTTGAGACCTAATATTTAAAAATTTAAGCTGTTAACGTCCACGATATGGCGGCACATCTTGCTCTGGAATCCATGTTTGTGCTGGAGCTTCTCCGGTTTGCCAAAAAACATCTATAGGAATCCCACCGCGTGGATACCAATACCCACCTATGCGAAGCCATTTTGGCTGCAATAATTCTATCAGTCTTTTTGCAATAACTATTGTACAATCTTCATGAAAAGAGCCATGATTTCTAAATGCGCCTAAGAATAACTTCAAAGATTTGCTTTCTACCAACCATTGATCTGGTACATAATCTATAACGATATGAGCAAAATCGGGCTGCCCAGTAATTGGGCATAGTGAGGTAAATTCTGGTGCCGTAAAACGTATGCAATAGCTAATGTCATTTTGTGGGTTTGGTACTTTTTCTAAAACAGCCTCGTCTGGTGTTTGTGGCAGCTCAACTTTAGTGCCTAATTGTTTTAAATTCCCATAAACTGAATTATTACTCATAAATTATTCCTTATTGAAATTAAGTATAGTTTTTTGCCAAAAATCATTATCTTCATAAATGGTTGGGTCTTCAATTTTAGCCAGAAAAAAAGCCTCACGTCGTTCTACGCAAGTGCCGCAACGGCCACAATGAATCTCTCTACCCTTATAGCAAGACCAGGTTTTTTCGAATGGTGTATTATATTTAGCACCATCTTTTACAATATCTGCTTTAGTTATAGTAGCGTAGGGGGCATTTAAGGAAACCCGGCCTTCAAGCGAATATTTTTCCATTTCATTAAAAGCTTGCAAAAAATCAGGTCGGCAATCTGGATAAATAAAATGGTCACCACCATGTACGGCTAAAGCAACTTCTTTTACCTGTTTTTTTACAGCAGCGGCAAAAGCTATGCATAAGAATATGGCATTTCTGTTCGGTACCTCAGTAATTTTCATAGTTTTTTCGGCATAGTGACCATCTGGTACATCTATAGCACTTGTTAATGCTGAGTTATCAAGGGCTTTAGTGATATTTGATAAATCAAAAATTTCAAAATCTACACTCAAATCACTAGCACATTGCTTGGCAAAAAGTAGTTCTTTTTTATGTCTTTGGTTGTAATCAAAAGAAATTATAGCCTTTAATTTTTTATTATATGCCAAATTATAAGCAAGACTTACTGAATCTAAACCGCCAGAGCATATCAATAAACTTGTCATGCTTCCCCCGTTGCTGCTGTTGCTTTTGCTTTTCTACGTTGCCACCAACCAGTCCGTTTTGGCTTCGGTGGCTCAATATTCTCTGCATCCACTTTTTCTACTGAAATCTCTGCTGTTTCAGTAGTCGCCTCGATTTCTGTTTCTTTGAGAGCTGTTTTTTTAGGGCGTGGTTTTTTTATTTTTACGGCCTCTTCTTGCTCTACTTGTACTGGTGCTTTTTTTACAGGCTTATTTTTTTGGCTTTTTGCCGCTGCGACTTTTTTTGGCGCTTCTTTTATTTTTGCTGGTTTTTCTTCTATAATAGATGGCTCAGGCTCTGCAGCTATTCTAACCTCCATTGCATCTATAAGTAATAGCTTTTTTTGTGCTAGCCCCGCCTTTTCTATAGTAGCAATTTTATTAGCTGCATGATTGTCAGTATCTATAGTTATTTCTACATCAAATCGTTGCTCTAACTCCAATAATTGTTGCTTCTTTTTGTTAAGAAGGTATAGGCCATATTCTATATTTGTTTTTATCACTAGATTATGCTTATCGTCTTTTAATAACCACTCTTCTAATAGGCGCAAGATATAAATACCAACTGAAATTGGCGATCTAATATAGCCGAAACCGTTACAAGATTTACAGATTTGCGTAGTGCTTTCTAATACAGAAGAGCGCAATCTTTGACGGCTCATTTCTACTAGACCAAAAGGCGACATACGCCCTACTTGTATCCGAGCTCTATCAATTTTTAAGCAATCGCGTAATATTTTTTCTACTTGTTTTATATTACGCCGATCCTCCATATCAATAAAATCTATGATAACCAAGCCAGATAAGTCACGTAATCTTAGTTGCCTTGCAACTTCAGCGGCGGCTTCTAAATTGGTTTGTAGAGCAGTTTTTGCTATGCTGCTTTCCTTTGTAGCCCTTCCGGAGTTTACGTCAATAGCTACAAGCGCTTCCGTTTGATCGATAACTATATACCCGCCAGATTTTAGCCCAACGGTTGATTCTAGCATTTTGTCCAACTGTGCTTCTATGTTATATTTGGTAAATAAAGGCACTGTTTCTTTATATGGCTGCACTACTTTTGCATGGCTTGGCATAAGCATGCGCATAAAGCTTTTAGCTTCCTTATAGGCGCTTTCTCCAGATACAAGAATTTCTTCTATATCTTTCTTATACAGGTCACGTATGGCGCGTTTAATCAAACTACCTTCTTCGTGAACCAGGCAAGGCGCATGGGAAGCTAGGGTTTTGTCTCTTATATTTTCCCACAGGCGCAATAAATATTCATAATCACGCTTTATTTCTACTTTTGTTCTAGTAGCGCCAGCTGTACGCAATATCATACCCATGCCCTGTGGGGCGTCTAAAGATTTTATCAAGGTTTTTAGATGTTTACGATTTTGTACATTTGTTATTTTGCGCGATATGCCAACTCCTCTAGCCGTATTTGGCATCAATACGCAATAACGTCCCGCTAAGGAAAGATAGGTTGTTACCGCAGCCCCTTTATTGCCACGCTCTTCTTTAACTATTTGTATAAGTAAAATTTGGCGCTTTTTAATAACCTCATGAATCTTATATTGCTTACGAAAATTTACTTTCTTCTCTTGCAACAATTCGTCAATATCGTCATCGCTGCCTAAAGTGTCAACATCATCTTCTGTTAGTTCTTCAGAGGTTTCTGAGGCAAGTACTACATTTTCTTCTTCTAAATCATGTGCTTGGCTTTCTGCTTCTAATAATTTTTCTTTATCGGCAGTGGGAATTTGATAATAATCTGGATGTATATCAGAAAAAGCTAAAAAGCCATGGCGATTGCCACCATAATCCACAAAGGCTGCTTGCAGCGACGGCTCTACGCGCATGACTTTTGCTAGGTATATATTACCCTTTATTTGTTTTTTGTGACTGGATTCAAAATCGAACTCCTCCACTTCATTTTGATGTAAGACAGCGACTCTGGTTTCTTCATGATGCGCAGCATCTATAAGCATTTTTTTTGGCATTAGTTAAACCCTACAGGTAGCAAAAATTATTTTTTGCTGTTCTAAAATATATTTTGCTATCCAGCTTTTTAAATACTCTAAAAGCCTTTTAACAAAACTCTAAATTTCTGTTTGAATCATTATAATTATGATTACTCACGCATTACAATAATAGTAAATTTGCAATAATACAAGTTTGCATCTATAGTATCTCATAAAATATCAATTTTGTTACCAGAAATCATGTGGAATTTTATTTTTCGGTTTATTATTTGCTTGTTTGTCTTGGCACAGCTCATGCTCTACAGTTATGCAGCGCAAAACCGCGCGCTTATTAGCCTATATGCTAATATTACAACACAAAATAGCACTAAGATTGTGGCTGTTTTTAATTTTAAACCAAAATATCAGCTTAAATTGGACCAGGTTAATAATAAAAAAATTATATTTCAGTGCTCTCGGTTAGACAAAGCATTAAATATTCAAGCTGGCGGCATAGTTAATAACATAACACGCAATGAAAACACAGATTATACAGAATTTACGTTAAGTTTAAATGAGCTGGTTAAAATAAGAAATACTAAAATGCAGGAGTTAGCTCCTGGGCTATGGCAAGTTTCTTTTGATTTAGCGATAAGCAATGCAAAATCACCTTATTTACAAAATATTACGCAAAAAAATATTGTTAAAACTATATTAGGGTCAACAAAGCCTGAAAAAGCTAAAATTTTTACTGTTATACTTGATCCTGGGCATGGCGGCATAGATAGCGGTGCCGTGGCAGCCGATGGGATGATGGAAAAAAAACTAACTTTACAATTTGCTAAGATTCTACAAAATGTTCTAAGTTCTAACCCAAAAATAAAAGTTTTGTTAACTAGAACCACTGACACATATCTATATTTAAGCGAAAGGGTACAAAAAGCCCGAGAGCTCAAGGCCGATTTGTTTATTTCTATTCATGCGGATATTATAAATTCGCCTGCCATACGCGGCGCTACAATATATAGGCTTTCAGAAATTGGGTCAGATAAATTGGCACAGCAATTAGCTATAAGTCAAAACAAGGTTGATGAATTAGGCAGTTTAACGCTACCAGAAACTCCAAAAGTAGAAAATATACTTTTAGATCTCACAAAAAAAGAAACCGATAATTTTCGTTCGGCAATAGTGTCTATGATGGTAAACGCGCTTAAACAACAGCACATTCGACTTATTAATCACCCGGATAGATCGGCGAACTTTTATGTACTAAAGGCTCTAGAGTTTCCTTCAATATTAGTTGAGCTAGGTTATTTGTCGAATAAATCTGACGAATATTTGATAAGAGATGGTAAATGGCAAATGAAAATGGCCCATGCTATGGCAAATGCCATAGAGAAATTTCGTAAATACCGACTTGCTAATTCATCGAATCAACGATAAGCTATGCATATTATGAAATATATAAGCTACATATTTAGCATTATGATAACTATAGGCTTTGTAGGCGTTTGCTTAGCCGCAGTTGTTGTTAATAATACGGTGAAATCTTTGCCGGATTATGCTGTTTTAAAAAATTATCAGCCGGAAGTTATGAGTCGTATCCATGCTTCTAATGGGGAGCTTATAGCAGAGTTTGCTACAAAAAAACGTTTATATTTGCCTATTCAAGCAATACCAAATCGTGTTAAATCTGCTTTTATCTCTGCCGAGGATAAAAATTTTTATAAGCATTTTGGATTAGATCCAGAAGGGCTTGCCCGCGCTGCAATAACCGACATAAAATATCTTTGGATAGGGCGTCGACCAGAGGGCGCCTCTACTATTACTCAACAAGTAGCTAAAAATTTTCTATTAACCCCGGATGCGAGTTTAAAACGAAAAATTAAAGAAGCGGTGTTGGCTATTCATATGGAAAAGGCCTATAGCAAAGATCATATTTTAGAATTATATCTAAACGAGATTTATCTAGGTCGCGGTGCTTATGGTATAGCTGCAGCGGCTCTTACTTATTTTAATAAAGCGGCAGACGAGCTAACAATAGCAGAGGCAGCGTATTTAGCTGCCTTACCAAAAGGGCCACGCAATTACGACCCATTTAAACATCCTGACCGTGCTTTAGCAAGACGCAATTGGGTTATAGATCGTATGGCCGAGAATGGCTATATCTCTGCCAGCCAAGCCCAACAAGAAAAAGCCAAAAGTCTAAGCGTGCATTTACGTGATGATGATAATATTAGCTTTGCTGATGATTATTTTGTAGAAGAAGTACGAAAACAATTATTGGCAAAATATGGGGCTTCTACTTTATATGGCGGTGGCTTATCTGTACGCACTACGTTAAATCCTAATTATCAGCTTGTTGCTCGTAAAGCTTTACAGCAGGGGTTAATTAAATTTGATAAAAACAAAGGATGGCGTGGACCATATAAACATATCGAGTTAAAGAGCGGTTGGCAAGAAACCTTCGCTCAGATACCAGGCGTTAACGATGTGCCAGAATGGCAGCTGGCTGTGGTAACTAAAGTTGGCTCTGATAAAGCACAAATTACCTTGCAACCACATATAGACCTAGCCGGAAAACTAGTCGATTTACAAAAAACTGGTACTATAACTGCTAAAGATGCAAAATGGGCTTATCGTTTATTAGACGCAAAGTCTTTTGCCGTTACGCATGCTGCCGATTTAAAAAATGTGCTTAAAATTGGCGACGTAATTTTTGTAGAGCCTATAAATAAAGACAGCAATGAATTTCAACTATGCCAACTACCAGAAATACAAGGTGCTATGCTAGCTATGAATCCAACTACTGGCCGTATATTAGCGATGGTAGGCGGATTTTCTTTTGCTCAGTCAGAGTTTAACCGAGCAACGCAAGCAGCTAGGCAACCAGGCTCGGCATTTAAGCCTATAGTCTACGCAGCCGCTTTAGACAACGGCTATACACCAGCCTCAGTAGTTTTAGACGGGCCAGTAGAAATTGACCAACAAGATGGCACCGTGTGGAAACCAAAAAATTATGAAGGTGGTTTTTCAGGTCCTTCTACGTTACGCTTTGGTATAGAACACTCACGCAACCTTATGACTGTACGATTAGCAAATGATTTAGGCATGTCAACGGTAGCGGAATATGCCAAGCGCTTTGGGGTGTATGACAATATGCCGCCGTTATTATCTATGTCTCTTGGCGCCGGCGAAACAACATTGCTAAAAATGGTAAAAGCCTATGCAATTATAGCTAATAAAGGTAAGTCTTTGGAGCCAACGCTTATAGATAGAATACAAGACAGATATGGCAAGACCATTTATAAGCATGATCAACGTATTTGTGAAAATTGTAATGCAGATGGGTGGCATAATCAAGAAGAGCCGAAATTGATTGACAATAGAGAGCAAGTTTTAGATCCGATGACAGCTTATCAAATCACATCCATGCTTGAAGGTGTAGTGCAGCGAGGCACGGGGCATAGTTTAAAATATTTAAATAAAAACATTGCCGCTAAAACTGGAACTACAAATGACTCGAAAGATGCTTGGTTCATAGGCTTTACTCCTAATATTGTTGTTGGTGTTTATCTGGGCTATGATCAACCCCGTACGTTAGGTTTTGGCGGCACCGGAGCAGTATTAGCTGCGCCTGTCTTTGGAGATTTTTTTGCTAAAGCTCTGGGGCAGGAGCCGGATGTACCTTTTGAAGTGCCAGCAGGAATGCTGCAGATCCCTATAGACCCCAAAACTGGTATGCGCGTTACCGAAGATGACGAAGATTCTATAATTGAAGACTTTAAACCAGGTACAGGTCCAGCCGACAGTTACGAGGTTATAGGCGGTACAGATATATTTAAAGAAGGGGTGCGGGTACCACCCTTATCTATGCAGGCACAGGATGCTATAGAAAATGGCGAAAGCGGCTTATATTAACATAAGGTCTAAGTAAATGCGGACAGAAACAGAATTATTAATTAAGGAACTTAAACAAGCAATAGATTTGCTGAGGAGGCACCTTTGACTGGGAAAACGCCATAAAAGAATTAGCTAATTTAAACCAACAGCTAGAATTACCAAATTTTTGGGATAATACAGAGCACGCGCAGGCAGTTATGCGCAATCGGCAGATGCTAGAAAATAACATAAATGAGCTGCAGGATTTTGAAAATAGCTTAAATAATTATGTAGAATTAATAGAATTAGCTGAGCAAGAAGGTGATTTAAATCTGGTTGCAGAAGCCGAAGCTGGTCTAAAAGGCCTGCAACAACAACTGAAGGCCAAACAAATCAAAACTCTGTTATCGGGAGAAGCAGATTCTAATGATTCTTATCTTGAAATACATGCAGGCGCAGGCGGCACAGAAAGTCAAGATTGGGCTTCTATGTTGTTACGTATGTATAGTCGCTGGGCTGAAAAGCATGGTATGAAGATACAGCTTTTGGAAATACATGCAGGGGAAGAGGCTGGGATAAAATCTGCCACCATATTAGTAAGTGGGCATAACGCTTACGGAATGCTTAAAACAGAATCAGGTGTGCATCGTTTAGTTCGTATCTCGCCTTTTGACTCTAATGCCAGAAGGCATACGTCTTTTTCTAGCATTTGGGCTTACCCAGTAATTGATGACAATATTACTGTAGAACTTAATGAATCAGAGGTGCGTATTGATACCTATAGAGCTTCTGGTGCTGGTGGACAACACATTAATACGACTGATTCAGCAGTACGCATTACGCATATTAAAACTGGCATTGTTGTGCAATGTCAGGCTGAACGCTCACAACATAGAAACAAAGCTGCTGCCTGGGCTATGTTGCGCTCTCGCTTATACGAGCTAGAGTTACAAAAACGCGAAGAAGAGGCGAATAAAGTACAAAATACTAAAACGGATATAGGATGGGGGCACCAAATTCGTTCTTATGTATTGCAGCCCTATCAATCGATTAAAGATCTACGTACAAATTTTGAAAGTACAAATACAAAGGCCGTGTTAGATGGTGATATAGATGGATTTATTGAAGCTTCCTTGGCTGCTAGAATTTACGAGGCACAATAGATTAACACATGTTTTTTCTTGCCAAAAGAAAGCTTTATAAAACCGTCTTCATTTAAATTTTCTTTGGAAATAACCGTATTTTCATCATTAACTGTATGGTCATTTATTTTAATGGCATCGCCCTTTATATGTCTACGAGCTTCTGAGTTTGAAGTAGCAAAGCCAGCCTTTACAATCAAACTCAGCAAACCAACGGCATTGTTTAATTCACTAGCAGAAACTGTTATGCTAGGCATATTTTTATCTATTTGGCCACCTTCAAAGATATTTTTTGCTGCTTGCGCTGCCTGTTGCGCTGCCTGCTCGCCATGTAGCATGCTAGTTATATGAGTTGCCAAGATTTTTTTTGCTTCATTCAACTCGCCACCATCTAATTTAGCAAAGCGCTCTATTTCTTCTAAGCCCAGCGTTGTATATAATTTGAAGAATTTTATAACATCGCCATCTTCGCAATTACGCCAATATTGCCAAAACTCATATGCAGAACACATATCCTGATTTAGCCAAATTGCACCATTAACGGTTTTACCCATTTTTGCGCCAGAAGATGTGGTTAGCAAAGGAGAGGTTAAGGCGTAAAGCTGCGGCAATTGTAATTTATGGGCTAAATCTATGCCATTTATTATATTGCCCCATTGGTCTGAGCCGCCAAATTGAACGCGTGCATCATATTTTTCGTTAAGTTGTATAAAATCATAGGCTTGCAAAATCATATAATTGAACTCTAAAAAAGACAAAGATTGTTCGCGTTCTAGTCTATTTTTAACACTATCGAAGCTTAGCATACGATTTATAGAAAAATGCTTCCCAATATCGCGCAAAAACTCTACATAATTAATGTTGCCAAGCCACTCTACATTATCTAGTAATAATGCATTATTAGAAAAATCTATATATTTGGCAAAGACTTTTTTTATAGAGGCAATATTATCGTTAATTGCTTGGCGTGTTAATAATTGCCGCGCATTATCTTTAAAAGAAGGGTCTCCTATCAGGCCAGTACCACCACCCATTAATACTATCGGTTTATGCCCAGTTTTTTGTAGCCAGTGCAACATCATAATTTGTAATAAACTGCCTACATGAAGACTCGGTGCCGTTGGGTCAAACCCGATATAGGCTGCAACTTGTTCTTGACAAAACAGCGCATCTAATCCCTCATCATCCGAGATTTGGTAAATAAATCCACGTTCATGCATTACTTGTAAAAAATCTGATCGAAATGTAGCCAAGATCGTCTCCTTAAATCATTTCAATAATTTGTGTTTTTTAGGGACTAGCCCTCCGTCCAAGCGTTTTTGTATATAATTGCCACACGCTTCCATAAGTTGAGGGATATGATCGGTATAAAAGTGGTTTGCTCCTTCTATCATTTTAGAAGCTACAACTATGCCGGATTGACTCTCTAGCGTTTGTATTAATTCCTTAACATAATAAGCCTTAGCTACGCTATCTTCAGTACCACATGCTATAAAACCAGAAGCAGGACAGGGCGCCAAAAAGGAAAAATCGTAAAGCCTGGGTTGTGGTGAGATAATTACAAAGCCTTCTATCTCAGGGCGTCGCATCAATAATTGCATAGCTATCCACGAGCCAAAAGAATAGCCCACAACCCAACAACCCTTATGGTTGTCATTAAACTGCTGGGCCCAGTTCAAGGCCGCGGCGGCATCTGCAAGTTCACCTGGACCATGGTCAAAACTACCCTGGGAACGACCTATGCCACGAAAATTAAAACGCAAAGTAGAAAAGCCATATTCACGAAAAAGGTGATAAATATGATACGTCACAGGATTGTCCATATGCCCGCCAAATAAAGGATGGGCATGCATAATTATAACCAATGGCGCGTTTTTATTATGCCCCGTTCGATAATGGCCCTCTAACCTACCAGCAGCGCCGTTAAATATAACCTCAGGCATAGAGCTACTCCTATCTTCCTAGACAAACCTGTATTAAATATATATGATATTTTTGTTATTTAATAGTTTTTTTTATGCGAAAGGTTATAAAAGCCTATGAAAAATCGCTGCTATCTTGATTATAATGCCAGCTCGCCCTTAGAAGCTGAGGCAAAAGAAGCTTTGGTGGCTAATTTATCTATTTTTGCTAATCCTTCCTCTACCCATAAAGAAGGTCAAAAAGCTAGAGCTGTTTTAGAACAAGCTAGGCGCAATATAGCAGCTTCTGTAAAGGTTTCAGCAGCTAGTGTTGTTTTTACTTCTGGTGCAAGTGAAGCCGCTGCGACATTATTAAATCCTTATTATAAAATCGGACATTCCGAAATTTATTGCTCACATCTATATATTAGCGCCGCTGAGCATAAAACTATACTGGAAGGGGGTAGATTTACAAAAGACAATATATCTGTTTTACCACTACTGCCATCGGGAATTTTAGATAAAGCGGCACTTATAGCCAGGCTTGAGCAGCATGACCACACAAAAGGTATGCCGTTGGTTGCTATACAGGCAGCAAATGGCGAAACAGGTGTAATACAACCTATAAAAACCCTAGCAGAGATTGTGCATAGCCATAAAGGATTATTAATTGTAGATGCTGTACAATATTTAGGCAAGGTTGATATGAACCTTAGTGCCCTTGATGCTGATTTTTCTATAATCTCTGCCCATAAAATTGGCGGTCCTAAGAATATCGGCGCCTTAATTTGCCATAGCGATATTATAACACCGCAGCCATTGATAAAAGGTACTCAAGAATCTGGCCTACGTGGTGGTACGCAATCTATAGCCTTGTGTGCTAGTTTTGCGGCTGCTTTAAAAAAGCGGGAAGATATGATGATAAACACGGATTATATAAACAGGATACAAAATTTGCGTAATTTTTTTGAAGAGGGCCTAGAAAAATTAAGCAGTAATATCAAGCTTCATGGCAAAATGGCTAAGCGCCTTTGCAATACTAGTTTTTTTTCTTTTACCAATATAGAAGCTCAAACAGTGCAAATTGCTCTAGATTTAGCAGGTTTTGCGGTGTCGCGCGGCTCTGCTTGTTCTTCTGGTCGGATAAAGCATAGCGAAATTTTAGCCGCTATGGGCGTAGAAAATTCTATGGGGGCGATCAGAATTTCTATAGGACCAGAAACTACAAAAGAAGATTTATTGGCACTGCTACTATCTATCAAAAGTTTTATTTAAATTCCTAGTCTTGCACAACGCAAAAAAAGCAGTTATTATAATCTTGTATATTAAAGTTAAGTTTTATAATGGAGTGTGGCTGTGCCTGCTGTAGAAGATACAATCCAACAGGTAAAAAATATTGATGTTGATCAATATAAATATGGATTTGAAACTAATATAGAAACAGAAAAAGCTCCAAAAGGGCTGAATGAAGATATAATAAGATACATATCTTCTAAAAAAAATGAACCTGAATGGATGCTGGAAAAACGTCTGGCGGCATATGCCAGATGGTTAGAAATGTCTGAGCCTGAGTGGGCTAAGCTTAATTATAAAAAGGTAAATTTTCAGGATTTATATTATTTTGCGGCCCCGCGTAATCATGTGGCCCCAAAGTCACTAGCCGACGTTGATAGTGAGCTATTGCGCACTTATGAAAAGCTAGGAATTCCCTTGCGCGAGCAAGAGATTTTAGCAGGCGTGCAAGCAAAAGACAGGGTTGCTGTAGACGCTGTTTTTGATTCAGTATCGGTAGTCACAACATTTAAAGAAGAATTGGCTAAAGAGGGGGTAATTTTTTGCTCTTTTTCTGAGGCAGTGCAGAATCATCCAGATTTAGTGCAAAAATATATGGGCTCTGTTGTGCCAGCAGCGGATAATTTTTATTCTGCCTTAAACGCAGCGGTATTCACCGATGGCTCATTTGTTTATATTCCAAAAAATACCCGTTGCCCTATGGAACTTTCTACATATTTTCGTATAAATGAACGAAATACCGGGCAATTTGAACGCACATTAATTATTGCAGAAGAAGGAGCCTATGTTTCATATCTTGAAGGATGCACAGCACCCCAAAGAGATGAACACCAATTACATGCCGCCGTAGTAGAGCTTGTAGCGCTTGAGAATGCAGAAATAAAATATTCTACCGTGCAAAATTGGTATCCCGGAGATAAATCTGGTGCTGGCGGCGTATACAATTTTGTAACAAAGCGTGGAGATTGTCGAGGCAATGGTTCAAAAATTTCCTGGACACAGGTTGAAACAGGCTCGGCAATTACCTGGAAGTACCCTTCATGCTTGCTACGTGGTGATAATAGTCGCGGCGAATTTTACTCTATAGCCGTATCAAATGGCTATCAGCAGATAGATTCGGGCACAAAAATGATACATTTGGGTAAAAATACCTCTAGCCGTATAGTTTCCAAGGGCATTTCGGCAGGATATTCAAATAATACATATAGAGGTAAAGTTTTAGCGCAAAAGAAAGCTTTTAACGCTAGAAATTTTACACAATGTGATAGCTTACTAATTGGCAATAATTGCGGTGCACATACGGTACCTTATATAGAAGCAAAGAATTCTCAGGTGCAATTTGAACATGAGGCAACTACATCAAAAATTTCTGATGAACAGCTTTTTTACGTAACGCAAAGGGGCATTGATGTAGAAGAAGCGATTGCTCTTATCGTTAATGGCTTTGTTAAAGAGGTAATTCAGGAACTGCCTATGGAATTTGCAGTAGAAGCACAAAAGCTTATAGGTATTAGTCTTGAAGGCAGTGTGGGTTAAAGCGAAGAAAAGAGAGTATATTTATGTTAGAGATCAAAAATCTTCATGCAAATATTGCAGAAACTGAGACGCCAATAATTAATGGCCTTAATTTAACGGTTGCTAATGGTGAGGTTGCAGCTATTATGGGGCCAAACGGTGCTGGCAAATCTACTTTATCTTATATAATAGCAGGACATCCTAGTTATGAAGTTACCGAAGGGGATATATTATTTAATAATATTTCCCTATTAGATTTAGAACCAGCTAGCCGTGCGGCTTTAGGAATTTTTCTGGCATTTCAATATCCTTTAGAAATCCCTGGCTTAGCTACTATGGAATTTTTAAAAGTTGCCCTAAACTCGCAGAAAAAAAAGCGTGGTGAAGAGCCTTTGTCTACACCAGAATTTATAAAAGAAGTAAAAGCAGCTGGGGCTGTTTTAGATATAAACATTGATATGCTAAAGCGTGCATTAAATGTTGGCTTTTCTGGCGGCGAAAAAAAGCGCATAGAAATGTTGCAGATGCTTTTATTGCAACCAAAGTTAGGCGTATTAGATGAAACCGACTCTGGCTTAGATATTGACGCTTTAAAAATTGTAGCCCAAGGGGTAAATAGTTTACGGTCCGCTGAACGATCATTTTTAGTAATTACCCATTATCAACGCTTATTAAATTATATCGTGCCTGATACAGTGCATATTTTACATAAAGGTAGGATAATTAAGAGTGGAGACAAAAGCTTAGCATTGCATCTTGAAAAAAATGGCTATGCTGAATTCATTGCTAACGACAAGGGCGCGGCATGATGTGTTTTGAACAACGCAATATGGCTCTGGATTTACTAAAAAAACAAGGGCTACCGACAAAAAAAATCGAAAAATGGCATTATACAGATTTAAAAAACATCTTACCCTCTGATTTATTGCCGCCTGAGCCTAAAAGTTTTTTAGAGCTACCGGTTGTAGAAGATACGGCTGTAATTTTAAAAAATGGAGCTTTACAAAGTCTTCCCAACATCTCGGGAATAATATTTAAAAAACTAGCAAATCGGCAAAGAGAGTTATTGCCAAACGACCCCATAGAGCAAATAAACACCGCTTATATAACAGCAGGTGCAGACATCACTATAGCACAAACGCTTGTAACACCCTTAATTATTAATAATGTTTTTGCTACTGAGCAAACCCATGTAGGCTTTAATATAAATATCAATCCCAATACGAGTGCAACAATTTTAGAGCATCATACAGCGGAAGTAGGTAATGCCCTTGCAACTAGCATATCAGAGCTTTTAATTGCAGAGAATGCAATAGTAAATTACATAATTTTGCATAATCATCCTATTTTTAATATTGAATTACAACAGTTTAATGCCAGAATAAAAGCTGGGGGGCAGTTAAACTTATATGTAATAAATATAGGCTCTTGCGCTAAATTGCGCCGTCAGGAATTAAATATTTCTATTTTAGAAGAAAATGCAAATTTTCAACTACGTAGTGTAAATTTGCTCGACAAAAAGGCCCATAATGACATAGTAATGAATGTGAATCATATAGCCCCCAATACGCAATCAAAAGAATTACTAAGAAATGTAGTACGGGATGAGGCATTTGGCGCATTTCAAGGCATGATAAAAGTAGCCCAGCAAGCGCAAAAAACTGACGCGAAAATGAGCTGTAACACGCTTTTGCTCTCTGACAATGCAAGCTTTAGCGCAAAGCCAGAGTTAGAAATTTTTGCTGATGATGTTGCATGCGGCCATGGAGCAACAATAGCACCATTGAACAAGGATCTTTTATTTTATCTAAATGCTCGAGGCATAAAGGAAGAAGAAGCTCGCGCTCTTCTTATCAAAAGTTTTATCCAAGAACTTATAGCTGAAGATCCGCAAGTCGAAGAATTAGTTAGCACACACATACATAGCTGGACAGAAAAATTAGCGAGCAATGATGTTTGACATACAAAAAGTTCGGGCTGATTTTCCAGCATTGGAACAAAAAATTTATGGTAATAGGCTGGCCTATTTAGATAGTGCCGCGTCTGCACAGAAACCCAAAGCAGTGATTGAATCTATTACCCTGGGGCTGAGTGCTAATTACGCCAATGTTCATCGCGGGCTACATTTTTTGGCAAATGAAGCTACAGAGGCTTATGAAACAGCGCGTATTACAGTAAAAAAATTTTTAAATGCAAGCCAAGAAGATGAAATTATTTTTGTAAAAAATGCAACCGAAGCCATAAATTTAGTAGCATATAGTTGGGGCATGAAAAATCTAAAATCTGGTGATGAAATTTTATTGTCCAGCCTAGAGCATCATGCAAATATAGTACCATGGCATTTTTTGCGGGAGAGACTTGGCGTTGAGTTAAAATTCGTACCCCTAAATAGTGAAGGAAATTTTGATTTACCAGAATTTGAAAAAGCGATAAGTAAAAAAACCAAACTTTTAGCTATTAGCCATATGTCGAATGTTACAGGCGAAATTTTACCAATTGAAGCAATTATAAAAAAAGCTAAAGCTTATGATCTTCCGGTTCTTGTAGATGGTTCACAAGCCGTAGTACATAAGCAAGTTGATGTACAGGCACTTGGCTGTGACTGGTACGTTTTCACTGGTCATAAGCTTTATGGTCCTACAGGCATTGGTGTGTTATATGGCAAAAAAGAGCGTTTAGAGGATATGCCACCTTTTTTAGGTGGTGGGGAAATGATAGCAGAAGTTACTACCAGTTCTGTAAGCTATAATGTACCGCCCTTTAGGTTTGAGGCGGGAACGCCACCAATAATTGAAGCGATAGGGCTAACAGCAGCTATTACTTATGTAGAAAGCCTAGGCTATGATTCTATAGCAAATTATGAAAAAGAACTAAGCTTGTACGCCAAGGAAGCTTTAAGCGCTATAAAGGACTTGTCTTTTTACGGAGCAGTGGAATTAAAACATGGCATTTTTTCATTCAATTTAAAAAATATTCATCCCCATGATCTAGCTACATATTTAGATAGAAAAGGGGTAGCCATACGAGCGGGCACGCACTGCGCTCAGCCTTTATTATCTATCTTTGGCATAACCGCCTGCGCCAGGGCTTCATTAGCCCTGTATAGCAACAAAGCAGATATAGATCAACTAATTACAGCGCTTGACCAAGCAAAAAGGTTTTTTGATGGAAAGTGAAGAAACGCAATTAACAAAAGACATAATAGCAGCACTCAAGACCGTTTACGATCCAGAAATTCCGGTAGATGTATATGAATTAGGCCTAATATACAAAGTGGATATCGAAGAAGGAAATGTAATTAAAATTTTAATGACGTTAACGGCACCAAATTGCCCCGTAGCTGGCGATTTGCCAAAATGGGTAGAAGACGCGGTAAGCGCCGTTGAAGGTGTGCAAATGGCTGAGGTTACCCTAACCTTTACACCGCCTTGGACCAAAGATCTGATGTCAGAAGAAGCGCAGATAGCTCTGAATTATTATTGATAGATGCAAAAAATAGTTGCAATTTAAACTTAATCTGGTTATGGTTAACGCTTATAATTTAAATAATATTTGAACTTTGGGTAGTATATGTATGATAACCAAAAAAAATATGTTTGCGTTAATTACTTCTTTTTGCCTTGCTTTAAGCGGATGTGCACAGCATGGAAGTTTTTCGACGCTTGGCGGTAAAAGCTCTGGGGAATATTTTAGAGAATCAAAATATGGAACAAAAGCCAGCCCACGGGTGGGTGTATCGGCAGATAAGGTTGCCCAGGCTAATTATGTAAAACTTGGCAAGCCATATAAAGTTCATGGCAAATGGTATTATCCCCGTAAAAAATATACCAATTACACGCAGATTGGAAAAGCCTCTTGGTATGGTGCGGCCTTTCAAGGCAGGCTAACAGCAAATGGCGAAGTATATGACATGAATTCACTTTCGGCTGCGCATCCGACTATGCCTTTGCCTAGCTATGTTAGAGTCACAAATCTTAGCAACGGATCGTCGATAATTGTACGCGTGAATGACCGTGGTCCCTATGTTTCAAGCCGAATTATAGATTTGTCTAAACGGGCGGCAGAATTATTAGATTATAAAGACAACGGTTTAGCGCAAGTAAAAATCCAGTATATTGGCCTAGCGCCTTTACATACAAACGACAATAGCTATCTTATAGCTTCTTATCGCGCTGGCGGCTACAATCAGAATCGTACTATGGTAGCGAAAAAAGATCTAAGCGAGCATAAGGATAATATGCTAGCCATGCTGCCAGAATTTGGACCTGTATTACAATTTAAGCATTTGTAAAAATATTATAAATATAGCAGAGAGCTTTTTATTTTGCTGCTCTGCTATATTTATATGTACAAATGTTACTAGCCATACAAATATTATTTTGCATATTATTATTTTTTGATACAGCTCTTGCAAAAAAGCATGTGATGCCGCCGCCTGAGCCTGTGGATTCAGTTTTTGTACTGGATAATGATAGCAATAGTGCACTTTATGAAAATAATTCAGATAAAATTATAGCACCCGCATCCATGGCCAAGCTTATGACCGCGGCTATAGTCTTTGACGCATTAGCAAATAAAAAAATCAGCCCCGAGCAAGAGCTTACCGTAACACATGAAGCTTGGATAAATGGCGGTGCGCCGAGCGGTGCTTCAACAATGTTTGCTAAATTAAATTCACAAATCTCTGTTAGCAATTTATTACATGGCTTAATCATAGATAATGCTAATGATGCTGCTTTAATGCTAAGTCAATTGATAGCTGGAGATCAAGAGCAATTCGCAAAGCTCATGAATATTAAAGCAAAGCAGATAGGATTGCGCTTTACTTCTTTTACAAATGCCACCGGATTACCGCAGCCTGGTAGCCAGCAAACTACTAACGTCAAGGATTTAGTACTTTTGCTACAATATGTCATTAAGCACTATCCCAGCTATGTAGCTATAGCACAGCAACCAAGCTTCAGTTGGAATAATATTACCCAACATAACAAAAACCCATTGTTGAATAAAGCCGGAACAGATATAAAAATATTGGGTGGAGCTACTGGCTACACTAAAAATGAAGGCTATGCTATGGTGGCATGCATACAAAAAGGCCAACGCATCGTTTACATAGCCCTTGCGAATGCTCCCAGCGGTGCAGCAAGATTGCATCGAGCTATTGAGCTTACCAATATGGCTTTTAATGATTACCAAGAAAAATTACTATACACCCCAAGCCAAACTATAATTGAGTTGCCAATTTATGGCGGTGTAATAGATAAAATAGAAGCTACACCAAACGAGAATTTGGTAGCACTAATAGATAAAGAAAATAAGCATCCAACAGCAATAAAATTAATATATAAAATACCAGTTTTAGCACCGATTCAAGCTGGCGAACAGCTCGGAACTATAAATATATTACGCGACGGGCAGCTAGTGCAAACCAAAGCTTTATTAGCGAAATCTACGGTAAATTCAGCAAAATTTACACGCCGAGCTTCAGCCGCTGCTTATGAACTCTTCTTTGGATGGATACAGCGAAAAGCAATTGTATTTTTTAAGTAAACAGTTATAATATAAATTTAACTGAAGAGGTTAAATTTGTCTGGATATTTCATAAGTTTTGAGGGCATAGACGGGGCCGGCAAATCTACGCAAATCAAAAAACTCGCGACTTATCTAGTAAGCCAAGGCTATCATGAGGTAGTAACCACGCAAGAACCGGGCGGCACTTGCGGCGCGAAGATAGTGCGCGATGTCTTTTTATATAGTGATAAACTTAGCCAAACAATACAATATTTGCTTATGATAGGCGCACGAGCAGATCATATTGATGAATTAATTGCTCCAGCTTTGAAACAAGGAAAAATAGTTTTGTCAGATCGCTATTTTGATTCAAGCGCCGTTTATCAAGAAAAAGTTACACAAGAGAGCTATCCTGCTTTATTTGGAATAGGGCAAAAAATAGCCAACAGCTGCCGCCCTGACCTTACAATAATCTTAGATATAGATCCATCTTTGGCGCTGGCGCGTATAGAACAGCGCAAAAATAAGTTACAGGACTCTATGGAACGCAATATTACATTAGAAATAATTGCGAAACGGCGTGCAAAATATTTAGATTTAGCAAAAATAGACAAAGAGCGTTGCTATGTTGTAAACGCTATGCAAGAATCTACGCAACTAAGCGCAACCATAGCCTCTCTGGTAATTAGAAAATTACAGGAAAATCATGCACGATAGTTATAATATAAAAACGGCAGATGATATAAATGGTGTGCTTTCGCCTTTTGATAATAATTTTTTTACCGGGCATAAGCAAGAAACTGCCATTTTATGCTCTCTAATAAATAATCAGCGCCAGCACCATGCTCTTATATTTGAAGGCGAGCAGGGGTTAGGAAAAGCAAGCCTTGCGATACATTTTGCCTATAGCCTCTTTGCTTATGAAAAAAACAATGAACATTTTAATATAAAAATACCAGATAAAAAATCAGTTATTTGGCGACAAATGGAGCAAAATATCTATCCAGGATTTCTCTATTTGTCGCGTAGTTATGATAGCAATGCAAAACGTTTTAAAAATTACATCGCGGCTGAAGAAATAAAACAGATAAGCAAAATGCTGCAACATAGCGTAAGCGACAGTGGACAACGTATTATTATTATAGATAATCTAGGCGATTTAAACCAATATTCTGCTAACGCCTTACTAAAAATGTTGGAAGAGCCGCCAGCCAATACTTTATTTATACTTATTTCGCATTTGCATAAGCCCGTTTTAGCCACGGTAAGGTCTCGTTGTTTAACTATAAGATTTAAGCCATTAGCAACAGAGCAGCTAAAAACAGCGCTGCAACATTGTTTACTAAACACCGCAGAAATAGATACGGCCACAATAGCGAAAGCTAAAGGCAATGTACGAAAAGCCGCTTTGTTGGTTTTATCTAATGCTACTAAAATCTATGATAAATTAGATGAACTGCTACTTAAACAATCGCTAAATATCAGTGCTATTCAGCAACTAGCGGAGGAGCTTACCATAAAAGATCAGCCGCTGCCGTATCAACAATGCATGGAAACCTTGTTGAATTTAATAGCAAAACGTGCAAAAGAAAAAGCAAACGCCCAGGCCTTACAGCAAGCAAATGAATTATCTTGTATTTGGCGCTCTATGTATGAGGCTTTTAATGCAACAAATTTATACAATTTAAATAAGAAACAGTTATTATGTGATTCAATAATTCGTACCTTTAACGTTATGCACGATAAATAGAGAAAATAATGCAAAGAAAATTTTATATAACTACGCCTATTTTTTACCCAAATGGACAACCACATATAGGCCATGCTTACAATAGCATAGCCAGTGATTGTCTGGCCCGGTTTGAAAGGCTAAAAGGCAGCAAGGTTTTATTTGTTTCCGGTACGGATGAGCATGGTTTGAAAATGCAGCAAACAGCACAAAAACTAGGGCTGCAACCACAAGAGTTAGCTGATAAAAATAGCCAAATATTTAAGGATATGCTTGCCGCCTTAAACTGTTCTAATGATGATTTTATACGCACGACACAGCCAAGACATGCTGAAGCTTGTAAAGCGCTGTGGCAAAAAATGGAAGCAGCAGGCGATATATATTTAGCTAAATATAGCGGTTGGTATTCGGTACGGCAAGAGGCTTATTATGATGAAGCAGATACTATGCTGACAGAAGATGGCCAAAGAGTCGAAAAGGAAGTAGGCTCACCAGTTGAATGGAATGAAGAAGAGAGTTATTTTTTTCGGCTTTCAAAATATCAAGATCGTCTGCTACAATATTACGACGAGCATCCAGAATTCATTGCACCACACGCCAGACGAAATGAAATTTATAGTTTTGTAAAAGCTGGTCTCAAGGATCTCTCTATTTCCAGAACTAGTTTTAACTGGGGTATTAAAGTACCTGGCAACAATCGTCATATTATGTATGTTTGGGTGGACGCTTTAACTAATTACCTTACCGCTACGGGGTTTCCAGAGGCAACTGACGAGAATTATTTTTGGCCAGCTGATTTACACGTTATAGGCAAAGATATAATAAGATTTCATGCTATTTATTGGCCAGCTTTTCTAATGTCTGCTAACATAGATTTACCGAAGAGAATATTTGCGCATGGCTTTTTGCTCAATAAGGGCGAAAAAATGTCGAAATCCGTAGGCAATGTGGTTAGTCCGTTCGACCTTATTAACCTTTATGGCGTAGATCAAATACGCTATTTTTTAATGAAAGAGGTAATTTTTGGACAAGATGGTAGTTATAGTCATGCAGCCATTGTTAATAGAATAAATGCTGACTTGGCAAATGATTTAGGCAATTTATTGCAGCGTAGCTTAGCGTTATTGGCTAAAAATTGTGATAATATCGTTCCTGCGCGAATAGCTTATCAAGCAGAAGATGAAGAAGTTTTAGAGCAAACAGCACAGAATTTGCAAGAAGCTATAGAGCTTATGGAAACGCAGCAAATCTCTCTAGCCCTAAATTTGATTTTTCAAACAGTTGGAGCAACCAATCGCTATTTTGCTGCAGCAGAACCATGGGTTTTAAAAAACACTAATGTTGAACGTTTTAATACAGTATTATACACAACTTTAGAAATATTGCGACAATTGGGTATATTACTGCAGGCTTTTATACCAAATTCAGCAGAAAAATTACTGGATCTTTTGGCTATAGAACCCAGCGATAGATTAATAAGACATATAAAAACAAAGCCTTTGCCGCAAGATCAAGTCTTGCCAGCTGCTACACCACTTTTTCCTCGGTATATTGAAAATAGGGCTGAATAATGACTTATTTAATTGACACACATTGCCACCTAGATTTTCCAGAGCTCTATGCAGATTTGGATATGGTTTTAGAACGCGCCAAAGCGCAGTCGATTAAAAAATTTATAACTATTGGCGTTAAAATAAAGGATTCAGTAAAACTGCTTGAAATCGCCAATAAGTATGAAAATGTTTTTTGCGCTATAGGCACTCATCCTGACAATGCGGCTGAAGAAACAGCAATAACACTAGAAGAATTAATAGAATATAGCACCTACAAAAAAGTTATAGCGTTTGGAGAGACCGGGCTAGACTATCATTACCAGCCAGAACAAGCAGAAATACAAAAAAAATCATTCCTAAAGCATATTGCTGCAGCTCAACATACTAATCTACCACTGGTGATACATACTAGAAAAGCAGATGAAGATATGCAAGATATCTTGACGGCTGAGCATGCAAAAATGCGATTTAACTTTGTCTTACACTGCTACTCTTCTGGTATAGAATTGGCAAAAGCAGCGTTAGCTATTGGCGGTTATATAAGTTTTTCTGGCATATTAACTTTTAAAAATGCAGCTGAGATACGTGAAATAGCTAAGATAGTTCCAAAAAACCAAGTTTTATTAGAAACAGATTCTCCATATCTAGCCCCCATACCATATAGAGGGCGTAGCAATGAACCTGCCTATATTGTTGAAACTGCTAAAATACTTGCGCAAATTCTAGAAATACCCTATGAAGAAGTAGTGGCTCAAACCACAAAAAATGCCCTTAGATTATTTAATAAAATGCACAATGACTAAAGCTGAATATACAAAATATACTATCCTGGGCTGTGGTTCTTCTTGCGGTGTACCACGACCCAATGGCGACTGGGGGGCTTGCAATCGCTTTGAGCCAAAAAATCGCCGTCAGCGTACTTCGCTCTTGGTAGAGCGCTATGCAAATGCAACCGATAAAACGACCATAGTTATAGATACTGGCCCAGATTTTGCTGCGCAGATGCTAAAAGCGCAGGTAAGCCATATTGACGCTGTGTTATACACCCATGCCCATGCAGATCACACACATGGCATTGACGACCTACGCAGCTATGCCCTGGTGCAAAAAGATTTGCTACCACTTTATGCCAACACAAATACTTTGGAGTATTTACATAAAAGCTTTGGCTATTGCTTTCAAACACCGCCCGGGTCTAATTATCCACCTATTTTAAAAGCCAATAGTTTAACTATGCAGCAAACTTATAGAGTAAAAGGAGCTGGCGGTGCTATAGAATTTATGGCTTTAGAGCAAATACATGGCGATATAAATTCTGTGGCTTTTAGAATTGGTGATACGGCTTATTGTACAGATGTTAGCTATATGCCAGAAGAGACAAAAGCAAAACTAACACAATTGCAAATATTAATAATAGGTGCTTTACAATATCAAGAGCATCGCAGCCATTTTTCGGTAGCACAAGCTTTAAAACTTATAGAAGAGCTGCAGCCCAAGCAAGCATATTTCACACATATGCATACGGCGCTGGACTATAACACACTACGCGCGGAGCTACCAACAAATGTAGCTCCGGCCTATGACGGCCTTAGTTTTAGCTAGCTATAATTAAAGCCGGGCTATAAAATAGCACCGGCTTATGATTATGTTAATTTTTTATAATTAGCGCACTAGACACGCGGGGATATATCGTCACCCAAAATTCTATGTGTAGTTACACGCTCAGTAGTAACGGGGGCGTTAGCAGCTGTATAATCTCTGCCATTATAGTCCCGGCCATCATCACGACCGTTATTATCATAATGCGGGCCATTATCAAAATAGTCATGATTTATATTAACTGTATGTTTCTTTGTTCCCATAGAGCCAGCCAAAGCAGAAACTAACGCACCAAGTACGGCACTAAAACATGCCCATAATGCACCATGACCAGCTTTATTTGTAGCATCCCCAGCTATTTGTACAGCCTGGTCAGGAAGATTTTTTCCATTGTACAGGCCCTTGTCCACAAAGTTTTTAGCATCTACTATTTTTTTTCTAGAGTCAGCCTTTGCTGCATTAAAGATATTTAAAGCGTTTTGGGCTACCGTCTGCGCTTTTTCTTTTGCCATACCGTTATTTATCAGCTGTTTAGAGACTTCTGTTTGCGTAACGGTAAAGTTTAGACCATCTATATCACGCTGCAAAGAATTTTTTAATCTATCGCCAATAGCTTTTAGGCTATCTGGTGTATTATAACCTTCTTTAGCTGCTTCACTTAATTGATTACGAGCACTAGCTAAACTATTTTTTAACTTATCTATAGACAATACCGGAGCTTTACCGCCATCTAGCGCAGAATTTAGCTGCGAGCGATAGCTATCTAGAAAATCGTCGCTAAAGGCATATGCTTTTACTGTATGATCGATTTCTTTATTGACCTCATGTTGCGTGGTTTTTGCGTCGCCAGTTGCACCAGCCGTAAAGGCACCGCCAATTAAAGAGCCAGAAAACTGCAATGCAGAGGTTATGGCCATAGCAGATAGTAAAAACGCAACCAAGCTTAAAGTGGCCCAAGTTAAAAATCCGTGCGTGCCGCCAGATCTACCACTTAGCATGCCCGAAAGATAGCCGCCAGCAAACAAGCTTAAAATCATTATAACAATTGAACCAAGACCAAGAGCTAACCCGCTATGTGTACCAGCATCCTGAGCGTTAATGTCAAAATTGCTAAAACCTAAGCCAATAAATAATAAAGATAAAAGCATGGCTGTGATTAATGAGGTAACAACTCCGGCGGCAATAGCGCCCCAAGAAATGGAGGGCCGCATAAAATTGTACGATCTATTATACCGGGTATAATCCGGATTATTACAAGTGTGGTTATTATTCATGTTGCATCCCTTAAAAATTTTATAACTGTAGACGCCAAACGTGAAAGAAAGTTGTTGGTTCCGAAATGTAAAGGTTTAATTACGGCAATTTTCGCTTGCATTTCGCTTCAACCTATGTTACTTCCAACATGTTGTGCCCTTATAGCTCAGTTGGTAGAGCATCTGATTTGTAATCAGAGGGTCGGGAGTTCGAGTCTCTCTGGGGGCACCGCAGCTCTAGTTACGGGCTTTTTGTAAGTATTTCTGGCTACTTTTCTTTTTAGCTAGAAGGAATCAGTGCGATATCGCTTGGGTATCGGCACTTTAATTATTCAAAATTTAGCTTTGTTATGGCCTTTGCTGCTAATTTTCTTCTATTCGCAGTTTTAGTATAAAGTGAAGCCATTTCGTCATCATTCCAGCCAAATATTGCCTTTAGCTCTGCCACCGTTGCACCTGCATTAGCTGCTCTTGTTGCGCTCAATTTGCGAACGCCATGCGCCGATTTTTCTATACCTGCTTTTCTGCAAGCTATGCGAAACATATTGCCAAAGCTTTCTTTAGTAAGTGGTTCTCCGCTTGCACTAGCTATAAAACTATAATTGCCTATTATTCCTGCATCTAATGTTTGCTGTAGTTTTGGCAATATAGGCAGAGCCACCTCCGTTTGATATTTGCTTTTTTCTGTTTTTATAATCAAAATATTATTGCTAACGTTTTTATAGCCAATTCTTACTACATCACCACGGCGCAGGCCTGTATATAATAACACATCTAAATATACGCGCTCCCGCGTGCCCAGCCGATAATAGCTATAATATTTTGCTACATCCTCTTCGCTCCAAGCAGGAAACCCGTCACTATTAGTAAGGCGCGGATATTTAATGCCGTAGCAAGGATTAGACAAAAGCAGCTCACGCTCAACCGCCCAAGTGAATAAACCATTCAGTGCCTTTAAAAACATTCGTGCCGAGCCTTTGATCGCGACCAGTTAATATCACTTGTTTTGTTATACTACGATAATCGCAATCTCCAGCATTTAACAAAATACGCTTAAAAACATTTTCTCTTTGCTTCTTGGTGGCCGGTGAATATTCTTGCCAGTCACGACTTTTTTTATATTCATTTATCAACCAGTTTAAGCTGCCGTATAATACTTCCATGGCTTATAGCGAGCTCGCTGCCTTTAAGGTGGATTTTGGCACTATTGCTATATTTTGCTCTGTATCTTCAAATTCCAGTGTGCAGGATATCGTAAAGCGGCGGGTTCCCGCATCTTTTATTTTGTTTGTTAGCTCTTCCATTAACTTTTCCATTATGCTTCCTCCATATCAACTAAATTTGTTATTGGGGTTGTGGCTTGTACAGTAGCGGCTGGCACTAAATCCTCTACCGTAAGATCGCCATTTTTGATGCCTTTATAGTAGCCCCGCATTGTTTGCACATCTTGCTCGGTTATTTCAATTATCGAAGCGATGCCAAGTAGCTCGAATATTTGCGGCTCCGTTAGCCCCAGGCTTAACATTGCATCTATAGCTTTTTTGCGCGACTCTTCTAGCGGTGCTTGCTCACCACTGCGCGTTTTTAGTACGGCTTGGAAGGCTTGGTTCCACAAAGGACGCGGAATAGCCTTTAAGATTACATTTCGCCTGGCTACAGAAAGCGCGACATTACAGCCTAGATTTATCATATCCTCGTTTTTACTGGTGATACGCCGTCTTATCGTTTCATATTCTATAGTATTAGCTTCGATATCTTCAAAAACTGCTTGGGCCAAGATGTAGCCTTGTTTTATATTTACTTCTAGAATTTGCGTAGCTACGCGACAATTGCCATAGGCAGATTTTACGATTTCAGCAAATCTTATGCTTGCCCCTTCGATAGTTTTGCCAGCACGCGGCAGGGCATACACGCATTCATCCGCTGTTTCTGCATCTAACGTGGCCAGGCTAAATATTCTATTTTGCACGAATGACATGTTGCGCTTATATTTCTGCGCTAATTCTAGCTGTGATTCAAAATTTGCTCGCTGCACGGCTACGGCATAAGAAATTTCGTGCGGTACTAATTCAGTTTGCATTATAGGCCCCGTTATTTTGATATTGAAACCAGATTGGTAGGGTATTAGGATCGAGCTCTTCTATTATGGTATCTCTGCGCCATTCTTTATCTTCACTCAAGCCAAACTCTGCGTAATAATCTTGGTATTTTTCTATGGCCTTTAAGATTTGCTTATTGGCTAGGGCAAAGGCCTTGTTTTCTGGTGATAGCTGCACGCAACGGGCTATCGGGGCTAATGATTTTTTCCAAAACACGAAGATAAAACCGAAATATTCAGTCGCGACTATTGATTTTAATAGCTCTTTATCGCCCGTACCAAATATCTTACCTGCGTTAAATAGGCTATTCATTTGCCGGCGCGCATTAATATAGTGCGCGGCAGAGACTATATAATTAAATCCTGCGATTGCATCTTTCACCGCTATATGCATCGGTTTATTATTTGGATTGCTCAATGTTTTTAAGTCTATGATAGAATTTTTACGAAGATAGTCGAACCGTGCTTTAAATGTTATGCCTGTTTTCTCATCGGTCCAGATTACTGATATTTCGGCAATGCCTTTTTTGAATATTTTGTCGATGCTGGGGTCTTGTTTTATTTGTGTATTGACGCTCAAGATTTTATTGAACTCATCTAGCTTTATTGGAGTTTTTCCAGTTGCTTTAGCGAGCTCAAACGCTTCTTTGCCAGCTTTAGTGTTTAAGTTGCCTTCATATGATGCATATGTTTCGCTAAAGGCCTATACACCTTCAAGAATGCATTTATGTATTTGGCGTCCATAGGTCAGAGCAGGGGTTTCAGCGCGGGCTTCCTTGAATTTATCATACCAATAATCCTCTGGGTTGCCGAGCAGCATTTTCAGGTTTGTTGAACCCAGGGCGAGGTCTTTATGATATTCGTCTTCGTTTAAATTAAAATATATACCGTCTTGCAACATTTTAGTAACTCCGGAAGTATGAGCCAAGGCCTAAATCGATGGCTGTTAAGCGATGCTCATCATTTTCGTTATAGAAGGGGTCTCTATGTAGGAATTCTTCGTAGGCTTCACTGTTTAATATGTAATCGTGATGGTTTGCGTCTTCTTCAAAGTCTCGGCAACTTACGTAATACGCAGCTAGCTCTTCGCTTAGATCTTTTTTCTGTCCATTTTCTTTCTGGACGCAGATTGAATGGATATTCACGCTGTTATCTGCAACGATATCAGGTAGATATTCTAGTAGGGTAGTTATCGACTCTATATCCTGCTCTTCATTTGTCACGGTTAGGGTCAGAACTGCTTTTGACTCGCATCCATGTCTGTCGCGCCACATTCTTATTGTTAGCGCTTCATTGTCCTTAACTATTATATTGCTCATGTTTCTACTTTCTGCTTATTCCATTCACCCCCACATCGGGTCATCCGTAGAGTCTCGCGTAATGTGATAATGACAATATGGCATTTATAATTAGCGCAGTCAATATAAAAATTCCTATTTATTCCATTATTTTTACACAAAGAGATTTTCTATGATAGAATCACTTGCATATTAAGCAGAGCCATTCATGGAAAAGGATAAAAAATTTATGCAGATTCTAGCTGTAATTTGTGGAGCTTTACTTTTCAAGTTTTTAGAAACATCCCCTGCAGCCATACATATACTGCATATAACGTTAATTATAATATCTTTCATTTGGATTAGCATACTAGTTTCGCTAATATTTATTAGCATTATAGATAAAGACTCTGAGATAGGAGAAACGCTAATTGGGCCTATAATCATAACAGCTATAATTTTTTATTTTCTTTACTGGAATAGCCATAGCCCATTAACATTGAAGCCATTATTCGGGTTAGCCTAACTTTTATCGCCATCACTCAAAAAGTACTTACTAATATACTCCTAAAAATAAAGTTTACTACACCAAATCATGTATAGCTAGGAGCGACAAATGCCCGCTGTTATACCTCAAAATCTAATAAAACCTTAGGTGAGACCCGCAATGATTCTTTATTTTCCTTAACCATCATAAACTAAAACAAGTGCCACCAGTTAAATTTTGAGATATTTTGAAGTATCCAGAGCCCTGATGCACTGGCAAATAGATTTTGAAAAAATCCAGGATTAAGAAGAATCCTTTTAAGAAATATAAGAAAAGACATACCGCGCAATAATACGCAGGTGGAGCATTTTTGAATGAATTTAACAACTGTCTGTGCTTTATTAATTTTTTCTTCTGGATAATTGCCGTCTTTGAAGAGTATGTCATATTGAATGATATTATCTTTTTCAAAAACATGAGGGTCACTAAGGCTATAAAATTTTTCAAAATCTAGCCCACGCGGCTTATTATTAACTAACGCTTTAGGGCATAGTTTAGGCAACTTCTTAGCAATAAGAGGTCTTATTTTAAACCACTCATCAAGTGTTATGTCATGGTGATTCAAAGTAACGGCTGTTATATCATTGTCTGCAATAGCTAGGTGTATAATTAATTGTTTGCTATCCATTGAGACATGCAAAAGTATTTTTTCAAGAGCGCTAGCTATAGAATTATCTGGTGTAATTAGCGCACTACATTTAAGGGCTAGCATCTCCTTATATCCTATTCCTATAATATAAGCATATTCCATCACAGTTCCTGCTGCAGAATTACCATATTTACATGTTATATTAGATAGCGCTTTATAAATGCACGCTAAGATATCAAAATTTTCAACATGAGTGTTTTCTTTGTAAATACATGCTGATTTACCTTCATATTTAAACTCTATATAGCCAATTATTTTAGATTTTTTTGCCTCGTTTGTACTTGGACGATTCTTGTTTAATTCATACAAAAATAATGTATTTGAATAATCAATTGCGATATAACGCATAACTTTTACCTTACGTTTCAATGATATCTAGCTTATGAACCTTATTATATGCAGAATTTTAGCTCAAGCGCCCCAATAAGCTTAAATAAATTAAGCTTATCCACATAAAGATCGGAAATAACTTAAAATGCATGACAGTAGAGCTATTGCGCAAGCATTTGTAGAAAAAGCTAAGGAAGAAGGAATCGAACCTTTTACCCCCTTGAAGCTTATTAAACTCGTATATTTAGCACACGCATAGATTTGAAAAACCCCTAATTAATAATAGAGTAGAGGCTTGGCCTTATGGTCCTATAATCCCTGAATTATATTATTCTATAAGTAGTTATGGACGCAATCCAGTAAATACAGTTGTAGGATTTCTTTCTCCAGATTTAACTAAAGAAGGCAGAGAGGCAATTGAATATGTTTTTGATAGCTGTAAAAATTGGACAGCAGCTCAACTTACTAATCATACACATATTAAAGGATCGCCTTGGGATGAGGCTATCAAGATAGCTGGCGAAGGTTGCTTAATACCAGATTCGCACATTTTTGAATATTGCAAAAAGGCAGAAAAAGTATTTTAACCACATGCAGATGTAACGCCACTAAAGCAATCTATTATGGATTTATCTAAATATATTATTGGTATACTTTTAGGGTTGGCATGTTTAGCAGCAAAATTTTATTTTTCTCATCCGAGCAAAGACAAAGTAGCTCTTATTGACATCGAGAATAAAACAAGCAAAGCTTGCCTACCGAGTTTATCAAATAAGAAATAAATAACCAGATGAAAACACAGTGATTTCGCAGCTTGATATCAAGCTTCATTACGCCACTTCATGAAGCCGAATAGGCGCGCGCGCAAATCATCCAAGTTACAGATCTCCCTTACATAGCAAGGGATTTAATCTGTTAGCTTATTATCAAGACAAGCTACACTCTGGGATTACGCTTGCTTCGCCCTCTGTTTTTGCGACTTGCCGCTTAACTTTACCAGCATATCTGTTGATGATTCGTTGCTGTGGCTTAGGGTAAGCATTATAATAACGAAACTTTGAAGGGCTGTCTTCAGAAGGCCTTATAACCATTTGCTCGAGATATCCTCTCTGTTTCAACTCCTCTATTAGCTCGCAAACCTTCTCCCGCTTTACCCGGAAGAATTTTAAAATATCTTCTAAGCTAAAATGTGGATTTTCAAACTCGGGCAATAAATACATTAAGATAATTTTAGCTGGGTCACTGAGATTTGATTGTCGAAAATCACTAGAACTAGTGGACGTGTTGTTGTATCTTTGTATCATTACCTAGCACTCCTTTAAATTGTCTACTAATAGAAAAGCTACTCTAGGTATAAAATCAAGTCAAGCAGCTAGTAAGAAAAATACAAAATTACTTTTAGGCTTGTAAACCCAAGTAAAGCAAGGCTTTTTTGTTAAATAACCTCATCACAAAAAAATAAATAAGTAACTCAAAAGGTGGTAATCTTATGGCTTTGACAAGAGGCGGCCCTCAATTTTTGCACAATTATTGTTCTATTTTTCAGCGTATTTATCAATGATTCTCTGTTGCGATTCAACGGTAAACATTGTAATCATGAATTTCGTTTTTTGTGTCATTAACTAATATTCCTACAAGTTACTATCAAACTCTGAGTCAATAGGCTAGCAAAAATTGTATGTGATTTTTTAGCAAAATATCTCAATAAATCACAGAAAATAAATAGGGCTATTCGACGCTGTTACCTCAGGGTAGGGAAGTAGTCTTCCTGCATGTTTAACTATTTCCCTACCCTAGGGAAGTAGTTGTCTATATATAATAACTAAGTACTGATATAATATTATTCATTACATTCATAATATTATAAAAATATATAAAAAGTTTGAAATTTAATAGATTTTACTTTTTTAGGTAGCTGTAGATCTTGAAATAGCTATATGATTAAATATTAGCTAATATTCAAAATAAGGCATCAAAATGAAGCAAGATGGAGGCCATATGAGTAATTCTCCACTATTCGCCAGAATTATATGCGGCAAATGGCGCTTATTTTGGATAGTGTCTACTGAGGCAATCTTACGAAGTAACAAACTTTAGCTACTATCACTATGTCTTTCGTTTTATTAACATCCAGTATTATTTTTTCAGACTCTGCATTAACAAAGCAATTATGTAGCTCTAGCTCGTGACTACTAGCTTTAAGATGAAGCCTGTAGAAGCTGCACTTAACCAAGCTGGTATTCGGCAGCGGTAGTTTAGTTAATACTATATCGTTATTCGATAAATCTGCAATATCGCCTTCTGTAATCGGCATACACATCGCTAAATCGCTTGGTTTGGCTAAATCTTTTTGTAGGGCAAATAATAATTTTACTGCGAAAAGTTTTTTATCGTACTTTGAATCAAATGAGCTTAAGGTGTTTTTCTTGATTTCCCAAATATCGCCAAAATTTTCTATCCATTCTTTATTGCTAAGCTGAAGCAGGATAGGAACACTTGATGTATTTTTTCGTAAAACCTTTTTAGTGGAACATTCAACCAAATCACTCGGAAACAGCAATTCTTGAGCAGTAACGCCCAAATGAGGTGCTATTCTCTCAGCCCATTCCTTTGTCAGCTTTCTCTTTCCAGCCTCTAATTTTCTTATTTGCCCATACGACGCTTCGACAAGTTTAGCCAATTGTACCTGGGTCAAATTATTAATTAATCTCAATTTTTTTAACGTAAGCATACTGTAAATCTATAAATAAAATTTATTAAAAAGCAAAAAGCTTATTGCGGCAATCTGACGAAATAGCAAACCTTAGCTTTTATAGTAATATTTTGCATATCCGTAACATCTAGCTTTATTTTATCCTCTTCTGCGTTAATAAAACAGTTCTGCAATTCTATTTCAGTACTTCCCGCTTTAAGATATAGCCAGTATAAACTGTATTTAGCCAAATTTGTGCTTGGTAAAGCTGTCTTGATCAAGATTATATCGTTATTAGCTAACTCAGAGATATCGCCTTGTGCTATAGGCACGCAAATTGCCAGCTCATTTAATCTTGCTAAACCATTCTGCAAATCCAGCAACAGCCTTACCGCAAACAATTTTTTGTCACTCTTCAAATCAAATGAGTTTAGATTACTATTTGCAAGCTCCTCAATATCCCCTAGATTCTCTATCCATTCTTTATTGCTTAACTGAAGCAGGATAGGCACACCTGATGTATTTTGCCCTAGAATGTTTTTTTTAGAATAGTTAGCTGAATCATCTGGAAACAGCAATTCTTGAGCAGTAACGCCCAAATGAGGCGCTATCCGCTCTGCCCATTCTTTTGTGAGTTTTCTACTACCTAATTCTAATCGGTTTATTTGCCCTTGCGTTGTACAAGCAAGCTTGGCCAACTGCCCCTGAGTTAAGTTATTAAGTAATCTCAATCGTTTTAATTTAAACATATTCCATACTTATAAATAAGATTTACTAAAAATCAAAAGCATTCCTGCTAGGAATTTTTTCTTGACTTATAAATTCCAATACTGTAATATTGATGGTATGAACAAATTACAACACTACATAAAAACCCAATGTATGTCGCAAAGTAAACTGGCGACAGCTATTGGGCTAAAGCAGAGCGCTATCAGTAAATACATACGCGGAGAAAGATTTCCTAGCCGTAACATCATTTTAAAAATAGAAAAGGCAACTGATGGATATGTTCGTCCTTCGGATTGGTACGTTGATAATACCGAACAACCATCCAAGGATGACATTGTTGCACAAAAAGGTGAAAGAAAGGTAAACGATGATTAAAAAGAACCATGTTTCTACAAATTATACCGTTCTTTCTAATACCATTACCAATTCTGAGCTGAGGTTATAGCAAAAGCTATGATGCAGTATTTACTTTCAAAGCCTGAAAACTGGGTGGTGAAGGTTTGGGACCTGCGCAAGAACCTACAAATAGGGCGCAACAAAACCTACAATACAATCACCGAATTAAAACAAGCTGGCTATATGGAGCATGTAATGAAGCGCTCTAAAAAAGGCTGGCTGAAATCCCATGATTACAATGTTTATAGCGAGCCACAGCAAAGAATTATCGACAAATACGCAGATAAAAAAGAGCCCATCATAGAAGCAGAAATTGAGGTGGTCACAATGTCAGAATGCGCAGAAACTACAACTTATCTTGGCACAGTTGAAGGCCATGAAATTATCCTTCAACCAGGCCAAGCAGGGCTAGACGTAATGTTAGAGCTGACGGAAACAGAAAATCTCTCGGAAGAGACCGTTGATAATATTGCCGAGTTATTAGCTTCGAAAGGCTTTGACCCAGATGAATGCTCTATCGGCGAAGGCGCATACACGCCAAGCAAAAAAGAAGAGCAGGCGTATTTTGAAAAGATATTCCTACCACAAATGTTTGAGCAATTTTGGCATACCTATCCGCTAAAAACGAATAAAGCCAAAGCCAAAGCAGCCTTTATTAAAGCTGGGAAAAAACACTCTATAGCAGAAATCCTTGAAGGCTTGGATAATTACATAGCGCATAAGCCAGATTATCAAGCCTGGATGCACCCAACAACATTCTTAAACGGAGAGAGGTGGAACGATGAATACACCAAAGGACACAAAGACTTCAAATTTAACAATAGCTCAGTCCACCCGCAAAGGCCTAAAAATATTGGAAACCTTATCGCAGATAGAATCCTTAAACTCGGAGAGCGCGGCTATAGCTGCGGATTTGATAAATAGAACGGTAGCGAGTCCAGCCCGGTCATATCTACGCGTATTTCGTGACGGACATGAGCCAACAACAAGAGAAAAAGACGCAATACTAAAGCGAGCCGCAGCTGTAGAAGAAATCCTAGCGCAAAAAGCAACGATCGAAGAAATAGCCAATGCTTTTCGAATGCTGTCAAGCGTAATGATACTAACAAGCGCATTAACTTAGGAGTCAGCAGAGGGATACGCATTATCATTAATTGGCTATTCTAGCTATACCATTAAGAAAATGATGTTTGATCATCTTAAAGGAAGAACGCCCTCGAAAGACAAGCGTTTTCTTCCGCCAGCGCCCGAGTTAGCAAGCTATTGCGACAAGATAGAAGAAAAAATGAACCAAGCTGCGCATACTATAAGACGCTATGCAGGGTTACAAACTTATTCCCAAGCACTTAAAGAAACAAGGTAACGATTTGGGTGAGCAATATAAAAAACAAAATAGAAATTGCGCGGGCTATTGAGCTTAGAGCCAGACATTTAGGCATTAGCGTAGATATGGCAAAAGACCCGCGTAGCATTAGCGCCGTTGGTCGCTTGTTGCTCAAAGGTAACATATCGCCTTTGGAACATTCAGCAGCAGAGTATTTCTTTAAGTTGCACAATGATTATTTCAGAGCAAAGGGGTATCCAAGCGCTGTTTACCATAATGATGGCATAGGGTCGGCTAGTGAAGAGGAAAGGCTAGATATTCTTAACGCAATTAGCGAGCGCTATAAACAAACAATGTACGCGTTAGAGGACGTTAGTAAAAATGCCCCGTTGGCGATTAAAGCTATGCAGATAATCGTAATTGATAATAACGATAGCGACGATTTAATAGGACCGCTACGTATAGCGCTAGGGCATTTATACGAACATTTTAATAAAGGAAAAAGCAATGCTTAGTGTAGTTATTTTAATACTCTTAATAATTTCAATAGGAATAGATATTGCGGTCTTGGCAGAGTATGGCAGCGCTATTAGGGAGCTGATCAAGCAAAACAAAGATAAAATAGACCATTTGGAATGCGTGTCCGAAAAGTCGTTGATTATGGCTCATTCTATAGCTAGAAAGCAAGGCCTTAGCATGCACTTTATAGTCAACGCATTAATCACTCATATGGCGCAGGAAAAAGAAATACCTTTTAATGCTTTTAAATATTACAAAAGCCGGCTTGAACCAGCAGATATAGAAAAAATGCTTGAGGAAAATTCATAATGGCAGGGAATTTAAACAAGGTTTCGTTGATTGGCAATGTTGGCCAAGATATAAAGATAAAGCAAAATAACACTGGTGAGAAAATAGCCATTTTTAGCTTAGCTACCACAGAAAAGTGGAAGGACAAGCAAGGCGAGGTGCAATCACGCACGCAGTGGCATAAAATTGTCGTATTTAATAATGCTCTAGCGAAGTTTGTAGAGAATTATGTAAAAAAGGGCTCAAAACTTTATGTAGAAGGGCAATTACAAACACGTAAATGGCAGGACAATGATGGCGTTGATCGGTATGTGACTGAAGTTGTACTGCAGAAATATCATGGCGAGATACAATTGCTCGACAGCAAGCCTCGCCAAGAAGAGCGCAAAACGCCGAAAAGCTATGAGCATGAAGGTAATGCACGAGGTTATACTGCGCCTTTTTAAATTAGTCTCTCAACGTTGCAGACTCCAGCCCAAGAGAGTTATTATGAAGTTTATCTTCCCATCTTTATCCTCATTCTTATTCTAGCAATTATCTTTTTATTAAGATTCTTCCATGCTGATGTTACCAACTTACACTTTTGGGGTAACGTCTTATATGGTTGGTATGCAATTACCACTTGTGGTCTTATTATAGCTGCCGCAGTTTCCGCTAATGATAGTAGCAATGACGCTGAAAGTGTTAGATTCGCTGCTGTTATTATGAGCATTATCTTAGCTATTTGGACTTATGCTAAGTTCTTCTCAGTATTTATACATACACAGGGAGGACTTATGTTAGAATTTTTAGAAGCTTTACTTTGGCCGTTATGGCCTGAAAAGAAAGAATACCCTAAGCCTATTGAAGTTCCTTCTGGCTGCATTGTGCTTACTAGTCCGTATTTAGATATACATAATGATTATATACAGCTCTATCTTACAAAAAAGAATGATAGTTATTTTCTAACTGATGATGGTGCGACTATTTTGAAGCCTATATGAAGGAAAGGAAATGAACAATCGTTATAAAAAGTTTGCAGATTTACGATGAAGAAACAAAAATGCCACCAAGGATTTCTTTGGTATTATGGTATCTATAAAGTTGAAGTTTCTAAGGTTATAGAAACAGGACTTAACGAAAAGACGATAATACTCAAAATCATTACACCGTATTTGGACCGATATGATGAAACTCTTGATATTGAATTAATAAAATTTTATAAGAATAGCCGCTTAATTGGTGCTGATCTTTGGTATGCCCCCTATGGTGTTAAGGTGCCTTGTAAAATAAAGAATTACAGGAGCTTTAGAGAGATTTTTTATACTATGCTTGAGCATATTGTAAGCTTGGAATTATTAGCTAGTGAAATGAAGGAAATCTAATGCCATTTACCAGTGCTCTTAAGATGCGAATTTATGGTGAAGAAGTTGACCCTGATGTCGACGAGAAATTAGAGAAGTTAACAGATAGATTTAAATTATCTGATCGGGAAATAAATGACTGGCAGATTGCGATAAACATGGGATTTAACGGTGTTGATCTTGTTTTTAGTACTGAGGGTATGGTATAAAAGGTAAATGCAATAGATTTAATACATGGATACGCTTCAAAGAACTAGATAAGCCAGTGAGTTGGGCTATTTTAGGGTTGGCTGCATAGGAGATATAAACGCCGAGAGTATTAACGCCCTACTGCAAGAGGTTGCTGTATTTATAAAGGAGAATGCTAATGACGGGTGAACGTAAAAAACTTTTAATTGTCGGCTTCTCTAAAAACCAGGGGCACCGTTGTATTGAACAAGCTAAACGTCGCGATCTCCATATATCTATCTTAGAAACGAAGCAATTCTTCACTAATAATCGGGAAGTAACTAAAGGGGCTGATATTTTACTACCAATGCCAGGTAAGACTATTCCTGAAATACAAACTTGGCTAGCTTCAGCAAATTTGGCTAATGATTTTAGCTATATATTTACCTTCGATGAATTATCGGTAGAGGCAACTGCCCTAATTGCTAAACATTTAGGGCTTGCCGCTAATACACCAGAAGCTATAGCCACAGTTAAAGACAAATACAAGCTTCGCCGTGCTTTAGCTAAAGCAGGGTTAGAGCAGCCACCTATCCAAAAATGTTCTACAATTGAAGAAGCAAGGAGTTTTTTCAAACAAGAAATGAATGGAAATGCGGCTATTATAAAACCACGGATTGGGCTTGGCAGTGAAGGAGTTTCGTTAGTTAGGAATGAAAATGATATATTGCCAGCTTATCAAAACCTATCGGAGCATGACAAAACAGATTTTCTGATAGAGGGTTTTGTTAAGGGAGCTGAATATAGTGTAGAAGGAGTGTTTGTAGAAAAGCAGCCTATATTTTTTGGCATAACCGAAAAACAGCTCCTTAACGGTACATTTATTGAGTGCGGACATATTTTCCCTGCACCTCTTATAGCTGCCACGACGCGCAAAATACTAGACGCTGCTAAAAAAGCTCTGCATGCTACTGGGTTAACTCACGGCTTATTTCATATGGAATTATGGGTAACAGAAGCTGGTGTGGTACTTGGTGAAATTCATGCACGGCCAGGAGGCGGATTTATTCATTGGCTTAGCGAGCTTTCTACTGGCATTGAAACCTACGGCTCAGCAATTGATGATCTTATGGGAAAAAATGCCTTAGACAAAGCATTTTTTAATAGAAAAATTTTTGGTATACGTTATTTGCAGGTAAAACCTGGCAAAGTAACGAATATAGCCTCGGTGAGTGATATTAAAACTATGGCTTCATGTATTTATTTGCATTGTCCATTAGTGGTTGGAGAAATAGTTAAACCTATACAAAATTGGCGGGAACGCGAAAAAATTGGTTATATAATTGCTACAGGAAAATCTTATGATGATTTTAATTTAAATATTGCAGAGATTCAGAACGCCCTGGCTATAAAAACCATTCCTATATAAATTAATATGAGAAAATTATGTTTTTCATTCTTCTAGAATACGGGCTATACGCTTTATCTTACTCGTCTCTATCTGCTATAATTTCAGTATATATGGCAAATAGTTTGATGTTTTCGGCGTCTACAGTTGGATTTATCTTGCTATTTTCATCCCTAACTAAACGCACAGCCAGAATTTTTGCAGCACCTTTTATTGATATGCTGCCCAATGCTTGGATTATGCCAACTCTTTGCTCTTTGTCGATTATAGGCTACATTATGCTAGCGACATTTCATAATTTATGGAGCATTTTGATTGCTTTACTTTTAATTGGTTTTGGTTACGGTAGCAATAGTACATATGTAAAAAGCTTAGTTGCCGAATGGAAAACCAGCAAAGATAGCATCTTATTGCGCTATGCTGGCTTAAATGTTTCTCTTAATATTGCAGCTGCCATTGGCCCATTAATTAGCACATATATTTTCGTTAGCATAAACCATAGAGCTCCGCTGTATATTTCTGCGATAATTCTTAGTATCAATTTATTAATTAGCCTGTCGTTAAAAACTAAACATATTATAGCTACACCACAAAAATCTATGCTCACGGCACTTAAATATCATGTTAAAAATGTAGGGCTAAATATTTGTTTTTTACTTACCGCACTAACTTGGTCAGTTTATGGACAGCTTTATTCATCGCTACCATTATATTTATCAAAAGAACTCAATGCATTTCAGTGGTTTGGATCACTACTTGCTTTAAATGCTATTATTGTTATTGCTTTAACTTATCCCATAACTCACTTGCTTGATAAATACGCCATAAAATCTTCCTTAATACTAGCTTTGGGCTTTACTATATATCTAATTGGTTTTATGCTAATAGGCATCTTTCACAATATCTATTTTGTTACAGCAGCAACTATATTATGGACTTTAGCTGAAATCATTATGATTCCAGCTCTTTCAGTTTTATTAATTAGATACACGCCAGGTGAATTAAGGGTAGGCATCTTTGGCTGGAATGCAGTAGCAGTAGGGTTGGGTGAAGGGGGCGGACAAATGATTGGCGTTAAAGCCATAATGGGGCCTGCTAACAGCTCAAACGGGGCTATGGCTTTTTTAATTATTGCTGCCATGGCCTTAGTGGGATTAATTATTTCTCTATGGTCTAATAAACTCGAGAAATCCTTGTGAATAACTCTGAGGATACACAATTTAAATCCATGGCAGCTATTAATATAGCACATCTTTTTGCAAAATTGTGCCATGTTCGAGCATTTTAGGCGCTTTGACGCTGCTTTGCCCAGAAGGGTACATTTTTCAGCAATAATGCTCTGGCATATTAGTTCCAATCAAAAGTAAAAATAATTGGAGAACATAATATGAACATTAAAGCACTTATATCAACCGCTGTTGTAGCAGCAGTTTCTTTAACGAGTTTTCAAATGAACGCAGCTAACGCGTTTTCGGTT